>JBAZPK010000207.1:0-4390 GCA_041648235.1 Thermoleophilia bacterium
TGCTCGGCGTCAGGCTCGCCGCGTAGACAGAACTGCGCCACCTCGCGGGCGGCAAAAGCCCTGCTAGACCTCGCAAATGAGTGCCTCAAGGGCGAAAACTTCCGACTAGTCGGCGCGTCCGTGCCGGACGCCCTTCCCCCTGATGCTGCGCGCTGGGCGGTCAAGCGGACACTCTGACCGCGATCTGCTCGTTGTAGCCCGTGACGACTCGCAGGTAGCCGGTGAGCATGGCGTTGGTCGCCTCGCTGCCGGTGTCCACGAGCAGTGGCTTGCCGCCGAGCGCGGCGATCTTCTGCTTGGTCGCGATGACGATGATGCCGTCGCGACCGACGCGCTCGATGACGCGCGGGCTGATCTGCTGGTTGCCGCGGCCGAAGATGTACCCCTGGCCGCCGATGACCGTGACGACGATCCTGGCTCGCATACCTCCTTCTGCGTCGAGCAGCTCGAGGAGCTGCTGTTCCGTGACATCCGCGGCGACCAGCTCACGGCCGCGCGTCACGTCCACGCCGAGCAGCGTCCCGGCGATCCCGAGCCGCTGCTTGACCCCGAAGACGGTACCTCCGGTCCCGAGGATGTAGAGGGTGTCCGCGTCCAAACTGTCCATGAGGTAGTAGGAGATGGCGTTGAGGGCGTTCTCGTCCGTCTGCGTGCGGCCTGCCTTACCGCCCTGCACCCTGGCCTCGTCCTGCGGGACCGTGAGGTAGCCGAACAGCTCGGCCGAGACGCGGCCCTGGCGGAATGCCTCCTCGTCGATGTCCATCACCTCGGCCTGCTTCACCTTGGTGACCTTGCCTTGGAGGTACAGGGCGGCGAGCTCGCCGGCGTTGCGCGGGTTGATGCCGTAGACGCCGGAGTGGATCTTGCAGCCGGCCGGCACGCCGAGGCAGACGGCGTCGGGGCCGGCGGCCGCGTAGACGTCGCGGGCGGTTCCGTCGCCGCCCGCGAAGAGGATCAGGTCGACGCCGGCCGCGGCCATCTCGCGGGCGGCGCGCCTGGTGTCTTCGCCGCTGGTGGAGCCGCCGTTGGTCGTGAACAGCACCGTCGGCCGGAAACCTGCTTCGAGGGCCTCTGCCTCGCCCATGTCCCCCGAGACGGTGAGGATCTCGAGGTCGTCCCGCAGTGCGGCGAGCCGGCTCAACGCCAGCCCGGCCCGGGACGGCGCCTCGGGCTCGGCGCCGAGGGCGTAGGCCTTGGCCAGGATCTCGGCGCCGTCGGTGCCCTTGAGGCCGCACCTGCCGCCCATCCCGGCGATGGGGTTGACGATGAGACCCAGCTTCTTCATCGCCGCGCCGCGCTTCCCGGCACGGCGCGGGCCGCTCCCGCCGCGCCCGTGACACGGGCGCGGCGGGAGCGTGCCGCGGGGTCTGCGGTGAGCGGGACCCTCACGCCTTGCCGTGCTTGCGCTTGTAGGCTCGCCAGGTGGTCGCCCACTTGGTGGGGTCGTCGAGCTCCTCTTCGGCGGCGCGCTTGCGCACGGCGCACTTGTGCGGCGCCTGCTTGACGAGCTCCGGGTCGGTGCGAGCCTCCTCGGCGATCTGCGTGAGCACCGCGGCGTACTCCTCGAGGTCCTCCTTGGAGAACGTCTCGCAGGGCTCGATCGTCATCGGCTCGGGGACCACCCACGGGTGGTGGCTCGACCAGTAGTGCTGGAGCCCGAAGTCGCCGACCCGGCGCAGGATGTCGTCGGTGCCGACGCCGGTCTCCTCGGTGAGCTCCTGCCAGGACCAGCGGCACTCTTCGAGGCGGCGATGGCCCTCGGCGTAGGGGTGCGTGAGGCCGGGGATCGTCTCGGCGAGCTTCATGAAGTAGTTGTTGTTCAGGGCCGACATCTCGCTGGTCTCGCGCAGACCTTTGGGGCCCATCATGACCGCCCAGGCGTAGGAGCGCAGCACCACGCCGGCGGAGCCGAGGAAGCCTTTGATCTTGCCGATGGAGTCCGGCCGGTCATAGTCGAGGAAGTAGCGCCCTGTGCCGGGATCCTTCTCCACGGTCGGGTAGGGCATGTACTTGGCGAACTCGTCACGGCAGCCCATGGCGCCGGTGCCCGGGCCCGAGCCGCCGTGCGGGACGGCGAACGTCTTGTGCAGGTTGTAGTGGCAGAAGTCGAAGCCGGCGTCGCGGGTCCGCGCGATGCCCATCAGCACGTTGCCGTTGGCCTGGTCGTTGAAGCAGACGCCGCCCACCGCGTGGACGACCTTGACGAACTCCTCGATGAGCGGGTTGTAGATGCCCGTGTCCTCGGGGTTGGTGATGTGGATGGCGGCCGTGCGCGGGCCGACGACGGCCTTGAGCGCGTCGAGGTCAGGGTAGCCGTCCTCCTTGGGCATGAGGGTCACGATCTTGAACCCCGCCGTGGCCGGTGAAGCCGCATCGCAGGGGTGCGAGAACATGGTCGTGATGACCTCGTCGCGCTGCCCGGCCTCGCCGCGGTCGCGGTGGTAGGCGCGGATCATCGAGGCGGCGGTGAACACGGCGTGGGCGCCGCCGCCCGGCTGCAGCGTGAAGTGGTCCATGCCCGAGACCGCCTTCATGATCTGCTCGAACTCGTAGTAGATCTCGAGGACGCCCTGCAGAGTGTCGTCGTCCTGCCAGGGGTGCACGTCGGCGAAGCGCGAGTCGGCCGCGAGATCCTCGTTGATCCGCGGGTTGTACTTCATTGTGCAGGTGCCCTGGCTCATGTCGGCGTTGAGGTTGGAGCCGAGCGTCTCCTGCGAGAGGTGCAGGAAATGGGCGAGCACGTGCTTCTGGTCGACCTCGGGCAGGGCCGGCGCTTCCGAGCGGCGGATGCTCGCCGGCAGCCCGCCGGCGACGTCGCCGGCGGCGGCCACGATCTCCGCGTCCGGCGCCGGCGGGATGATCCCGCGGACGCCCGGGGTGGAGAGCTCGAAGATCATCGGCTCGTCCCAGCGGGCCTGATGGTAGTTCTTGCGGACCTTTGTGATGGCCATCAGAGGATCTCCTTCAAGGCACCGACGAGGGCATCGAGGTCACTCTTGGTGTGCACCTCGGTGACGCAGTAGAGCGCGCTCTGACCCAGGCTCGGGAACCACGGGGAGAGATCCTTGCCTCCGAAGATCTTGCGCTCGAGCAAGGCTTTGTTGATGGCGGCCACCGTCTTGCCGGTGCCGTCGAAGTTGACCACGAACTCTTTGAAGAACGGCCCCGAGAAGACCGGCGCCTTGACACCGCCGAGGCCGTCGAGCTGCCCGGCGAGGTAGGCGGAGCGTTGCATGATCCCCTCGCCGACCTCGCGCATGCCTTGCGGGCCCATGAGCGAGAGGTAGACGCCGGCGCCGATGCCGTGGAGCTGGGCCATGGTGCCGAGGAAGTCCTTCGCGTGCTCGCGCGACGCGTAGGAGGTGCGCTCGAAGAAGACTTCGCCGAACCCGTACTCACCTTCGACGATCGTGGGCGTGACGCCGAACATGAGGGCGGGGAACTCGTGGAAGAAGCGGGGCTCATCCTGGGTGGCCACGAAGCCGCCCTGGCCGCCGCCGCACGACATCGGGATGCCGAGGCCCTGGATGTCGCCGCAGGCGATGTCGACACCGTACCTGGCCGGCGCTTCGAGCACCCCCAGCGTCATCGGGTCGATGCCGGCGACGACGATACCGCCCTTGCCGTGCACGATCTCGGCGATCTGCGCACCCTGGTGCTCGACGACGCCGAGGAAGGACGGGTTCTCGTAGTAGAAGACGGCGATCTCGTCGGTCATCTTGCTCTTGAGGTCGTCGAGGTCGACCAGGCCGGTCTGCGGGTCCATCTCGACCGTGGAGAACGCCGGCACGGCCGAGAACGCGTAGTTCTTCATGCACGACAGGCGGTCGGGGCTCACCGCCGCGGCGACCAGCGCCGCGCTGCGGCCGGCGATCCGGGCCGCCATGCGGATGCTCGTGGCGGCGGCCATGCCCCAGTCGTACGTGGGGGTGTTCACCGCGTCCATCTCGAGGAGCTCGGCGAGGCAGCTGGCGTACTCGAACTGGGCCTGCCACTTGCCGTGGTCAGCGTAGGCCTCACCGACGTACGACGTGAGGAACTCATCGCGTTCCATGATCGTCGTGACGACGGACGGTACGAAGTGGTTGTAGACACCGCCGCCGAGGAAGCCGATGTACTGCTTGCAGTCCTTGTTCTTGGCCAGGATCCCCTCGACGTGCCGGCGCAGGGCGTACTCGGACTCGATCGGCCCCGGGACGTCGAGCTCACCCTTGAAGCGCAGGTGGTCCGGGATCTCGGCAAAGATGTCCTCGACGCTGGAGATGCCGATCTTCTCCAGCATCTCCGCCTTGACTTCAGGAACGGAGTTGGGGATGTACGGGTATACGTCGGCGTCTGGCATGGGCCACAACCTCCCTCGACCGTGGTTCTCTAGACCCTGGGAGCGGCC
>JBAZPK010000208.1:0-4390 GCA_041648235.1 Thermoleophilia bacterium
GCGGCAACGTTGGTACCGGCGGCAGCGGCGGCAACGTTGGTACCGGCGGCAGCGGCGGCAACGTTGGTACCGGCGGCAGCGGTACCTCGGATCCACCCAGGGCGGCCGCCGGCTTCTGAGCTCCACCGGCCGCTGACCTTCGCCCGATTCTGAGCTCCGCCGGCCGCTGACCTTCGCCCGATTCTGAGCTCCGCCGGCTCCTGACCTCCCAGACTCTCGGCCTCGCGCCTCGCGGGGCGTTCCTCGGCCCGCCCACCCCCAGCCGTCGCGCCTACTGCTTTTGTTGGGTGGCCGGGCATCCTCTGTCGCGGACACTCAGGTTGGGTACACAACGCACGTTGTGTACAACGTGTACCCAACATGAGGAGGCGTGACGGGACTACCTCCAGGGCGCCGCGGCCGCCCAGGCAGACCCGCCGCGAGCGGCACGCCGCCCGCCGCAGGCCTCGAGCGGCGGCAGGGCCGGTTGACCGCCGGACCGCGCGCGGCGCACAATCGGCGGCGCCGCGCCTCGCCTCGCGCGGCGGACCAGCGGCCGCGTCGCGCGGCCTCAGTCGACCAGCCGAGGAGAGTGCATGCCAGGAGCCCCGTCGCGCACCGCCGCATCACCGCGCACCGCCGCATCACCGCGCACCGCCGCATCACCGCGCACCGCCGCATCACCGCGCCTCGCCAGCGCGCTCGCCGGCCTCACCGTGCTCCTGCTCGGCGCGGCCCTCAGCCTCGCGGCCTGCGGCGGTTCCTCATCTACCCTCGCCGCCACCTTCAAGAGCGACCTCGGCCAGGGCATCTGGAGCGCCTGGGAGTTCAAGGACGACGGCAGCTACACGTTCCTTCTGCACGCGGCGGGGGATGCGGAGGCCGCGGTCGCCGACAGCGGCACGTACAAGCTGATCGGCAACGTCATCGAGACGCACAGTGAACGCGGTGAGAGTCGTGACAGGCGCCTCGCCTACGGCGGCGACACGGTACAGGTGGAGGGCGAGCTCACCGTCTTCAAGAAGGAGTAGGCGCCGGGAAGCCGGCGCTCAGGCGCGCGAGACCGGTCGTTTGCAGGGGAGAAGAAGAATGGTCGGCGTGGCCAGATTTGAACTGGCGACCCCTAGTCCCCCAGACTAGTGCGCTAACCAGGCTGCGCCACACGCCGACCGTACAGGCGGGATTCTACCACAGGGTGCTTTGGGGCGGCGCGAGCCTGCTAGACTCCGTCCTTATGCAGCGCCTGATGCGTCCCGTACCCAACATCCTCACCGTCGGCCGCCTCCTGGCGCTGCCCTTCATCGTCTGGACCTACGGGATGTACGCGCCTGGCGCCGCCTGGACGACGGCTTGGGTCGTCCTCTTCGCGGCGCTCAGCGACGTCGCCGACGGGCTCATCGCACGCCGCTTCGATGTGCAGAGCGAGTTCGGCCGCTGGGTGGACCCTCTCGTCGACCGCATCTTCTTCTTCACTCTCGTGGCGATGCTCTGGTACTTCGGCGCGCTGCCGTGGCTGGCCGCGCTGCCGCTGCTCGTCCGTGACGGTATCATCCTGGCGCTCGCGGCCCCAACGCGCCGCTACACCGACGCGGGCCCGCAGATCAGCCGCTGGGGCAAGGCCGGCAACCTGGTGCTCATCTGCGCCCTCGAGTGGTTCATCATCGACATCCGGGCGCTCGGCTGGGCCTTCTTCGCCGTGGGCGCGTCGCTGTACCTCGCCAGCGGCCTGCTGTACCTGTACCGGGCCGTGACCTGGGTGCGGCGGGCGCGGGCAGGGGCGGCGTAGCCGCCGGCCCCCGCGCCCGCCCGGCCCCGCGCAACGCGCCTTTGATACCATGGCCGGAGCGGGTTCCCGCCCGTAGGCGGAGCGAAAGGGCAGGTGAGGTCCATGCGTGCTGTCGTCATGGCCGGCGGCGAAGGCACCCGGCTGCGCCCGCTCACCAGCAACCAGCCCAAGCCCATGGTCTCGCTGTGCGGCAAGCCGTGCATGGAGTACATCGTCGATCTCCTCGCCAAGCACGGCCTTGACGAAACCGTCGTCACCCTCATGTTCCTGCCGAAGGTCATCCGCGACTACTTCGGCGACGGCTCCTCGCTCGGCGTCGCCATGCACTACTCGGTCGAGCAGGCCCCGGCCGGCACCGCCGGCAGCGTCAAGCTCGCCGAGGAGTTCCTCAGGGGAGCTACGTTCATCGTCATCAGCGGCGACGCGCTCACCGATTTCGACCTCGGCGAGATCGTCGCCTTCCACAAGCGGCGCGGGGCCATGGTCACCATCGCCCTCAAGCGCGTCGAGAACCCGCTCGAGTTCGGCGTCGTGGTGATCGACGACGAGGGCCGCATCGAGCGCTTCCTCGAGAAGCCCACCTGGGGCCAGGTGTTCAGCGACACGGTCAACACCGGCATCTACGTGCTCGAGCCCGAGGTCTTCGAGCACATCCCGCCCGACGTACCCTTCGACTTCAGCCACGACCTGTTCCCCAAGCTCTTCGAGATGGGAGCGCCCCTGTACGGCTACGTGGCTGAGGGCTACTGGCAGGACATCGGCAGCCTGCCGCAGTACCTGGCGGCCAACCGCGACCTGCTGGACGGCAAGGTGGGGGCGGCGCTCCCCGGCATCGAGCTGCAGCACCGCATCTTTCTCGGCGAGGGCATCAATCTCGACTCGCTCGACAACATCACCGGGCCGGCCTACATCGGCAACTACGCCAAGATCGACCCCACGGCCTACATCGGCTCCTACTCGGTGCTCGGCAGCAACGTGGTCGTCAAGGAGCACGCCGAGACGCGCAACAGCGTCGTCGGCGCCAATACCTACATCGGCGCCTCGGCCAAGGTCCTCGGCACGATCATCGGCAAGAACTGCGACGTCAAGGCCGGGGCCACGTTCAGCGAAGGCGTGGCCGTGGGCGACGAATGCGTGGTGGGCGAGCAGTCGTACATCGCTCCCGACGTCAAGATCTACCCCTTCAAGACGGTGGAGGCGGGCGCCCAGATCCACAGCAGCATCATCTGGGAGTCGCGCGGCAGCGCCCAACTCTTCGGCAAAGACGGCATCACCGGGATCATCAACGTCGACATCACCGCCGAGCTGGCGCTTAAGCTGGCGATGGCCTACGGCACGGTGCTCAAGAAGGGCGCCAAGGTCATCACGAGCCGCGACGCCCACCCGGCCTCGCGGGTCATCAAGCGCGCCCTCATCTGCGGCCTCAACTCGACCGGCGTCGTGGTGCGCGACCTGCGCGTCGCGAGCAGCGCCATCAACCGCTTCGAGGTCAAGAACGGCAACACCCAGGGCGGCATGCACGTGCGCATCGCGAGCTGGGACCCGGAGATGGTCCAGATCCAGGTCTTCGAGCCGCCCGGCGTCAACCTCAGCGAGAAGCGCCAGAAGGACGTCGAGAAGTACTACGGGCGGCAGGATTTCCGGCGCGCCTTCTACAGCGAGTTCGGCGAGATCGAGTTCCCCGACCGGGCCATGGAGACCTACGTGCGTGGCCTCCTCGGCTCCTGGGACATCGAGCGCATCCGCAGCCGGGCCTACCGGCTCGTGATCGACTACTCGTACTCGCCGGCGTCGCTGACGCTGCCCAACATCCTCGGCGACCTCGGGGCCGAGGTGCTCAGCATGCGCGCCTTCAACGATCAGCACCACGTGAGCCTGGGGGCGGAGGAGCTCGGCGCCCACCTCGCCGAGGTGCGCCGCCTGGTGCGCACGATGGAGGCCGACATGGGCTTCGTCATCGGCCCCGGCGCCGAGGTGCTCTACCTCGTCGACGACCGCGGCGCCGAAGTCCCACAGGAGAAGGCCCTGCTTCTCTACGTCAAGCTGGTGGCGCAGCAGGCCGCCCAGGGCGAGCGGATCGTGCTGCCGCTCACGGTCACGCACCTCGCCGAGCAGCTCGCCAGCGAGTTCGGCGTGGAGGTGGAGCGCACCAAGGTCTCGCTGCCGGCGCTGGCCCAGGCCGCCGCCGCCGATGGCGTGGTCTTCGCCGGCTCCCTCGGCGGCGGTTACATCTTCCCGCGCTTCCTGCCGGCGTCAGACTCCGTCATGAGCCTCGGCAAGCTCCTCGAGCTGCTGGCCCCGCAGGCGCAGACGCTCAGCGCCCAGGTCGCCGCCATCCCCGCCAGCACGCTCGTGCACAAGACGGTGGCCTGCCCCTGGGCGCTCAAGGGAACCGTGATGCGCACCGCCACAGAGCACCTGCAGCACGAGGCCGACCCCGCCGATATCGGCCTCCTCGACGGCATCCAGCTACGTAGCGACGGCGGCTGGGTGCAGCTCCTGCCGGACGCCGACGAGCCCGTCTTCCATGTGTACGCCGAGGGCGCCGACCGCGCCGACTCGGAGCGTCTCGCCAAGACGTTTCTGGATGTGGTCCGTGAGGTCATCCGCGCGCACCACGAGTGA
>JBAZPK010000209.1:0-4269 GCA_041648235.1 Thermoleophilia bacterium
GGACGACGCCCCGGCCGTGGGCATCTGCGGCAGCGGCCTCATCGACCTCCTCGGCGAGCTCTTCGTCACCGGGCTGCTCGACAAGTCGGGGCACCTCGACCGTGAGGCCCCGACGCCGCGGGTGCGCGTGCGCGACAACGTGCCCGAGTATGTCGTCGCATGGGCGGGCGAGGGCGGCGCGGTGAACGACATCGCGCTCACCGAGTCGGACATCAGCGGCCTGATCCGCGCCAAGGCGGCGATCTACGCCGGCTTCGAGGTGCTCTGCCGCAGCGTCGGCGTCGACCTCGCCGACGTGGAGCAGATCTTCATCGGCGGCGCCTTCGGCCAGTACATCAACATCGAGAAGGCGATCCGCATCGGCCTGCTGCCCGACCAGCCGGTGGAGCGCTTCCACTTCCTCGGCAACACCAGCGCCCAGGGCGCCTACGCGATGCTCCTGTGCGTGAGCTCGCGCCACGACGTCCTCGAGCTGGCCGCCAAGATGACCTACCTCGAGCTCAGCGCCGACAACACCTTCATGGACGAGTACATGTCGGCGCTCTTCCTGCCCCACACCCACCTCGAGGACTTCCCGACCGTGTGCGAGACGCTCGCCAGGCGCGGCACCGACGCCGCGCCGCGGGCGAGCACAGAGATCGGAGGCTGAGCGGATGACGATGACCATCGCCGTCGCCGGCAAAGGAGGCACCGGCAAGACCACCCTGGCCGGCCTGCTCGTCCGCCGCCTGGCGGCGGAGGGGGCCGGCCCCATCCTCGCCATCGACGCCGACCCGGCGAGCAACCTCAACACGGTGCTCGGCCTGCCGCTCGAGAAGACGGTCGGCGACGTGCGCGAGGAGACCAGCGAGAAGGCGCGCGCCAACCTGCTCGAGGCCGGCATCGCCAAGCGCGACCTCCTCGACTACGAGATCAACTCGAGCGTCGTCGAGGGCGTCGGCGTCGACCTGCTCGCCATGGGCCGGCCCGAGGGCCCCGGCTGCTACTGCGCCGCCAACAACATGCTGCGGGCGATCATCGACGCGATCGCCGACAGCTACCCCTGGGTGCTCATCGACAACGAGGCCGGCCTCGAGCACCTCTCGCGCCGGACCACGCGCGACGTCGACGTGCTCTTCATCGTCAGCGACGCCACGGTGCGCGGCGTCACCACGGCCGGCCGCGTGGCCGCGCTCCTCACCGAGCTCGAGACCAAGGTCGGCAAGCACTACCTCATCGTCAACCGGGCCGGCCAGGGGCTCTCGCCCGAGCTCGAGGCCGCGATCGCCGAGCACGGCCTCGACCTGCTGGCCGTACTGCCCGACGACCCGCTGGTGGCCGCGTTCGACGCCGCCGGCCGGCCGCTGGCCGAGCTCCCCGGCGACAGTGCCCTGAACACCGCTCTGCAACCGCTCGTCACGACCGTGATGTCCTACCATGTCAAAGGCAAGGAGGCCGCCGGTGCTCATCATCGGTGAGAACATCCAGATCCTCTCGCCGCCTATCAAGGCGGCCATCGAGGCACGCGAGAAGGGCGTCGTCCAGGAGCTGGCGGCGCGCCAGGTCGAGGCCGGCGCCGCCGTGGTCGACCTGAACATCGGTCCGCAGAAGAAGATGGGCCACGAGGTCATGCCCTGGATCGTCGAGGCGGTCCAGGAGGTCGTCGACGTTCCGCTCTCGCTCGACACGACCAACCTGGCGGCGATGGAGGCCGGGCTCAAGGTCTGCAAGCACCCGGCCATGCTCAACTCCGCCTCGGCCGACCCTGACCGGCTCGACGCCGTGATGGAGCTCGCGGCCAAGTACAAGGCGCGCGTGATCGCCCTGACGATGGGCGTCGACGGCATCCCGACCACCGCCGACGGCCGCGCCGCCATCGCCATGGAGGCGCTGCTCCCGGCGGCCGAGGCCGCGGGCCTGCCGGTGCAGGACGTCTTTCTCGATCCCCTGGTGCTCACCGTGACCTGCAACCAGGACGTCGCCCGCGAGTCCGTCGAGGCGATCCGGATGTTCAAGATGATGGCCGATCCGGCGCCGACCACGGTGGTCGGCCTCTCGAACGTCTCCAACGGCTGCCCGCCGGAGGCGCGCCCGCTCATCAACCGTACGATGCTCGTGATGCTGATGGGCGCCGGGCTCGACAGCGCCATCGCCGACCCCTTCGACGCGGCCCAGAACGAGTTCATCCGCGTCGTCGAGCAGCGCGACGAGAGCACGCCCATGGGCAAGCTCGTCGTCGGCCTCTACGACGCCACGCTCGCCATGGAGGACCTCGACCCGGCGCGCGTCAACGAGGACGACCCCGACCAGGTGGCCCTCTATAAGACCTACCGGATGCTCTGCAACCAGGTCATCTACGCCGATTCGTACCTGCGCATCTGAGGCTTGAACGCGGCGAGGGGCGCCGGGCCCGGCGCCCCTCGCCGTTTCACTCTCGGCCGCGGCCGTCAGGCGGCCGCGGTGTCGCTCTCGTCGGCGGGCGGCGTGTAGCTGCTCCAGGGGTCGGCCTTGTCGCCGCCCCAGCCGCAACAGCCCTCGCCCTTCAGCATCTTCCAGCCGAAGTAGGCCCCGGCGCCGACAAGGACGAGCAACATGGGGAACATGAGCTTCTTCATCGAGGTCCCTCCTCCGGTCGCTGTGTGCATCATACCCCGCGGCCGCCGGTGTATGCCTGGGCCGTTCGGCGCCCCGGCGCCGCGCCACTCCCGCGCCACCCCCACCCCCGCCCGCCGTTGAGCCGGGGGTAGGCTCACGCTGGAGCGGGACCACGAGAAGGGAGCGACGGTGGAGCACAGGATCGAGACCAAGGAGATCCCGGCGCAGCTCGCCCTGACGGTGCGCAAACGCGTCTCTCTGGCCACCATCGCCCAAGGCATGGGCGAGGCCTTCGGCGCCATCCTGGCGCATGCCCAGGCGGGCGGCGGGCAGTTCGCCGGCCCGCCCTTCTGCCTCTACCCGGATCCCCCCGGCGGCGAGTTCGGCCTGCTGCTCTGCATGCCGGTGGCCCCGGGTGCCACGGCCGGCGAGGGCATCGCGCTCGAGGAGGTGCCGGGCGGGCTCGTGGCCGCGACCCTGCACAAAGGGCCGTACTCGGCCCTGCGGGAGAGCTACGGGGCGCTGGAGGCCTGGATGGCCGTCAACGGCAAGCACCCCGCCGGCCCACCGCGCGAGGTCTACCTCAACGACCCCATGTCGGTGCCCGAGAACGAGCTGCTCACCGAGATCGACTGGCCCATCGCCTGAAGCAACCGCCCGGCCGTCACTCGGCCGCCGCTCCGCCCCTACTGCAGCAGCTCCAGCGTGATCTGCTCCGCGAACAGCGCCTGAAAGGCCAGGTCGCGGACGAGGATGCGCTCGTCGGCGTTGTGGTAGCGCACCACCACCTCGTCGTTGCTCTCCTCCAGATGCGGGGCGAAGTCATAGGCCACGACCTCGGGGAAGGCGGCCCGGAACCAGTTGGAGTCGGTGAAGCCCGCGCAGTGCGCGTTGGCGAGCTCGGCCGTGGGCACGAGGCGCCGCAGGACGGAGCGCAGAGCCTCGGAGAGCGGCGTGGGGTACGGCGAGGCGTTGCCGGGCACGCCGCCCATCCACTCCAGATCCCAGAGCGCGTCCACGCCGGCCAGGGCGGCGCGCACCTCGGCCTCCACCTGCGAGGCATCCTGGCCCGCCGGCGTGCGGCAGTCCACGCAGAGCTCGACGCGCGACGGGTAGACGTTCACTGCCGGGCTGTTGCCCTGCACCATGGTCGGCGAGAAGGCAAAGCCGTACAACGGCTCGATGAGGTCGGCGGCCCGGCTGTCGCGCGCCGCGAGCTCGGCGAGCGCGGCCCGGGCGCTCCGCGGCTCGCGCAGGCGCGCCCGCAGGTCGGGGTCGTCCACCAGCAGCTCGACGAGCTCCCTCGACGAGCCGTCGATGGTCACCGGCAGCTCGTGCGCCGCCAGGGCCTCGACGATCTGCGCCGCGGCGAGCACCGCGTTGCCGCGGCGCAGCGGCAACGCGGCGTGCCCGGCCTCACCGTGCACGGTGAGGCGGAACGGCGCCGTGCCCTTCTCGCCGCTGTTCAGCAGGTGGACGCGGCGCTCACCGTGGCGGATGAAGCCCCCGCCGCCCTCGTTGAGCAGGTAGTCGCAGCGCACCAGGTCGGGGCGGTGCTCGATGAGCCAGCGGGCGCCGCCCACGGCGCCGACCTCCTCGTCGGCCGTGCAGGCGTACACCACCGTGCCGGCGAAGGGCGCCCCGGCGGCGGCGAGCCGGCGCACGGCCACGGCGTGTGCCGCCACAAGGTTCTTG
>JBAZPK010000210.1:0-4244 GCA_041648235.1 Thermoleophilia bacterium
CGCCTGGTTCCCGGAGGGAGGCAGTGCCGCCAGGGCGGCGGCCAGCTCGCCGCGCGAACGCGGGCCCGGGCCGTCCGCCGGCAGCACCCCGGCGGCCCGCAGTGCCTCACTCACCTCGAGCACCCACGGCACCCGCAGGCCACTCTCGCGCAGCAGCGCAGCCTCGGCGAGGACCAGCGGCGCCTCGCCCTGGGCGACGATCCGCCCGCTGCGCAGCACGGCGACGTCGTCGGCCCACTCGTAGGCCAGAGCCATGTCGTGGGTGGCGAGGATCAGGGTGGTGCCGGCCGCGTGCAGGCGGCCCAACACGTCGAGGAGGTGCTCGGCGCCGCTCGGGTCGAGGCCGGCGAGCGGCTCGTCGATGACGAGCACCTCGGGCCGCATCGCCACGGCGCCGGCGATGGCGGCCCGCTTCTTCTGGCCGAAGCTGAGCATGTGCGTGGGCCGGTCCCGCAGCGCCTCGATGTCGAGGGCGCGCAGGGCATCAGCCACCCGCGCCCGCGTCTCGGCCTCGGAGAGCCCGAGGTTGAGCGGCCCGAACGAGACGTCCTGGGCGACGGTGCCGGCGAAGAGCTGATCGTCGGGGTTCTGGAAGACGAGGCCGACGACCTGCCGCCAGGCCGTGAGCCCCTGGCGGCTGTACGTGCCTGGGGCGCCGCCGACGAGCACGCGGCCGGCGCCCGGCCGCAAGGTGCCGTTGAGGTGCAGCAGGAGGGTGGTCTTGCCGGCGCCGTTGGGCCCCACGACGGCCAGGCGGCGCCCGGCGCGGACCGTGAGGCTGAGTCCGTCCAGGCCGACGTACCCGCCCTCGTACGTGTAGCTCAGGCCCTCGGCGACGAGTGCCGGGGTGTCTAGAGCCGCTGCCACAGCACCGAGGCGGAGAGCGTCGAGAGCAGGGTGACGGCGACGAGCGACACGCCGAGCAGCGTGGCGCCCGCGGCGTCCTCGAGCACGCGGAGCTCGCCTTGCCAATTGCGTGCCTGGAGGCCGTGGTCCATGGCGCGGGCACGCTGAAGCGTCTGCGCGAAGAAGGCGGCGGCCAGCATCGCCAGGGAGCGGTACGAGCGCGAGAAGGAGCAGTAGCCGAGGCGCGAGGCCTGCGCCACGCGGATCGACTCGACGGTGCCGAGGAAGACCCAGATGTAGCGATAGACGAGGAGCGCGACCTCGGTGACCACGGCCGGAGTATGCAGGCGGCGGAGCACGCCGAGGAACTGCGGCACCGGCGTGCTGAGGGCAAGGAAGAGCAGGCAGCTCGTGCCGGCCAGGGAGCGCAGGCCGACGCCCAGGGCGAGTTGCGGTCCGCCGGCGGCGAGGCCGATGCGCACGAACCAGGGGCCGCCGAGGCCCACGGTCACGAGCAACGGAACGAGCCCGAGGACGAGGAAGGTGAGCGGCCCGGCCATGAGCGTGAGGTAGCTGCGCGCCGGCACACGCGCCACGACGAGCGTGGCGAGCATCACGACGGCCAGCACCACGAGGGCCCCCGGGAGCGGCGGCAAGAGCAGCGCGAGGAGCAGCATGCCAAGCGCGAAGCCGAGCTTCTCGAGGCCACAGACGGCGGCCAGCCGGTTGGTGGTGGCGATGCGGTCGATGAGATGCATCACGCCTCCTCGCCGCCGGCGCGCGCCCCCGGGGCCCGCCGGCGCAGCAGCCAGAGGCAGCCGCCGATGAGGGCCAGCCCGAGGGCGATCTGCAGGCCGAACAGCGGCGCTTCGAGCCAGGCGGGCGGCGCCCAGAGGGCGTGGAACCAGGGCTGGTAGCCGGGCCGAGAGCTGGTGACGGCCGCGGCGGCCTGGTTGTCGGTGCCGACGCCGATGCCCACCCTGGCGAGGACTGTGGGCAGTGCGACCAAGACCAGCGCGGCGGCGGCCAGTGAGAGCTTGGTGCGCCTCCTCACGAGCCCCCCGCCTCCGGCGCGAGGATGCCGATCTCGGTGAGCTCGCGCCGGCTGTGCTTGACCAGATAGAGCATGATGAGCGCCGTGAGCACGCCCTCACCGATAGCTAGGGGGAGCTGCGTGATGGCGAAGATGCCGAGGAACTTGGCGAAGGCGCCGGCCAAGCCGCTCGCCTGGTCTGGGAAGGCGATGGCGAGCTGCAGCGACGTAGTGACGTAGGTGGCCAGGTCGCTGAGCGCGGCGCCCGCGAAGGCCGCCAGCCAGAGCGGCGCGCCGACGCGGCGCAGCAGGCGGTAGGTGCCCCATCCCACGAGGGCGCCCACGATAGCCATCGAGAAGGCGTTGGCGCCCAGCGTGGAGATGCCGCCGTGGCCGAGGAGCAGCGCCTGGAAGAGGAGCACGATGGCGCCCACCAGGACCATGACCCAGGGCCCGAAGAGCATCGCCCCGAGGCCGATCCCGGTGGGGTGCGACGAGCTCCCGGCCACTGAGGGCAGCTTGAGGGCGCTCATCACGAAGCAGTAGCCCCCGGCGGCGCCGAGGAGCAGCGCCGCCGAGCGCTTCTCGGCCAGCAGGGCGCGTGCCTTGCGCACGCCCTGCACGAAGAAGGGAGCCGAGGCCGCGCCCCAGGCTGCGCACTGCGCGGCCGGCAAGTATCCTTCCATGATGTGCACGGCGCCCCTCCCCTCCGTCAGCTCTTGCCGCGTGCGCGGCACGCGGCGCAGACCCCGTAGACTTCAAGGTGGTGCCCGTAGACGGTGAAGCCGGTGTCCCGCTCGAGCTGCTTCTCGAGGTAGACGAGGTCCCCCTCGCCGTCGAAGTCGATGACCGTGCGGCACTCGCCGCAGATCAGCGGGTGGCGGTGGCCGATGCGGGTCGCCGTGTAGCACACTTCGCCGCGGCGGTCCTGGACGCGCACCAGCAGGCCGAGGTCGGTGAGTAGCGTGACGGTGCGGTACACGGTCGCCTGGCCGATGCCGCCCGCGTGAAGCGCCTCGGCCGCCTCACCGATGGTCGCCGCGTGGTTCGAAGACGAGAAGAGCTCCCAGATGGCGCGCCGCTGCCGCGTGTACGGCACGCCGTGATCGGCGAAGACAGACTCGATCGCGGCTTGGGGGTTGGGGGCCGGCGGGACCATGGTTGAGAAGTATTCTCAATCTACCGGCCCCTGTCAAGTCGCAGGCGGCGCCTTCCCAGAGCTGGAGGCCCCGTCACCGTCAGCCCGTCGCTGGATCGGCCCCGCCATCCGGAAGAGCGGCCGCCGCGTCGGGCTGCAGGAGCCCGAGCATGTTGCCGTCCGGGTCTTTGATGTACGCCAGCCAGCCGACCCCCGGCACCGGCATCCGCGGCAGGGCGACGACCCCGCCGAGCCTCTCGCTGGCGGTGAGCGTCTCGTCCAGCGAATCGACCTGGACGGTGCAGACGAAGGCGTTCAGCGCCGGCCCCTCGGCCGGCCCCGCGACCGGCCTCTGCACCAAGCCGCCGTCGATCCCCGGCTGATCGCGGGGGCCGGTCTCGATGAGCCAGTAGTCCATCGCCCCCTGCTTGACGAACGCCCAGCCCAGCAGCCCGCTGTAGAACGCCACGAGCGCCTCGGGCTCCGTGGCGTGGATCTCGAAATGGATGACACGCGGCATCGTCGCCTCCTCGGGTCGGAGCAGCCTGCTCTCCTCCTTGCTACCCACGGCGTGGATACCTGACCGCCGCGGCGTCTACGGCCGAGACCGGTCCAGCTTCTCGATCCTGCGGACATGGCGCCCTCCCTCGAACGGCGTGGTCAGCCACAGGTCGACGATCCGCAGCGCCAGCTCCTCGGTGATCATCCGTGCCCCGAGGGAGATCACGTTGGCGTCGTTGTGAGCCCGGGCGAGCCGCGCGGACTCCTCATCCCAGCACAGCGCGCAGCGCACGCCGCGGTGGCGGTTGGCGGCGATCGCCTCGCCGTTGCCGGAGCCGCCGATCACGACGCCCCGCTCGCAGCGGCCCTCGGCCACCGCCGCCGCGGCCGGATGCACGTAGTCCGGGTAGTCGACCGGCTCGGCCGAGGACGTCCCGAAGTCGACGACCTCGTGGCCGCTCGCCGCGAGGTGCCGCGCGACGAGCGTCTTGTAGCGGAATCCGGCGTGGTCGGAGGCGATAGCGATGCGCATGGACCCTCCCGTCCCGGTCCGGACTCCCCCACAGCGGCGGGCTCCGAGTCCGGCTGGCGTGTCGCTGAAACGAGGTGGCTGGCTAACGCCTCGCCGCCCTCGCATCTCATTGGGCTCAAGTCAGCGCAGGGTGGGCGCGCCCACCGGATCGGCGATCGCGCGGCGGCGATGGGCTGGCCGACCACCGTTCGCTT
>JBAZPK010000211.1:0-4242 GCA_041648235.1 Thermoleophilia bacterium
CGCGGGCCGGCCCACGGCTGCGGACGCGGCGCCGCAGCCGGCCGGACCAGCGGCCTCCGCCGCGGAGCCTCCGGTGTGAGCCAGGCAGCCTGGGTCTACTGCGGCGCCGCGCGGCTGCCCGTGCCGCGCGCCGACGTCTTCGAGCCGCCGCCGTACCTGAGACCCGTCGCCGACCTCGACGCGGCTCTCGAGCTCGCGCTCGAGCGGCCGCTCGGGGCGCCGCGCCTGCGTGAGCTGGCGCGCGGCGCAGCCTCCGTCGTCATCACCGTCCCCGACGCCTCACGGCCCTGCCCGAGCGCCGCGGTGCTCGGCCACCTCCTGTCCGAACTGGGCCTGGCCGGCGTCCCCGACACGCGTATCGCGGTGGCGGTCGGCTGCGGCCTGCACGCCACCACGACGCCGGCCGAGCGCGCCGTCCTGATCGGCGGCGAGGCCTGCGAGCGTCTCGCGGTGTTCGACGCCCAGGGCCTCGAGACGGCGACCGTGGCCCTGGGGTCCACCTCCCGCGGCGCCCCGGTGCACATCGCGCGCCGCGTCGCGGAGGCCGCCCTGGTCATCACCGTGGGCGTCGTCGAGCCGCACCTCTACGCGGGGTTCTCAGGCGGCGTCAAGGGTGTCGCCATCGGCTGCGCCGGGGCGGAGACGATCGCCTGGACGCACTGCCCCGCCTTCGTCTCCGCCGCCGGAGTCACGCTCGGGAAGCTGCGCGGCAATCCGTTCCACGAGACGCTCCTGGAGATCGCCGCGCGCACCCCGCTGGGCTGGGGCGTGAATCTGGTGGTGGACGCGGCCGGCCGCGCCGCCTCGGTCGCCGCCGGCGCCCCGGCGGCCGCCCAGGCGGCACTCGTCAGCGCCCACGCCGGTGACTGGCTGCGTGAAGTGGACGGCCCCTTCGACGTGGTCGTCGCCGGCGTCCACGCGCCCAAGAGCGACAGCCTCTACCAGGCGAGCCGGGCGGCGACCTACGTCGGCCTCGCCGCTCGGCCCGCCCTCGCCGACGGCGGCCTCCTGGCGCTGTGCGCCGACCTTCCGCAGGGGGCCGGCCCGGGACCAGGCGAGCGCAACTTCGCCGAGGTGCTCGCCGGGGCGGGTTCGGCGGCCGAGCTCGTCGCGCGCGGGCTGCGCGAGCCGCTCGGCCCCGGCGGCCAGCGCGCCTTCGTCGTCGCGCGCCTCCTCGAACGCTACGGTATCGGCGTGGTCGGCGCCGGGGACGCCGGCTGGCTGCAGAGCCTCTCACACCTGGGGGTCAGCGCGTTCGTCTCCGTCGCCGCGGCCGTCGCGGCGACGGAGGCCAAGCTCGGCCGCCGGGCCCGTGTGCTCGCCGTCGCCGACGCGATGGCGAGCGTCGTCCGCGCGCGCTGACCCTCAGGGCAGCTTGACCGTGACCACCGCGCAGTCGTCCGGCAGCACTCCGCCGCCGAACTCCTCGACCGCCTCGAGCAAGGCGTCGGCCAGCGCCTGCGCCGGCAGATGCAGGTGGTCGCGCATCGTCTGCTTGAGCCGCTCCTCACCGTAGAACCCGTTGCCGCGGCGGGCGTCGGTGATGCCGTCCGTGTAGAGCACGATGCACGACTCCTCGGGCAGGATGACGCGGTTGGTCGGGTACACGGCGCCGCGGAAGATGCCGACCGGGACGTTGCCCTCGCCGGGCACGGGGAACTCGCCGAGGCCGGCCGTGACGAGAGGCCGCGGGTGGCCGGCCACGGCGTACTCGAACATGTGGCGGGCGACGTCGATGTACGCGACCACAAGGGTGACGAAGGGCTGGTTCGGCGACTGCGCGATCAGGGCGGAGTTCAGCCGGGAGAGCGCCTCTCCCGGCGACCCTTCGGCGGCGTAGGCGCGCAACATGTAGCGTACGATGGCCGACTGCGCGGCGGCGCTGAGGCTCTTGCCGCACACGTCGCCGACGATGACCAGGAGGCGCCCCGAGCCCAACGTCACGAGGTCGTAGAAGTCGCCGCCGACACGCGCCGCGTCCGTGGCGGCTCGGTAGCGGACGCCGACCTCGAGGCCGGGGATCGATGGCGGCTCCATGAGCAGCGCCTGCTGGAAGGTCTCGGCGATAGCGTGCTCGCGCTGATACGCCATGGCGTTGTGCACGCTGGCGCTGAGCTGAGCCGCCAGCGTGGCCGCCAGCAGGCGGTCCTCGTCGTCGAACTCGCCCTCCCGCTTGTCGGCCATCACCAGGGTGGTGAGCTGCGCGATGGCCTCCGCCTCGAGCGGGGCGAACAGGAGGCCGTCGCTCTGCACGACGTTGGTGGTCACGAGCTCGTCGCCGGCCATCAACGTGTCGGCGGGCGCCGCCAGCGCCGGGCGGCAACGCTCGATGAGCGCCGCCTCAGCCGCGGCGAGCGCCGCGGCGGACGGCGCGCCGGCCACGGCGATGCTGCGCGCGGCGAGGGACTCCCCGCCGCCGCTGAGCACGGCGGCGCTGCGCACGTGGAGCAGGTCGAGCGCCGCCGCGACCACCTCGTCGAGCACCTCCTGAAGGTCGGCGCGGTCGAGCCGGCGGTTCAGGTCCACAGCGAACGACTGCAGGCGCTGGAGACGGCGCGCCAACCGGTCGCGGCGCTCGGCGGTCGCCCGCTGTTCGTCGAAGAGGCGCGCCTTGTCGAGGGCGAGCGCGGCGAAGCGACCCATGGTGAGCGCCAGGTCGATCTCCTCCTCGCTCAGGGCGCGCTCGCGGTCGTCGAAGAGCTCGACGAGGGCGATGACCCGGTCGCGGATGCGCAGCGGGATGTTGAGCTGCGTCGCGTGGCCGAGACCCTCCAGGAGTTCGCGCTCGAGAGTGTTGATCCGCGGGTCGCGCGGCGAGGTGATCAGCACGGGGCGGCGGCTCTCGATCGCCAGGGCGCTGGACGCGTAGGCGGCGATGGGGACATCGCGGCCGTCCCAGCCGCCGGTGTCGAACGCCTGGTCGTCGAAGCTCACCAGGAGGTGTAGCATGCCGGCTTCGAGGTCCACCTCGTAGACGTCGCAGGCGTGCATGGCGAGGGCGTCCAGCAGTCGCGCGACGACCACCTCGAGCACTTCCGTCAAGTCGAGACTCCGGGCGAACTCGAGGCTCGCGTCACGGACCATCTCGAGGTCGTGGCGTTTGGCGCCCAGCTCGAGCATGAGGCGCACGTTGTCGACGGCGATGGCCAGGTAGCGAGCCACGGTCTCCGCGAGGCTGACCTGCTCCTCGTTGTAGTCCCCCTCCAGTTGCGGCCGGTTGCACACGAGGACGCCGACCTCGCGCTCGAGGGCGCGCATGGGCACCAGGAGCACGCGCTCGAGGCGCAGATGCGCGGCCAGCGGCCGCAGAGCCTCGGGGGCCGCCCTGCTCAGGTCCTGCTGGACCGCGGAGGCAGCGTGCATGGCCTCGGCGGCGAGCGGCACCTCGGCGAACGGCGCCGTCACCTCGCGGGCGTCGACGCCGAGGCCAAACCCGGCGCGCCCCACCCAGGTGTCGCCCTCGAGCAACAAGACGGCTCCACCGGTGGCATCGAGCTGCTCTCCGAGCCGCTCGAGCGAGTATTGGAGCAGCTCATCGAGGTCGTCCCGCGTGCCGCCGCCGGTGAGGATGTCGGCGCCGGCCTCCGAGAGCTGCGCGCGCAGCGTGGCGTAGTCGCTGATCGTCGAGAGGCGGCGGATGAGGTAGGCGAGGATGATCAGGCTGAGACCGGCGAGCACCCCGTAGAGGAGGTTGATCAAGCGGCTGGGAGTCGCCGTATGCTGCGAGAGCATGACCAGTACGGTGAGCCCCCCGCACGCGGCGCCGGCGCCGGCCACCAGGCGCTCACGCCCCGCCAGCGCCAAGATGGTGAGCGGCAGCAGATAGAAGCCCGCCATCGTCACCGGGTGCACCGCGGCGTCGAGGATGAAGACGAGCGTCATGAGGGCGACGGCTGTGGCCCCGACCGCGAACGGATGCCGGCGCAGCCAAGCCGTGCGCCGCACGAGACGCGGATGCCGCCGTTCGAAAGATGCGCGAGGCTGTCGGGACTCCGCGTCCGCCATTCGACCCCCTTAAGAGGTGCGCAGGCCGTGCCTGCGGAGAACCCTGATTCTACTACCAGTTTGGGAGGCGGGCTACCCCTCGCGCGGCGGCTGGGCGGCGCTGCCGCGCCGGAGGCGGAGCAGCGTCTTCTCGGACCGCAGCTCCCGCAGCGCGTCGCGGGCGACCCAGCGGGCGCTGCGCGCGGCTGGGTCCTTGCGGTCGCCGGCGGCGAGGGCGTCGGCGGCGGCCAGGATGGC
>JBAZPK010000212.1:0-4237 GCA_041648235.1 Thermoleophilia bacterium
CCAGCAGGACGGCCAGGGGGTTCCAGAGGCCGATGAACGTGAGCCCGCCGGCGAGCAGCAGCCGCCTCCCCGCCGGCGCCGGAGTCCAGTGGATGGTCAGCTGTTCGGCGACCTCACTGCGAAGGTCGAAAGCCCTCGGCCAGTGCAGGAAGAAGCGCCCGTCGCGCCGCCCGGCCAGCTCTACCGCGGGGTTCTCGAGGTCGTTGGCCCGCTTGCCCGGGTAGTCCACCCAGATGTGGCCCAGGCTCATGCGCAACTCGTGCGGGATCCCCTTCGCGGCGAGGATGCTGGCAAGCACCATGGCCCGGCCCTCACAGTCGCCGCGCCCGGCGGCCAGCGCCTCCGCCGTGGTCGGGAAGTACCAAGGCACGCCCACGGTCTGCCAATCGTAGGCGTACGGCACCCCGCGCTGGAGCACCCACGCGTCGATCGCCTGCGGGTCGTCCGGGAGACGCGCGGCCAGCCCGGAGACGGCGGCCGCGTCCACCCGCGGCCGCAGCGTGTTGCGCAGGCTGCGCACCAGCAGCGTGGGGTCCGGGTAGAGGACAACCAAGACCCAGCTGAGGGCGAGGAACACGAGCAGACGGCGCGGCGACCTCATGGCTTCATGATACGCCGCGCCGGGGCGTGCCGAGCTGCCCGGGGGCGCCCCTCAGCGCCGGGCGCCGACCCAGGCGACGGCCCATCGCGCGGCGACGCGCCTGTATATACTCTGCGGCCATGGACGCCTCCCGGCCCACCCTCCCCCAGCGGGTGACCGCCGTCCTCGGCACCAAGCAGCGGCTCGTGTTCTTTGCCATCGGCCTGCACACCCTCGACTTCATCGTGCCCGTGATCTCGGCGTGGCTCTATCGGGGCGCTCCGATCGCCGACGTGCTCGCCCGGGCGCGTGGCGCCCTGGCCGACGCGATTGCGGCGCGGAGCCCGCTGATCGCCGTGCTGTTCGTCGCCTACCTCCTGACCACGGCCTGGCTGCGCGCCGGGTACATCCGTTCCCTCATCGGGCGCCTGCACCTGCGGCCCCTGGACGTCCGCCAGTTCCTCCGCCTGCTGGGGCTCGAGCTGCTCCTCGAGCTGTTGCGCCTGGCCGCGGTCGGCGCGGTCCTCCTCGCCGGCGACGACCTCCTCGTTGCCGACCTGGCCGTCATCGGCCTGCTCCTCGCCTCTTTCGCCGTCCTCTACACCGACTACATCATCGTCATCGCCAACGAGGGCCTGGGGGGCGCCCTCCTGGACTCCGTGCGCACCGTGAGAGCAGCCTTCCTCCCGTCGACCGTGGTCCTCATCGCCGTGACGCTCATCAGCCAGCTCGCGGGGGGCCTGCTCGAC
Organism: Thermoleophilia bacterium; assembly: GCA_041648235.1. Taxonomy (GTDB): domain Bacteria; phylum Actinomycetota; class Thermoleophilia; order UBA2241; family UBA2241; genus CAIXSE01. Next base: position 1,330 of record JBAZPK010000212.1, read on the forward strand.
GGCGACGTCACCGGCAGCCTGGCACAGGCGGCGCCCATGCTGCTGGTACGGTGCGTTCTCATGGGCGCGGCGCTGTTCGTCGCCGACGTGGTGCTCGTGATCGTCTACCTCGACGCCGTAGAGAGCGGCAGGCTGCGAGCCGCGCCACGCTGAGTGCCGGGGAGCGCCCGCCAGGATGCCGAGGTCACCCGGATCGCTGCCCGCGCCCACCCGCGAGGGGCCGCCACGCGCTAGAATGATGACTGGCGGGAAGTGATGCCATGAAGCGGCGCAGCGGCGATCGGATCGGGATGGCGGCCAGCAAGGCACAGGAGCGGACGCTGCCTGGGGAGACCCCAGTGTGGGACCAGGCGGACGACGCGAGGTGGGGCGACCCGCAGCGCCGCGCGCGGCTGCGCCGGCGCGTCCTCTACGGGGCCCTCGTCGGAGTCCTCGCCGCGGAGATCGTCGGCGCCTTCGTGTGGATCGCCGCTTCGCACTACGACCGCGGCCGCCAGGCCCTCGCGGCCGGCATCTACTCCACGGCGATCGACGAGTTCTCCGCCGCGCGCATCCTGGTGGTGCCGTACCGCGACGCCAACGAGCTGCGCAGCGAGGCCGAGGAGGCCCTGGCGGCGGACGAGGCCAGGCAGCGGGCCGCCCGGGCGCGCGACGCGGCGCTGGCGGTGCTGCTTCGCGAGGCCGACGCCCTGGTCGCCGCCGGCGACGCGGCGGACGCCCTGACCCGCCTGCGAGAGGCGCGCGCCCGCGTCCCCGAGGGTCCTTTGGGCGAGGCCGCGGCCACGAGGGCCCTCGCCGACGGCCTCGCCCACCGGCTCGCCGAGGCGGCCCGCGCCGCCCTGGCCGCCGCGCATTGGCTCGAGGCGGAACGCTACGCGGCGAGCCTGCTGCTGCTTTCGCCCTCCAGCGACGTCGGCTCCAAGCTCGCCCGGGAGGCCCGCCTCGGGAAGGCCCTGCAGGCCAAGCTCGCGATAGCCGGGCGCGAGGCCGGCCGTGGCCACTGGCGCCGCTGCCTCGTCCTGGCCCTCGCGGTCGTGAAGCAGCGGCCAGACTTCCCGGGGGCGTCGCGCCTCGTGGCGCGAGCCCGGGCGGCGCTGGCGCCCAAGCCCGCGCCGGCCACTCCAGCACCGGCCGTGACCTCCACACCCGCGCCGCCCGCGCCGCCTCAACCACCACCACCATGACCGCCGGAGCTCACCGATGAACCCATTGACCCGCCTCGCGCTCATCGCCCTCGCCGCAGCCGCCGTACTGGCGGCGTGCCCCGCCGTCGCGGCGGCTCAACCCGTCGGCTGGGCTGCGGTGGCCCACCCCTGGACCTCGCCGTGGGCCTTGCGCGACCTGAACACCTTCGGCGCCACGGGGCTCGCCGCGTGCGGCGACGAAGGGCGAATCGCCGTGAGTACCGACGGCGGCGCCTCCTGGAGCACCCGCGTCCCCCCGGGCTACGAAGCGACGACGTTCACCGCGGTCGCGTTCAACACGTCGGGGAGAGGCGTCGTGGCGTCCGGGGGCCTGCTCCTCGTCTCCGGCGACCTCGGGCGCACCTGGCACGCCCCCGTGCTCGCCGCACCCGCGCCCGCCGGGCAGATCTTCGACGTCGCCCTGCGCGACACCGCCGGCTTCGCCGTGGGCGAGGGAGGCCTCATCCTCGCCACCGACGACGGCGGGGCCAGCTGGCGGCCGGACCTTCCACCGACCCTGAGCGACGTCCTGGCCGTGGCCATCGCCGGCGACGGCACGGTCGTCGCGGGCACCGCCGAGGGTGAAGTCCTCGTGCGCGTGGAGGGCGCCTGGGCAGTGGCGGCGACGGTCGCCGAGCCGGTTTCGGCCGTGGCTGCCGTCTCGCTGCCCGCCTGGGGAGACGGCGCCCCGGACCTGCTGGCCTCCGCCGGCTCCACGCTCCTCGGGAGCGACGACGCCGCCGCGTTCGCTCCCGAGGCGGGCGCCCCGGCTGCCCTCGGCACCTGGCCGGCGCTAGCCTGGCTGGGGGCGCCGCAGAGGTGCGTGCTGCTCGCCGGGCCCGGCGACGCCGGCCTCGGCGCCGCCGGGCTCCTCACTCTCGGCGAGGGCGCATGGCTGGCCACCGAGACCGGCCTGGGCGCCACGGTCCAGGCCGCGGCGCCGGGCGACCAGAGCGTGGCCTACGCGGTCGGGCCCGGAGGGCTGATCGCGCGCACGCTGAGCGCCGGGCGCCAGCCGGCGGCCCTCAAGCTTTCATCGCGCAGCGTCACGATCGGGACCCGCGTGCGCCTCGCCGGCACGGTGCGGATCGCCGCGCCAGGCCGGGTCCGCCTGGAGCGGCGTGTGCCGGGGCGCCAGTGGGAGGTCGTGGGCTCCGTCCCCTGGACGAAAGCCGGCTGGGCCGAGTCGCTCACCCTCTATCTGAAACCGACTCTCACCTGGGAGACGCGGGTGCGTTTTCGTTACGGCGCCACCTGGACGACCATCGCGACCCCCGGGGTGATCACCTTGAGGCCGCGGATCACGCCGGCGAAGCTACGCTACGACCTGCGCAGGGGCTCCGTGTACCGGTTCAGCGGGACGGTCTCACCGACCCTCAAAGGCGAGCGCGTCCAGCTCTACACCGACCGCGGCGGATCCTGGCGGCCGATCAGCCTCCAGGCTTCCGTCGCCCTGGTCGATGGGCGCACCTGGACGAGCCGTGCGTTCGGGGCGCCGCGGGCCGAGACCTACCACCTGCGCGCCCGCATGGCCGCGACCCGCAGCCACGGCGCCGCGACGAGCCCGGTGGTCACGGTCACCATCAGGTGACGGTGCGGCCTACTCCCACTCGATCGTACTGGGCGGCTTGCTCGAGATGTCGTAGACCACCCGGTTGACCTCGGGCACCTCGTTGATGATCCGCGAGGCGAGAATCTCGAGAAGGTCGTAAGGGAGCCGCGCC
>JBAZPK010000213.1:0-4211 GCA_041648235.1 Thermoleophilia bacterium
CACGAGGTCGTGCCCGAGGGGGAAGCGCCGGTGGAGTTCAAACCGATGTTCGGCGCCCCGTGCTACTGGACGGGCGGCAACATGTTCGCCGCCCTGCACCAGGACAGCATGATCGTGCGCCTCGGCGAGGCCGACCGCGCCGCGCTGCTGGCGGAACCCGGCGCGCACCTCTTCGAGCCTATTGAAGGCCGGCCCATGAGGGAGTACGTGGCCTTCCCGGCGGCGATGCTGGGCGACCAGGAGGCCCTGCGCGCCTGGCTGGCCAAGGGCCTCGCCTACACCGCCGCGCTGCCACCCAAGGCGAAGAAGCCGCGCCGCAAGAAGGCCTGACCGGCGGCGCTGAGCCGGCGGCGCCCCGGCCGCCGTCAGTGCTGAGCCGGCGGCGCCCCGCCGGCGCCGCTCACCTGCCCTGGTTCGGCTGGCCGGGCGTCGGGTTGCGCACCTCGGGCTTCACCGGGATGGGCGCCACGCCGGCGAGGTCGCCGATCACGTTGACGAGCTGCCCATTCGCCGGCACCACGATCTTGGCGTTCTGCCAGAAGGCCTTCTCCACAGTCTCCAGCTTGCGCAGGATCTGGGCGTTGCCGACGAAGTACTGCTCCGCGGCCTCGTTGACCAGCTTGATGGCCTGCGCCTCGCCCTCGGCGGCGAGGATCTTGGCCTGCCGGATACCCTCAGCCTTCTTGATCTCGGCGCGGCGCTGGCCGTCGGCCTGCGTCTCGGTCGCGGTGGCGTAGTCGACGGCGGCGATCTTCTCGTTCTCGGCCTTCACGACCTTGTTCATCGTCTCCTGCACGTCCGCCGGCGGATCGATCTCCTTGAGCTCGGTGCGCAGGATCTCGATCCCCCAGCTCGCCGTCTCCACCTTGAGGGTGCTGCGCAGCTCCTCGTTGATGCGGCCGCGCTCGCTGTTGGCCGACTTGAGCGTCATGGTGCCGATGATGTTGCGCAGCGTGGTGCGCGCCAGATTGACGATCTGGTTCTCGTAGTTGGTGACGTTGTACTGCGAGGCCTTCACGTTCTCCTCGTCGGACTTCACCTTGAGGTAGACCTGCGCGTCGACCCGGGCGTTGAGGTTGTCGTTGGTGATGATCGTCTGCGGTTCCGCCTCCACCAGCACCTCGCGGATGTCCACCTGGAACATGCGCTCGATGACGGGGATGATGATGTGGAAGCCGGGGCTGGCGTAGCGGTTGTACTTGCCCAGCCGCTCGGTCAGCCCACGGTGCGTGGGGCGCACGATGCGGATGCCCAGGGCGAGTATCGCGATGATGAGGACGACGATGACGACGATGGCGATGAGGCTACCGCTGATGTTCATGCTGAACCCCCCTTGCGGCGAGCCGGCGGCCGTCCGCGGACCCGCACACACGATGCTCCGAGATTCATGGTAGGGCCACGAGGCACGGCTGTAAAGCAACCTGCCTCAACGGCACCCCGAGGTGGTGGCGCGTGCCCCCTGCGATCGCGTACGCGAGGCGACTGCCGTACACAAGGTACGCGATCACAGCGTGGCCTGAATCCGCACCCCGGCCACGGGCCGGCCGTGGCTCGCGCGACGCCAGGCCGGCGCGGACGCGCTGGCCGGCCTCAGCGGCCGAGCAGCGCCGGCAGGTCGGCGATCGAGCCGATGATGTGGTCGGGGGTGCCGCTCGCCGCGGCCAACAGGTCCTCGCGGAACTTGCCGGTGCGTACCAGCACGCCCGTGAGGCCGACAGCCTGGGCGGCGAGGACGTCGTTGGCCACGTCGTCGCCGACCATGGCGACGCGGCCGGCGGGCAGGCCGAGGCTGGCCAGGCCGCCGAGGAAGCTCCGCGGCGCCGGCTTGCCGACCACCACGGCCTCGCGGCCGGCGGCGCTCTCGAGGCCGAGGAGGTAGGCGCCGGCGTCGAGGCACACCCCGGCCTGCGTCATCCACGAGAGGTTGCGGTGCATGGCCACGAGCTCCGCGCCGGCGAGCAGGGCGCGATAGACGCGGTTGAGGTTCTCGAAGGTGAACGAGTCGTCGGCGCCCGAGATCAGGATGAGATCCGGGTGCTCATCGAGCCCGACCAGCTCGATGCCCTCGAGGTCGGCGGCCTGCGCGTCGCCGAGCAGGAAGACGCGCCCGCCGGGGCGCTCCGTGCGCAAGTAGTCCCCGGCGGCGGCGGCGGCGCTCAGCACCTCGTCGTCGGGGAAGGCGAAGCCGTGCTCGCGCAGCCCGGACCCGAGCTGCGCCCGGCTGCGCGCCGTCGTGTTCGTGATCACGCGCATCGGCACGCCGGCGGCGCGCAAGCGCGCGACGGCCGCCGCCGCTCCGGACAGCGGCCGCCACGACACCCCGAGGACGCCGTCCATGTCGAGCAGAAGTCCGTCGATGTGCGTGAGCGCCATGGTCCCCCCAGAGTCGCCGCCGACCGTCGTCAGGCTAGCACGATTCCCGCCGGGTCGAGGGGCTGAAGCGGAGGTCCGGGCCGCCCTAAGCGGCGCGGCCGGAGTGCGCCGGGGCCCGCTCCGCGGCGCCACTGGGGCGGCCGGCGCGGCGCAGGGCCAGCAGCGCGAGCGAGCCGTAGGCGGCGGCGGCTCCAAGGCCGAGGACTTCGAAGACCTCGCCGCCGATCAACTCGGCGAGCTCACCGACGCCCGCCCACACGAGGTAGACGCCGAAGCCGACGAGCACCAGATTGGTGACGCCGAAGAAGGTGCGGAGGGGCAGCCACCGGCTGCCGCGGTAGACGGCGACGCCGAGCAGCGCGGCAAGGGCCAGGCCGATGACGGCGCCCAGGACCGCCGGCGCGGGCTCGGCGTTGCCACCCGCCGCGAACAGGAAGAGTGCGGTCTCGAGCCCCTCGCGGACGACGGCGAGGAAGGCGAGGCCGAACAACGCCGCGCCCCCACCGCTGAGAGCCGAGTCGACGCGGCCCCGCAGGCGCGCGCCTTCGGAGCGCGCCTGCCGCTGCATCCAGACGACCATCCAGCTGAGGACGACGACGGCTGCCAGCATGGCGACGCCCTCGAACAGAGCCTCGGCCGCCCCCTTCAGCTCGCTGCCGGTGAGGAACAGAAGCGCGCCGGCCGCGGCGCTCACGGCGGCGGCCGCCGCGGCTCCGGCCCACACGCTGCGCGAGCGGCCGAGGGCTCCCACCTGGCGCAGATACGCAAGGACGACCGCGATGATGAGCGCGGCTTCAAAGCCTTCCCGCAGTGTCACGAACAGCGATGCAAGCATGGAGGTCTCCCGAGAGGCGGTCACAGGGTGAAAGGCAGCCTATTGGCGTGCGTTAGGATACGCTAACGGACCTTGCCGATGCAAGGACAAAGCGTCCTTGGGCTGTCGTGAAAGGCGCGGGGCGGCGGATGGTCGACGCAGGGCGGTGGTGCCGGAGCCGGGGCTCGAACCCGGACGCCGCCGAGGCGGCAGAGGATTTTAAGTCCCCGGCGTCTACCAGTTCCGCCACTCCGGCACGGTCGAATCATATGCCCAAGTGCCACTGGCTCACGATCGATCACCCACCCACCTCTTCTTCTTGTCGGTGGTGGGTGGGCGGCAAGAGCCGGCAGCGTCTCAGGCGTCTCCCTGCCGCGCCGCCCTCACGCCGCTCGCGTCGGGGACCAGCTCCCGAACGGCAGGGTCCGAGTCCCGGGCCGGCTCAGCGACGTCCACGTCCTCGGGGCGCCGGCGCACATCCCGGCAGGCTCAGGACTCGGTGCCGCCGCCGCCCGCCAGGGCGTTCGCCGCCTGGACCCTCTCCTCCGTCTGGGCGCGCCTCTCGAGGATGAGCGCTCTGACCTCTTCCTCGCCGTAGCCCTCGTCCTCCCAGTAGAACTTGTCCTCGAAGAGCCACCACACCCTGCCCTTGGGGACGTCGTCCGCGACCGGGACGGGCACGTGCTCCTGAGCCGCCATGAGCTGTAGGTACGCGTCCTCCGGGTAGTCCACCGACTTCCGGCAGACGTTGATCCCGCACACCCGCCTCTTGCGGAACGTGCCGAGCTTGAAGCTGTAGAAGAAGGCGTTTGGGTCTCTTCTCAGCACGCCGTGCTCCTCGCTGCCTGGCCGGTCACGGCTCTCGCGAGCCGCCCGCTTGCTGAACGCCACGTCAGGCTAGTGTCCTGAGTCGTTGATCCGCTGACAATACTGAGCGAGGCTCTCAAGGATCTCGTCGGCAGTCTTGTGCCAGATGAACGGCCGCGGGTTCTCGTTCCAGCCCGTGATCCAGGTGCGGATCGAG
>JBAZPK010000214.1:0-4176 GCA_041648235.1 Thermoleophilia bacterium
ATCCGCCGCGGCAACGCTCCGGCCGCCGCGAGAGCGGCCCCGAGGCGGCCCTGGAGGGCGGCGCGCCGGCCGCCGATGGGTTGAGACTGGCCCCACGGGGAATACCGACCGCGGTGGTTGGGTATCACCGTTCCGAAGGGAGACCGCATGACCGAGGACGTCACGCCCGCGCAGACGCTCGACTGCGTGGGCCTCTACTGCCCCGAGCCGCTGTTCCAGACCCGCGAGAGCATCGACAGCATCGCCGTCGGCGAGGTGCTCGAGGTGTTCGCCGACGACCCCGCCGCCGAGGAGGACCTCACGCGTTTCGCCAAACGCGCCGGCCACGAAGTGGTCGCCCTGGAGAAGGAAGGCGACCAGCTGCGCGTCCTCATCCGCCGCCTCAAGTGAAGTGACAAGGAGCCGGAGCCATGAAGAACGAGAACGCCATCCTGTACGTGCAGACCAGCAACGCCCCCGAGCGCCAGTACTCCCCGCTGGTGCTCGCCCAGAGCGCCAAGGCGATGGACCTCGAGCCCGCCGTGTACTACCTGGGCATGGGCCTCACGGTCCTCAAGCCGGGCGCGGCCGAGAAGATGCAGCTCGGGAGCTTCCCCAGCGTCGCCGAGATGCTGAGGAAGACCATGGAGATGGGGATCACCGTGTACGTCTGCGAAGCCTCCAAGCAGATGCTCGGCTGGGAGACGGTGGAGCTCATCGACGGCGTCAAGATCGTCGGCGCGGCGACGCTCAACGACCTCGCCCTGGAAGCCGGCGCCACGATGTGGTTCTGAGCCGCCCGGTCCCATGACCCCGGTCAGCACAACGGACGGCGTCGTGTACGCCGACTATCAGTCGTCCAAGCCCGTCGACCCGCGCGTCGTCGAGGCCATGCTGCCGTACTTCGGCGGCACCTTCGGCAACGCGGCGTCGCTGCACGGCGTGGGCGACGCGGCCACGGCCGCCCTCGACGCGGCGAGGGCCCGCGTGGCCGCCTTTATCGGCGCGCAGCCGCAGGAGATCATCTTCACGAGCGGCGCCACCGAGGCCAACAACCTCGGCATCATCGGCTACGCGCAGCGCAACCGGCGCAAGGGCGACCACGTGGTCATCACCGAGGCCGAGCACATCTCGGTGCTCAACATCGCCAAGTACCTGGAGAAGAACGGCTTCCGGGTGACGCGGGCGCCGATCGACCTGCACGGGCGCGTGAGTGTGAAGAAGCTGCGCGCCCGCATCACCGACGAGACGATCCTCGTCAGCGTCGGCTGGGCGAGCAACGAGATCGGCACGGTGCAGCCCGTTGCCGAGATCGCCGAGCTGCTCGCGGGCACCGGCGTGGCCCTGCACAGCGACGCCGTGGCCGCCGAGGGCCTCGTGCCCATCGACGTGGGCGCCGTCCCGGTGAGCCTCCTGAGCCTCTCGTCCAACGACATCTACGGGCCGCGCGGCCTCGGCGCCCTCTACGTGCGCAAGGGCGTGCAGGTGGCGCCGGTGCTCATGGGTGGCGGCCAGGAGCGCGGCCTGCGCTCGGGCACCGAAGACCTGGCCTCGATCGCCGGCATGGCGGCGGCGGCCGACCTCATGGCGGCCGAGATGCCGGCCGAGGTGGCGCGCCTCGCCACCCTCCGCGACCGCCTCGTGGAGCGCGTCCTCGCGGAGATCCCAGACGCGCACCTCAACGGCCACCCGAGCGAGCGCCTGCCCAACAACGCCCACTTCCGCTTCGAAGGCGTGGAGGGCGAGGCCATGGTGCTGTCGCTGCGCGACGAGGGCGTGGCCGCGGCCACCGGCTCGGCCTGCAGCTCCAAGACGCTCGAGCCCTCGCACACGCTGATCTCCTGCGGCCTGCTGCACGAAGAGGCGCACGGCTCGCTCGAGTTCACCTTCGGCCGCTTCAGCAAGTCTGAGGACGTGGCCCGCATCATGGCCGTGCTGCCCGGCGTCGTCGCCCGCCTGCGGACGCTGTCGCCCCTGTACAAGACTCACGCCCCCCAGACGGAGAAGGTCGGCTCATGAAATCCACCCAGTACAGCGAGAAGACGCTCGAGCACTTCCGCAACCCGCGCAACGTGGGCACGCTCGAGGGCCCCAACGTCGCCGTGGGCCGCGTGGGCAACCCCGTCTGCGGCGACATGATGGACATCTACATCCGCGTCACGCCCGAGGACCGCATCGAGGAGATCAGGTTCCAGACCTTCGGCTGTGGCTCGGCGGTGGCGACCTCGAGCATGGTCACCGAGCTCGTGATCGGCATGAAGCTCGACGACGCCCTCAAGGTGACGCGCGGCGACGTGGCCGACGCCCTCGACGGCCTGCCGCCGATCAAGATGCACTGCAGCAACCTGGCCGCCGACGCCCTGCACGAGGCGATCAAGAACTGGCGCGCCGGGGTGAAGCCCGAGGACGCCACCGCAACGCCGGTCGAGAAGTCGTGCCACCCGCGCCCGGCGGCCGTCGTGGAAGTAGAGGTCGCCAACCTCGACGCCTACAAGGGCAAGGGCGTCTCCACGCGCGTCGACGACCTCGCCGAGCTCGCCGACCAGCGCGTCGTGGTGCTCGACACCGGCGACCGCGCCGCGCAGCTCGCCATCGACCTCACCGAGCACACCAGCCGCGTGGTGCTGATGACCACCGGCAAGGAGCCGAGCGTGAGCAGCGCCGTGCGCTCGGCCCTGCGCCTCAGCGACGTGAAGCTCCTGACTGAGGCGCAGCCCCTCGAGCTCATGGGGGAGGGCGAGCTCGAGCGCATCCGCGTCCACGACTTGAACGAGGACGAGGAGTACGAGCTCACGGCCGACGCGTTCGTGGTGCTCGAGTAGCGGAGCGGCGGGCGGCGGCTCTTCCGGCCGCCGCCCGCCGCCGACGCGCCGTTCCTGCCCGGTCACTCCACCAGAGAGCGCCATCGTGGCGAGTGACGCCCGGCGGCCACACCGCATATGCTGTGCCGGGGGACAAGGTGACCGTCGGGCCCGGTCGGGCCCGCCGAAAGGAGCGTCATCATGGCATTCGCGTTCGGGCATCGCCGCGCCGTCTACGTCGACATCACCGAGGTCGCGGGGCCGGGCGAGGGCCCGCTCGGCACCGAGGAGCTCGCCCAGTTCGAGACGCTCGACCTGCTCTACCGGTCGCTCTGCGCCCTGCTCTTCAACTACGTGCCCACCTCCGGGCACCCGGGCGGCTCCATCTCCTCCGGCCGCTTCGTGGCCGGCATCCTGTTCGACACCATGGACTACGACCTCGGCGACCCGGACCGGGACGATGCCGACATCGCCAGCTACGCCGCCGGCCACAAGGCCATGGGCCTCTACGCCATGTGGGCGCTGCGCGACGAACTGGCGCGCGTGGCCCGGCCGGAGCTCCTGCCCGCCGACGTCAAGCGGCGCCTGCGCCTCGAGGACCTGCTCGGCTTCCGCCGCAACCCGATCACCGCCACGCCGCTCTTCCGCCGCTTCGCGTCAAAGGCCCTCGACGGCCACCCGACCCCGGGGACGCCCTTCGTGAGGCTCTCCACCGGGGCCTCCGGCGTCGGCGTGGCGAGCTCGCTGGGCCTCGCCTTCGGAGCCCGCGACTACTACGGCGCCGACGCGCCGCACATCCACATCGTCGAGGGTGAGGGCGGGCTCACGCCGGGCCGCGTGGCCGAGGCGTTGGCCGCCGCCGGCACCGCCTGCCTGAGCAACGTCACCCTGCATCTGGATTGGAACCAGGCCTCCATCGACAGCGACCGCGTGTGCCGCGACGGCGCGGTGCCCGGCGACTACGTGCAGTGGTCGCCGGCGGAGCTCTTCTACCTGCACGACTGGAACGTCGTGTACGTGCCGGACGGGCGCGACTTCCAGCAGGTCATCGCGGCCCAGCGGCACGCGGCGCAGCTCGGCAACGGCCAGCCTACGGCGATCGTCTACCGCACGCTCAAGGGCTGGAAGTACGGGGTCGAGGGCAAGGCTTCGCACGGGGCCGGCCACAAGCTCTGCTCGCCAGGCTTCTACGCGGCCATGGCGGAGCTGACCGGCGATGCCGAGGTGGCGCTGCCCACCTGCGGCGCCGGCGACCCGCGCTGCCTCGAGGCCGGCGCCGACAGCGGTGCCGTGCGCGAGGAGTGCTTCTGGGCGGCCCTCGAGGTGATCCGCCGGCGGATCGAGCGCGAGCGGCCCACGGCCGAGGCGCTCGCCGGCCGCCTCCAGGCGGCGCGCG
>JBAZPK010000215.1:0-4153 GCA_041648235.1 Thermoleophilia bacterium
GACGAACCGCCGCCCGCCGGCCGCCCACGCGCGGCGAACCCCCTGCCCGCCGCCGGCCTGGGCCCCCAGCCCGCCGTGGGCTTCCCTTCTTGCCGCAGTTAGGGTATCCTAATCGCCAGCGATAGGACGCCCGACGGACGCGAGCCACGCCCGCCTCCTTGAACCGGACCGCACAGGAGAAGCTCATGACCCTGCTTGACGCAAAGCGCGGCCTTCCCATCCGCATCCTCGAGATCGGCGACCCCGTGTCGCGCGCCCAGTGCATCCGCTTCGGCATCGGCGAGGGCACCGTCGTCGACTCGGCCGAGACCATCCCTCTCGGCCCGGTGCTCGTGCGCCACCACAACCAGGAGATCTGCCTCGGGCGCGGCCTGGCGCGGAAGATCCGCGTGGAGGCGGTGGCTCGGTGAGCCAAGCCGCCACCTGCCACGGCTGCCACGACGGGGCGACCGTGGAAGCGCCGGCCGGCGCCCGCAAGGTCGTCCTCGTCGGCAACCCCAACGTCGGCAAGTCCCTGTTCTTCAACGCCTTCACGGGCCTCTACGTGGACGTCTCCAACTACCCCGGCACGACCGTCTCGGTGTCGAGCGGCCACATGGGCGCCGACGTCGTGCTCGACACGCCGGGCATCTACGGCGTGTCCTCCTTCAACGACGAGGAGACCGTGGCGCGCGACATCGTCACCGCAGCCGACGTGGTCATCAACGTGGTCGACGCCGTGCACCTGGAGCGCGACCTCTTCCTCACCCAGCAGGTCCTCGACATGGGCATCCCCACGGTGGTCGCGCTCAACATGATCGACGAGGCCGAGGCCAAGGGCGTGGCCGTGGACGCCGAGAGCCTCTCCCGGCAGCTCGGCGTGCCCGTGATCCCTACGGTGGCGCTCCACCGGCAGGGCTTCGACGAGGTCCGCCTCGCCATCGACGAAGCCGTGCCCGGCCGCTCCGACCCCGCCCTCCAGGAGCGCCTCACGGCGCTCCTCGAGCGGGTCGGGAGCCGCCCGGAGGCGCTGCTCGTTCTCGAGGGCGACCCGCACGTGTCGGCCCGCCACGGGCTGGAGCCCGACAGCCGGCGCGACGAGGTCTACCGGGCGCGCCGGAGGCGCGTGAACGACATCGTCGCCGCAGCCGTCGCGCAGCCCCGCGGCCGAGCCGACTTGAGGACGAAGGTCGGCCACGCGCTCATGCGGCCACTCCTCGGCATCCCCATCCTCGCCCTGACGCTGTACCTCATGTACGAGGTCATCGGCGTGTTCGTCGCCGGCACGGTGGTGGGCTTCACCGAGGGCACCGTCATGAAGGGCTCCGTGGAGCCTTTCGTGCGCGGCCTCGTGGAGCACCTCACCGGGAGCTCCGGCCCGGCCTTCGAGATCCTCGCCGGCGAGTTCGGGGTGCTCACGATGACGACCACGTACATCCTCGGGCTCCTGCTGCCCCTGGTCGTCGCCTTCTACCTGCTGCTTTCCGTCCTCGAGGACTCCGGCTACCTGCCGCGCATCGCCGCGCTCTCCGACCGGCTGATGACGACCATCGGCCTCAACGGGCGCGCCATCGTCCCTCTCATCCTGGGCTTCGGCTGCATCACCATGGCCACCATCACGACGCGGATCCTGGGCAACGAGCGCGAGCGGCGCATCGCCACCGCCCTGATGGCCTTCGCGATCCCCTGCTCGGCGCAGCTCGGGGTCATCGTCGCGCTTCTCGCCACCGCGGGCACGACGGTCGCGGTGACCTACGTGCTCATCATGGTCCTGGTGTTCGGGATCGTCGGCCGGGCGATGGCGCACTTCCTCCCCGGCACCTCCACGGACCTCTTTATCGACCTGCCGCCGCTGCGCCTGCCGCGGCCGCGCAACGTGCTCACGAAGACGTACCACAAGACGGTGATGTTCATCCGCGAGGTCACCGTGTACTTCGCCGCCGGGGCGCTGCTCCTGAGCGTGCTCCAGATCAGCGGCGCGCTCGGCGGCCTGCAGGGCCTGCTCAGGCCGCTGACCGTGAACTGGCTCCACCTCCCGGCGGAGACCTCGACCGCCTTCGTCATGGGCTTCGTGCGCCGCGATTTCGGCGCCGCCGGGCTCTACGGCCTGCACCTCGGGCCCGGGGAGATCCTCGTGGCGCTGGTCACCATCACCCTTTTCGTGCCCTGCATCGCCTCGGTGCTGGTGATCATGAAGGAGCGCAGCAAGCCGTTCACGGCCTTCACCTGGGTGGGCAGCATCGTGCTCGCCTTCGCGGTGGGCGGCGTCGTGGCCCAGATCGCGGGGGTGGTGTGACGATGGCTTGGCTGGCGGAATTGATCGGACGGCATTCCGGCGGCAGCGACTCCTGCGCCTGCGGCGACGCCGGGTCGCAGACCCCCGACCGCCCCGGTGCCGCGACGGCCACGCGCCCCGGCACGACCGGCGCCTCCCCCGCCGCCAGCTGCGGGCTCACCTGCCCGAACTGCGGCCTGGCGTTCGAGACTCTCGCCCTGCGCTGCCCCCGCTGCGCCGCGCCCATCAGCTTCGGCTGCGGTGGGAACTGCAGCGAGTGCGGCGGCACCCCCAAGTAGAGCGGCCGGCGCCGGCCCGGGTCGGCGCCGGCCGCCGCGGCCGTTCGTAGACGGAGGAGAGCCGGCGACGCGCCCGGGATCGGGCGCGTCGCCGGCTGAGCCATGGGGACCTTGCCTGCTCTCCTCCCCCGCGCCTTACCGCACGCGAAGTGTGTTCTTGCCCGCCGGCAGCGCCTGTGCGTTGCCCGCCGCGTCCTTGGCGTAGACGGTCCAGGTGTAGCTGCCCTTGGCCAGCGTGATCTTGGCCTTGAAGCTGAGCGACACGTTGGCCGAACGCGAGCCGAGACTGTAGGCCTTGACCACGACCCCCCGGCTGTTGCGGATCTTGATCGTCACCGCCACCTTGAGGCTCTGCACGTCCTCGACCTTGTACTTGAAGGTCGCGGTGCGGTAGCGGATGACGCTGACCGCGGCCAGCGCCTTGGTGACCGGCGCGGTCACGTCGACGTGCGGATCGATGGTCAAGACCGACTCGGGAGCGCCCACGTGGTTGCCGCGCGCATGGCAGCGCGTGCAGTTGGTGTCGCGCCGGAGGTTGTGCGTGGGCCAGCCCTGGTTCATCTGCTGCTTGACGACCTCGGGGATCACGAGGCTGACGCCTTCCCCGCCACCGTCGGGATCGCGCACCGCGGAGACCTCGTCGGCGTGGCACGCGGTGCAGTCGACGTCCTGGTGCGGCACGCCAACACCCATGACCCTGCGCTCGGGATGGCAGTCGACGCAGTTGACGTCATGCGTCTGCCGCCACTGGAGCATCGACTCCGACGAGCCGACTGAGTGCACCGACTTGTGGCAGTCCACGCAGGCCTGCAGCGTCTCGTGCACGCCGCGAGCCCCTGACAGCTTGAGCTCCTGAGTCTGGCCGTGCCGCTTCATCTGGGGCCCGAAGAGGCCGATGGCCGCGTTCGATGCATCGAGCTTGACGGTGAAGCCGACGTGGCAGGTCTCGCACACGTCGCTGTCGTTGCGAAGCTCCGCCTCGGTGTCGCGGAAGTCGTGCGACTCGATGTTGGCGGTCCAGTCGAGCGCGTACTCGGCGAGTGCGGTCTTCACGTTGCCCGCGGCCGTCGAGTAGTCCGTCCAGATGTCGAGGACGTCGAGGACGTCCGTGCCGTCCAGCAGCACCGGCTTGCCGGCCGGGTTGTTCACGCGCGTGGCCTTCCAGTGGCAGGTGGCGCAGTTGTTGCGCAGATGGCAGCGGCCGCAGTCGGAGCTCGAGTAGTTCTGGTTCGTGTGGTAGGTGACGCCATCGGTGCCGACCACGTCCACCGCCAGGCGCGGCGAGCCGTCGGGGTTGAACTGCAGGTTCTTGAGGGTGGCGTGGTCGCTCGTGAAGTAGGCGGCGAACTTGGCGTCCGTGTGGCAGACGACGCATTTCTGCCCGTCGACCTTCCAGAAGTTCCAGGTCGTGTCGCCCGAGGGGTCGAGGTCGGTCTCGACGTCGAAGCGTGCCCAGCTGCCGTACGTGCGCTTAGGACCTATCCCTGTAGGAACTGACGGAGTCGCCGCGAATCCGCTTGGTGAGAAGCGTGACGAACCACTCGTCAGGAGGCTCTCATGGGACTCATCGAGCGCGACGACGGCTGGCGCCTGCCGGAGT
>JBAZPK010000216.1:0-4114 GCA_041648235.1 Thermoleophilia bacterium
CACCGGCGCTCTCCAGGGCGCTCACGGCGGCGACAAGCGCCGGGCAGGTGCAGTAGTACAGGGTCGGGAACGGACGGCCGCGGCGGTCGTAGGGCAGGTCTTCCACGACCGCGGGAAAGCCGAAGGGGCAGCGTGCCGGCACGCGGCCGACGAGGTGCGGGAGGCGCCCGAGCTGGGCGGCGACCACAGCCAGGTCGGCAGCTCCCGGCGCCAGCGGCTTGCCGTTCACAGCTGCGCCCGCGGCCGCGTCAGCGCAGCAGCGTGCGCCAGAGGTCCTCGAGGCGGTCGAGCACCGAGAGCGAGCTCGAGGTGGGCGCCGGTGCATCCACGGGGGCGCCCTCTTCCCCGGGGCCCGGCAGGCCCTTGATCACGAACAGTTGAGTGTCGGGCGGCACGAGGATGCTGTCGGAGCGCGCCTGCTGCGCGATGTAGCTCTGGGTGCTGTAGAGCTCCACCTGGCGCCGGAGAGCGGCGTTTTCGGCGCGCGCCGCCTCGAGGGCCACGGCTGCGTCGTGGTGGCGGTCCTGCTGCGCGAAGTACTGGCGCAGCGGCGCCACGTAGAACGCCGCCGCGATGACCACCAGGAGCAACACAACGAGGCGGCCCAGGTGCAGGCGCGGCGGCACGAAGCGGCTGGAGGCGCCGCGGACGGGCGCGGGGCGGCGTGGGGCCGAGCCGCCCGAGGCGGCGCTGCGGGCGGTGTGCGCGCCGCCACGGCGCCGCGGCGCCGTCTTCGCCTTCACTGTCGCTGTCTGCCCCACACGTCCCTCACAGTCGCGGCGGCCGCCGTACGCGCGGCGGCCGGATCCCGGTCCCTACAGGTTCGTGAACGACCGCGCCGCTCCCTGCACGCCGCCGCGGCGCAGCGTGAGGTGGCACACCGGCCGCGGAGCCGCCGGCGCGCCACCTCGTCACCGCGTCACTTGGGCAGTTCTTTGAGCCGCGCGGCGGCTTGCTTGCCGACATCAGACGCGGGGTCCATCGCCACGGCGGCCGAGTAGGCCGTCTTCGCCGCCGCGTAATCGTCGGCCGCGGCCTTCTTGTCGCCCGACTGCTCGGCGATGCGCGCCTTGTGCGTCAGGTAGTTGCCGAGGTTGTACTGGGCCGGCTGGTACTTGGGGAACTTGGCGATGACGGCCTCGATCTGCTTGAGAGCCGCTTCGATCCCGCCGCTGTAGAACAGCGAGGTGGCGAAATCGGTACCCACGGCGGGGTCGGTCTTCTGCTTCCCCCAGGCGGCGGCGTACGTCATGCCGGCGGCCTGGAAGTAGGCCGAGCCCTGCTCGAAGTTCTGGCTCTGGAAGGCCTTGTCGCCCTGGTCGTAGAGAACGTTGGCCTTCTGGACGAGCTCGCGATAGCTGCCGCTGACATCGGCCTTCACCTGCGTCACGGGCGCCGGGCTGCCCGTGCCGCCCGTGCCGGTGGAGCCGCCGCCGAGGCCGCCGGAGATCATCACCACGGCGACGAGGACGACCACCGCGAGAGCCCCGAAGCCGCCCCAGATGATCGCCGGCGAGATGCCTTTGCCGGCCGGCGCCGCTGCCTGCCTGCCGGCGCCCCCGGCGCCGGCCTTGCCGCCCTGCCGGGCGGTGGTCTTGCCGCCCTGCTGACCGGTGGTCTTGCCCTGCAGGGCGCTCTTCACGTTGCTGAGGTCGGCGCCGCACTCGGGGCAGAACTTGGCGCTGCCGGCGTCGTTGCCACACTCGGGACAGTACATGCTCGCGTTTCCTCCGCGTCGTCGGTCTGAGTCGTGCCACGGGGTGGATACCCCCGCTCACTGCTGACTCACGCAGAGGGCGCGGGCAGCCGCACAGCCACCCGCGCCCCCACGTGTCTCCCGTATTCTACCTCGCGAGGTTGTAGAACGCTCCCATGCCCGGGTAGTGGGCCACCTCGCCGAGCATCTCCTCGATGCGCAGCAGCTGGTTGTACTTGGCCACGCGGTCGGAGCGTGCCGGGGCGCCGCTCTTGATCTGCCCCGCGTTGGTGGCCACGGCGAGGTCGGCGAGGGTCGTATCTTCGGTCTCGCCGGAGCGGTGCGAGCACACGGCCGTCCAGCCGGCGCGCTTGGCCATCTCGATGGCGTCGAGCGTCTCGCTGAGCGTGCCGATCTGGTTGAGCTTGATGAGAACGGAGTTAGCCGATCCCTCGCGGATGCCACGCGCGATGCGCTCCGTGTTGGTGACGAAGATATCGTCGCCGACGATCTGCACGCGGCTGCCGAGCGTATCGGTCAGGAGCTTGAAGCCGTCCCAATCGTCCTCGGCGAGGCCGTCCTCGATGCTGATGATCGGGTACTTGTCGCAGAGCACCGCGTAGTAGTCGACCATCTCGGCGGAGGTGAGGCTGCGGCCCTCGCCGGCGAGCACGTACTTGCCGGCTTCGTAGAAGCTCGAGGCGGCCGGGTCGAGGGCGAGCATCACATCGGTCCCGGGCTCGTACCCGGCGGCGTCGACGGCCTCCATGATCACCTGGATGGCTTCCTCGTTGGAGGCGAGGTCGGGGGCGAAGCCGCCCTCGTCGCCGACCGCCGTGGAGAGGCCTTTGGCCTTGAGCACGGCCCGCAGGCCGTGGTAGACCTCGGCACCGATGCGCAGGGCCTCCTCGAAACTCTCGGCGCCCGCGGGCATCACCATGAACTCCTGGAGGTCGACGTTGTTGTCGGCGTGCTTGCCGCCGTTCATGATGTTCATCATCGGCACCGGCAGCTGGTAGGCATTGCAGCCACCGATGTACTGGTAGAGCGGCAACTCGAGGGCGGCGGCGGCGGCGTAGGCAGTGGCCAGCGAGACGCCGAGGATGGCGTTGGCCCCGAGCTTGGCCTTGTTGGGCGTGCCGTCGAGCTCGATGAGCATCTGGTCCACGAGGCGCTGGTCGGTGGCGTCGAAGCCCACGATCTCCTCGGCGATCAGCGTGTTGACGTTGTCGACGGCGGTGCGCACGGCCTTGCCGAGGTACTCGCCGCCCTCATCGCGCAGCTCCACGGCCTCGTGCTCGCCGGTGGAGGCGCCCGAGGGCACGGCGGCGCGCCCCACGATGCCGGACTCGAGCTCGACCTCGACCTCGACGGTGGGGTTGCCGCGCGAATCGAGGATCTGGCGAGCGGTCACATCGATGATGGTGGTCATTGGGTCTCCCTCCCGGTCACTGCTCGTCGGAGGCCGTGGTGATCTCGGCGGCCTTGGCGCGTTGGTAGTACTCCTCCTGCTCGGGCAAGTCTAGCGTAGTCCAATCGCTGCCCTCGGCCGCCGCCAGGGCCGCGGCAACCGTCACGCGGCGTTCAAAGCGCCGCGCGCACTCCCGCAGCGCCAGCTCCGGGTCCACGTGCAGCAGCCGCGCCACATTGACCGTGGCGAAGAGCAGGTCGCCGACCTCGTGGGCGACGCGCGGGTCGCGTCGGTCGGGGTCGGGAGGTGGGGCGGCGGCGAGGCCGGCCGGCGAAGCGCCGCTGGCGGCGAGGCCCGCCGCCTCCGCGAACAGCTCGGCGAGCTCGCCGTGCTCCTCGGCGACCTTGGGGAAAGCCTCCGCGGCCGAGCTCCAGTCGAAGCCGACGGCGGCGGCGCGCTGCTGCAGCTTGCGCGCGTACAGCAGCGCGTGGAAGCCGGCCGGGACATCGTGGAAGATACCCTCCCGGCCCTCCTGCTCCACCTTGATCCGCTCCCAGCGGCTCTTGACGTCGGCGGCCGTCTCGGCGACGGCGTCGGCGAAGATGTGCGGGTGGCGGCGGACGAGCTTGACCTCGATGTCGTGGGCTACGCTGGCGAGGTCGCCGGCGCCGCGCTCGCTGAGCATCAGGGCGAGGAGCACCACCTGCAGCAACAGGTCGCCGAGCTCGCCGTGTGCGGCCGCGAGGTCGTCCCCGGCGATGGCGTCGGCGAGCTCGTGCACCTCCTCGACGGTGTAGCCGACGATGTCGCGCGCCGTCTGCTCGCGGTCCCAGGGGCACTCCACGCGCAACACGTCGACGATGCGCTTGAGCGAGGCCAGCTCCTGGCCGAGCAGGGCGTCGTCGAAATCAGGGCCGGCCGGGACGGTGAGGGTGCCGGGGGCGCCCGTCGCAGCCGCCCCCGCGGCTGCCGCGGCGCGGCGGCGCAGCTCGCGCGCGAGGCGCGGG
>JBAZPK010000217.1:0-4110 GCA_041648235.1 Thermoleophilia bacterium
GCGCTCAGCCGGCGGGAGGGGCGGCGGCGGGCGGGTCGGCGGCGGCCGCGCTCGCGCCATGGGGGTGCGTTTCCGACGGCCCCCTGGCCCGGAAGCGGCCGATGTTGCGGCGCACCGTCGCGATCTTGGCGCGCACCGCGTCGGTCGCCTCGTCCCGCCCCGCCTGGTCCCCGGCGACGCGCTCAGACTCCGCCTGCATGTCGCGCAGCACCTCCATGAGCTGCCCGTCGTCCATGGTGGCGAGGGCGTCGATATCCCATTTCATCGCCCGGCTGGACGTCTGATGCACCGCGTCGAGCTTGGCGCGGACCACGGGGTTGAACACGGCGCCCGGGTCCACCTGGGCGGTGATCTCGTCCACGTCACGGATCATGTCTTCCATGGTCGCGTCGGCCCTGGGGACGATCCTGAGGCGGCCGTCCTCCTCTTCCACCACGCGCTCGATGGACAGGTAGGCCTTCAGGAAGCCCTCCGTGAACGCCACCGGCACGCTGACCGCGTAGGCGATCACCTGCAGCACCTCCACGGCGAACTGAGTGAGGGTGCCGGTGTGCAGATAGCTGTCCTCGATGAGCCCGAGGAGCATCGACTTGAGGTAAGGGTCGGCGCCAAGGTCGCGCGCCGGGGCGCCCTGCCGCGAGCGGCGTCGTCTGTCTTCCGTCTGGGCCATAGCTCCCCGTATCGGCAACCCCCTGGGGAACCTGAAGACGGCCGCCACCGTGGCGCCGGCGCCCGCGCATCGGGTACGCTGGGCGCGGGCCTGACGAGGGGCGGCGTGGACGACGAAGCAGTGATCATCAGCGGCACCCGGGAGCTGGCGGCGTTCCTGCGCGCCGCGGCTGGCGCGCCGCGGGGCACCGCGCTCCTGTGCGACATCGACGGGACGATCTCGCCGATCGCCCCCCGCCCCGCCGACGCCGCCGTCCCCGGGCCCTTCCTCGATGTGCTGCGAGAGCTGATCGCGAGGCTCGGCCTTGTGGCATTCGTCACCGGGAGGGCACTCGAAGACGCCCGGCGCCTGGTGCCGCTCGAGGGTGCCACCTACGTCGGCACGCACGGCCTCGAGACGCGCACGCCCGACGGGCACCGGTACACCGAGCCTCAGGCCGAACCCTTCGTCGCCGCGATCCAGGAGGTCGCCGCGGCGGCGGCGCGCGACCTCGACTGCGAGCGTCTCGGGGTGGTGCTCGAGAACAAGCGCACGGTGCTCGCCGTCCACTACCGCCTGGCCCGCGACGCGGCTGCCACGCGGCACGAGATCCTCACGCGCGTGGTGGAGCCGGCGCGCGCCCGCGGGCTGGCCATCGGCAGCGGCCACTTCGCCGTCGAGGTGCGGCCGCCGGTGCCGTTCAGCAAGGGCACGGCCGTGCGCCGCCTGCTCGACGGCGGGCCCTACCTGAACGCCCTGGCCTGCGGCGACGACCTCACCGACGTGACCGCCTTCGCCGCCGTGCGCGCGTGGAGCGCGGGTGACGGCCGCCGCCGGGGCTGCGCCCTGGCCGCGGTCACTGCCGAGACCCCGCGCCCGGTGGTCGACGAGGCCGACGTGCTGGTGCGGGCCACGCCCGGGGTCTACGCGGCCCTCAGCCGGCTCCTGAGCGCCGTCGGCGGTTGAACGGCGCGGCGAGGGGCGGGTGCAGCCGGGCCGGGCCGCCCCGCAGGCCGGCCGCCCGCCGGTTCAGCGGCCGCTGAACCGCGGCGGCCGCTTTTCGAGGAAGGCGCTCATGCCCTCGGTCTGGTCGTCACTCGCGAAGGCGAGCCCGAAGAGGTCGCGCTCGATGCGCTGGCCGGTCTCGATGTCGGTGGCCGCCGCGGCGTGGACGGCCGCCTTGCAGTAGCGCATCGCCAGCGAGCTCTTGGCTGCCAGCTCGACGGCCAGCTTCATCGCCTGCGTCAGGAGCTCTTCCCTGGCGTACACGGCCTGGACGAGGCCGATACGCAGGGCCTCGTCGGCGCGGAGGTGACGCCCGGACAGGACGAGGTACTTGGCCCAGCCCTCGCCCACGTTCCGTGGCAGACGCTGGGTGCCTCCGAAGCCGGGTGTGATCCCGAGGCCTATCTCGGGCTGGCCGAACTTGGCGCTTTCGGCGGCCAGCCTGATGTCGCAAGCCAGCGCCAGCTCACAGCCGCCGCCGAGGGCGAAACCGTTGACGGCGGCGACCCAGGGCTGCGGCGCCGCCTCGATACCGCTCATCACCGCCTGGCCGCGGGCCCCGAAGGCGCGCGCCTCCTCGGCGCTGAGCCCGCTCATCTCGGCGATGTCGGCGCCGGCGACGAACGACTTGTCGCCGGCGCCCGTGAGCACGACGGCGCGCACGCTCTCGTCCACGGAGAGGCGCTCTACGGCCTCGAGCAGCTGCTGAATGGTCTCGCTGTCGAGCGCGTTCAACGCCTCCGGGCGCGACACGGTGACGATGGCGACGGCGCCTTCACGGGTGACCACGACGGCCATGCTGACCCTCCCTGTCGGTGGGTGGATGCTCCGCGGCAACTCTACCCCACGACGGGCGCGCCGCGGCCGCCGCGGCGGCGGCGCGCCAAGAGCTCCGCGGTCGGCATTGTCATCCTGTACAGGCTGGGCGGGCTGTGGTGTGCTTGGCCGGACCGTCCAGCGTCCGAGCAAAGGAGCCGCCATGTCGCCGCGCCAGGGGTCCTCCCGGGAGCTTCTCAGCGGGCCCGGCGGCCCCGGCCACCAGGCTCGGGGTCTCCGTGCCACCGCACGCCGCGGCCTGACCGCCACGGCTCTCCTGGCCGCCGTCGCCCTCGCCTGCTGGGCGGCCACCCTCGCCGCGTGCGGTTCCTCCGGGGCCTCGGATGTGCCGAGCGCCACCGCGACCGGCCCGACACCAGCCCCATCTCCCCAGATCACCACCGGCGAGCCTCCCGCCGCCGCCGTCGCCGTGGTCCGCGAGTTCTGGACCTTGCTCGGCCAGGGCCGCGACGCCGACGCCTTCCGCCTCACGAGCCCTGGCTCGCCGCTCGTCACCTACGAATGGGGCATCGCGAGCGCGCGCTTCGTCGAACTCGTCCCCGGCTCCGTCTCGCGCGGCCCCGCCCCGAACGCCACGGTCGAGTTCGCGGTCAAGGTCTTCATCGAGCCGGAGGCGAGTCCCGCCGGCGGCCAGTGGGGTGCCGCCCGGGCCTACCAGCTTTTCGAGCAGGTGGTGCGCCTGTCGGACGGCACCTGGCGCCTGGTCCAGAGCGGCACCGGGCCGTGACGGCACGCGGCCATCGGGGTAACATGGCCATAAAGATGGCCATCTTGGAGGTGCCGATGGCGCGCGACTACTCGATCGCCGAGGCCAAAGACCATTTCGCCGAGGCCGTCCGCACCGCGGAGGCCGGCGAGACCGTCACACTCACCCGCCGCGGAAGGCCGGTGGCCGTGCTCCTTTCGGAGTCGGAGTTCCGGCGCCTGAGCGCCCCGAAGCGCGGCTTCTGGCCGGCTCTGGAGGACTTCCTGTCGACATTCGACAGCGAGCGGGACGGCGTCGAGGCGGAGTACTGGCAAAGTCTTCGCGACCGCGGCCCGGGCCGGGGCGTCGACCTGGACGCCTGAGCGTTGTTCCTTCTCGACACCAACGTCCTGTCGGAGACGCTCCGTCCGCATCCGGACCGCGCGGTGATGCGCGCCCTCAAGCGGCACAGTGAGGAGCTCGCCACGGCAACGTCCGTGCTTCACGAGCTCTTGTTCGGCGCCGCTCGCCTGCCACCCGGCGCCCGGCGCACGGCCGTGCTGCGCGAGATCGAGCAGGTGTTCCTCACGACCCTCGAGATCCTCCCCTACGACCTGCACGCGGCGCAATGGCACGCAGAGGAGCGGGCGCGCCTCGTCAGCGAAGGCCGCACGCCCGCCTACGTCGACGGCCAGATCGCCGCGATCGCCGCCGTGAACGGCCTCACGCTGGTCACGCGCAACGTGGCCGACTTCTCAGGGTTCGCCGGGCTCAGTGTCGAGGACTGGGCCGTGGCGGGCGGCTGAGCCCGGGCAGCCTCAGCCGCGCAGCTTCCGGAGCGGCGCCACGCTGGCCATCAGGCGCCGCTCGGAGCCGTCGTTCACGAAGCGCACGAGGACGATGCCGCCGCCCTCGACGGCGAGCACCGTGCCCT
>JBAZPK010000218.1:0-4049 GCA_041648235.1 Thermoleophilia bacterium
CCTTCGCGGCCGCGTCCGGCCGCGACCCCGGGGGCCGGCCGCCTCGTGGCTCGCATCGCCGCGCCGGTCGTCTTCCTGGTCGCCGTCATCGCCTTGGTCAGCATCGTGGCGAGCTCGGGCATCGTCGGCGGCGACGAGCCAGCGCCGGGGTCGTCGGCGTCGCCGACCCCCCGGGCCACCGGTACCAAGCCCGGGGCGCAGCCCACGAAGGCCGCCGTGAAGCGGTACGTCATCAAGAGCGGCGACACCCTGTCGGGCATCGCCGCCAAGTTCGACGTCACGGTGAGCGACATCCTCGAGCTCAACCCCGACCTGAGCGGCAGCACGCTCCCGGTGGGGGAGAAGGTCAAGATCCCCACGCAGTAGCGCTCCCCGGCGGCGGGGCCGCCGCCGCTCTGGCCGCCGGCCTGGCGCCCGCGGCCTCGCCCGCCGCGCCGACCGCCATCGCCGGCATCCCCCGTTCGCTCCGCCCCCTTCGGCACCTTGTCGGCACGTCATCGCCAGGACTGACAACGCCGAGCTCGGCCCCCGCCACGGGCCGGCCCTCGTCCGGCGAGCCCGGGGGCGGCCGGAGGGGGAGGTTCAGTGGTGAAAGCGTATTGCAAAGTGGGGAGTCGTGGGGTAAAGTGGCGCCCATGCAGCGGCCTGTCCTGGTGGGGGAGTTCGAGGTCACCCTGGATGCGAAGAATCGCATCGCGGTCCCCGCACGCCTGCGCTCCGCGTTCGCCGAGGGCATCTACGTGGCCAAAGTGCGTGAGCGCTGCCTGGGTGGCTACGGTCCCCACGAATTCGCCGAGCGCCTCGCCGAGGAGGCCGCGGCCACAGGAGACGGCAGCGTCGCGCGCCGTGATGCCAAGCGTTTCACGGCGGCGAACGCCGTGCACCAGCCGGGGCTTGATGGTCAGGGCCGCGTGACGGTGCCGGCGCGGCTGCTCGGGTACGCCGGCATCACGCGCGACGTGACGGTCATCGGGGCGCAGGACCACGTGGAGTTCTGGGATCGTGCCGCCTGGGCGGCGTATCTCGCGCATCTGGAGGAGGAGGCCGATGCTACCGCAGACGAGCTTGCAGCTTCGTGAGTACGAGATGGCCTTAGCTCACACCCCGGTCCTTCTCGATGAGCTCGTGGAGCTGCTGCGCCCCATACCGGGCGAGGTGGCCGTCGACTGCACGTTCGGCGGCGGCGGCCACGCCGAGGCGATCGCCGCGCACCTGGGCGCCGCCGGGCGGCTGGTCGCGATCGACCGCGACCCCAGCGTCGGCGAGTACTTCCGTGACGTGGTGCGGGCCGCGCCCTGCCCGTGCGAGCTCTATCACGGCAACTTCGCCGATGTGCTCGCCGAGCGCCCCGGCGCCTCCGCCGACATCGTCTACATGGACCTCGGGGTCTCGTCGATGCAGCTCGATCGTCGTGAGCGCGGCTTCTCCTACGCCTACGATGCGCCGCTCGACATGCGCATGGACCCGGAGCTCGAGGTCACTGCCGCCGACCTGGTCAACACGCTGCCCGAACAGGAGCTCAGCGACATCTTCCGCCGTTACGGCGAGGAGCGCTACGCGAGGAGCATCGCCAAAGGCATCGTGCGGGCGCGCGACCGAGCCGCCCTGGCGAGCACCAGCGAGCTCGTCGAGATCGTCAAGCGCATGATCCCCACTCCGGCACGCTTCGGGGCGGGCAACCCGGCGCGCCGCGTGTTCCAGGCGCTGCGGATCGTCGTCAACGACGAGCTGCAGTCCCTGGCGCGGGGCCTCGACGAGGCGTACCGCGTGCTGCGCCCGGGGGGCCGGCTGGCGGCGATGAGCTTCCACTCGCTCGAGGACCGCATGGTCAAGGAGTTCTTCAGAGGCCATGCGGCGGGTTGCATCTGCCCGCCGGGCCTGCCCCAGTGCGTCTGCGGCCACGAGCCCACGCTGCGCGTGCTCACCCGCCGCCCCGTCACGCCGCGCCTCGCGGAGACCGAGCGCAACCCACGCAGCAAGTCCGCCAAGCTGCGCGTCGCCGTCAAGCTGTAGGGCGCGATGGCGGCGGCGGCTCAGGCGCGGCGCCCGGAAGGGGCACCGCGCCGCCAGGACTCCCAGCGGAGCGCACCGCAACGTGCCGCCGCGTGGCGGGCACCGCAAGCGCGGCTCCGCGCGGCTCGGCACCGGCGTCTCACGCGCGTCTTCATCGTCTTCGCCGTCTGCCTCTCGGTCCTCGCCGTGGGCCGTGTCTCGCTCAGCTTCGCGCTCGTCCAGAAGAGCCTGCAGACCGGCGCCGTGGTGCGCGAGGAGCGGCGCCTCAGCGCCGAGAACGCGCAGCTCTCCGAAGACCTCGCCCAGCTCGCCTCCACGGTGCGCATCCGCAGCATCGCCGAGAACCGGCTCGGCCTCGTCGACGCCACCCACGTCACGTACTTGAGGGCGGCGAGAGGCGAACGCCTCGCCCCGGTGGCTGAGACCCCCTGATGTCTGCCGGCTCGCGAGGACGACGCCCCGCGGCCGGCCGGCGTGGCGGCCGGCACTGGCTCGGCCGCGCGGTGGGCGTCGGCGGGCACACGGCCGGCGTCGACGGCCGCATCCGCCTCCTGCGCCTGGCCTTCATCGTCTTCCTCGTGCTGATCGGCGGCAAGGCGGTCGCCGTGGCCTCCACCTCCGAGAATCTCTCGCGCATGGCGCTCGAGCAGCAAACGGCCGAGCTGGTGCTGCCCGCGCATCGCGGCGCTATCCTCGACCGCAACGGTCAGGAGCTTGCCGTGGGCAAGCCACAGCAGACGGTCTTCGCGACGCCGTACCTGCTCGACGACCCGGAGGCCGCAGCGCTCGCGCTCTGCCGGGCGCTGCAGATCGATCGCAAGAAGGAGCGCCGGGCGGTCATCGCCGCCCTCTCCCGGCGCGGGAGCGGGTTCGCCTACGTGGCCCGCAAGGTCGACCCCGAGCTGGCCCAGGCAGCCCGCGCCCTCGACCTGCCCGGCGTGGGCACGTACGACGAGGAGGAGCGCACCTACCCCATGCAGGGGTCGGCGGCACAGGTGCTCGGTTTCGCCGGGGTCGACAACCAGGGCCTTGCGGGCATCGAGCTCGCCTACGATGAGCAGCTCAGCGGCGAGGCCGGCAGCGAAGTCGTGGTGCGCGACCCGGCCGGCCGGACCCTCAAGACCGTGCGCCAGGCCCCACCGGTGCCGGGCGCCGACGTGCGGCTCACGATCGATGAGAACATCCAGTACACCGCCGAGGACGTGCTCGCCCGCGCGGTGCGCGATTCGCACGCCAAGGCGGCGGTGGCCATCGTGATGGACCCGCGCACCGGCGAGGTCCTCGCCATGGCCAATGTGCCGAAGGTCAAGGGCAACGTCTTCAAGAACTCGCCCAGTGAGCGCAACCGCGCCGTCACCGACGTCTACGAGCCCGGCTCCATCTTCAAGCTGGTCACCATCTCGGGCGCCTTGGCCGACGACCTGGTGCGGCCGACGACCAAGTTCACGCTGCCGCCGACCCTGACGCTCGAAGACCGCACGATCAACGAGTCGCATCCCCGCGGCACCGTGGTCTACACGGTGCGCGAGATCCTTCAGTGGTCGAGCAACGTCGGCGCCGTGAAGATCGGCATCAAGATGGGTAAACAGAGCCTGGCCGAGTGGATCGACGCCTTCGGCTTTGGCGAGCCGACCGGCATCGAGTTTCCGGGCGAGGCCGGCGGCATCGTCCTGCCGGCCGACCAGTGGTCGGGCACCACGATCGTGAACGTCCCGATGGGGCAGGGCATCGCCGTGACGCCCATCCAGATGGCGGCCGCGTTCGCCGCGGTCGCGAACGACGGTGTCGCCGTCGAGCCGCGGCTTGTGGCGCAGGTAGGGGAGACCGTCAGCGGGGCCTCCAAAGAACACCGGGTGATCCCGGCTCGCGTGGCGCGCGAGGTTCGCTCCATGCTGGCCACCGCCGTGGCAGAGGGAACCGGCACGAAGGCGCAGATCCCCGGCTACGAGGTCGCCGGCAAGACCGGCACCGCCGAGAAGCCGCTCCCGGGCGGGGGTGGGTACTCGAAGAGCAACTACGTGGCCTCGTTCATCGGC
>JBAZPK010000219.1:0-4042 GCA_041648235.1 Thermoleophilia bacterium
CGGCGGCAGCGGCGGCAGCGGTGAAGGCGGCGGTGACGGCGCCTCGAGCGCCGCCTCGAACGCCGCGAAGAGCACCGAGGTCAAGTCTGGCGGCGACGCCCGGCCCAAGGAGAAGCAGAAAGCGACCTGACGCGCGGGGGGTGGGCAGCGTGCAGCGACCGAGCGACGACTCTCTGCGCAAGGCGCGCACCACGTTGCGCAGCCTGGTCAGCGATGGCCCGTCTCACCTCCCGTCCCTCAACCTGGTCGCCGATTCCATCCGTCTCGAGCTTGAGAGCCGGGGCAAGGTCGCCCTCCTCTACGTGGCCCTCGACAGATACGGCCGGCTCGAGCCGATCTTCGGCTGGCGGATCGTGGCCGAGATCCTCGACGCCGTGGCGGGCAACCTCGAAGCGATGGCCGGGAGCACCCTGCGGCGCCTTGACGTGGTGAGCGACTTCACGCTCACCGACGATGCCTTCATCGTGCTGCTCTCGCCGCCGCGAGCCGCCGACGTGATCGGCGGCGACGATCTGGCCGCGGTGACCCGGCGCGTGTACGAGCGCCTGCAATCACTGCTGCTCAACGACCTGTCTCCGGGTGTGTACGATCGCGTGCACCCCTCCGTGGGGGCGGCGATCCTGAGCTCAGACTCCGGCCTCACCTTCGAACAGATCCTGCAACACGGCCTCGCGGTCGCGATGGGCGCCGCCGACGAGCAGGCGGTCATCTACGACGCCGAGCTGGAGCAGACGCTGGCCGAGTGTGTGGAGCGCGACGAGCTCGAGCCGCTGTTCGAGCCCGTCGTCGAGCCCGGGGCGAAGGCCGTGGTGGGCTACCGCAGCAGCGTCCGCGGCCCCTTCTACTCGCCGCTTCGACTGCCGGACGTGCTGCTGGACGTGGCGCGCCATTCCGACCTGCTGGCATCGTACGGGATCGCCGCCCGTGCCGCGACGGTCACCGCCGCCGTGGGGCTACGCGCCGACGACCTGCTCTTCCTCGGCTGCGCCGCTGCCGAGCTGCCCAATGCGGCGGTGGTCGCCGTGAGCGAGTTCTATTCGCTCAACACGGCTCTGGTGCCTCAGCACGTGGTCTTCGAGATCGACGCGGACGAGCTGGGTGTCAACACCGCCTCCACGCTCCGCACGCTGGAGGACGTGCGTGAGATGGGCTTCCAGCTCTGCATCTCGGGGCTTGGGGCGCAGTTCACCACGCTCGAGCTCATCGCCGAGGCCGAGCCCGACTTCCTCTGCCTCGACCCGATGCTCGTGGCCAACGTGGGCGATCAGCTCACCCCCGTGGAGGTCGTGCAGCTCCTGGTGCGGTTCAGCGACCGCGCCGGAGGGCAGCTCATCGCCACCGGAGTGCGGACCGCCGAGCAGGAGCGCCTGCTGCGCCGCAACGGCGTGGAGCTCTTCTGCGGGGAGCGCTTCGCGCGCCCCGACACGCGGCTTCCGCAGGTGTCGTTCGGCGCGTAGGCGCCGCTCCGGGGGTGGCGTCGCACCCCCGCGACGCGCTCCGGCTACGCGCTCAGGCTCTCCGGCACCGGCACGGCCGCCTCGGCGCCGGTGTGGATGGTCACCCGGTCGCGACCGCGGCGCTTGGACTCATAGAGGGCGTCGTCGGCGCGCCGCACCAGTTGAGCCTCGTCGGCCGCGCCGGCCGGGTACGTGGCCACGCCGGCTGAGACGGTGACGGAGACCTCCGCGCCGCTCCGGCCGTCGACGGGCGTCGCGGCGACCGCGCGGCGCAGGCGCTCCGCGAGCTCGTAGCCGCGCTGCTCGTCGCCGCGGATGAGCACCGCGAACTCCTCGCCGCCATAGCGCGCCGCCACGTCCGCGCCCCGGACCGTTTCCCGCAGGGTCGCTCCGAGGCGGCGCAGCAAGGCGTTGCCCGCTTCGTGGCCGTGCCGGTCGTTGAACAGCTTGAAGTGGTCGAGGTCGAGCATGATCAACGACAGCTCTCCCCCGTAGCGGTCGACCTTGGTGACCTCGTTGTGGAGGTAGTCGACGAAGGTCCCGTAGTTGTAGAGCCCGGTGAGCCGGTCGCTGAGCGAGGACGCCGCGAGGGACGCCTGCTTGCGGCGGTGGTGCCGCTGGACGCGGCCGAGGAACAGGCCGGCGGCGAAGAAGAGGGCGGTGCCCAGCACGGCCTGGCGTGCCGCGGCGGCGGACGCCGGCGCCCGGAAGCCGTGATACAGCACGAGGAAATTGACGAGCCACACGGTCACGGCCACGCTGCCGATCTCGAAGAAGAGCATGGTCGCCAAGATGAGCGGGAAGAGGAAGAGGGGCCAGAGGTAGGCGGTCCCGAGGGCGAGAACGAGGGCCGAGGCGCCGCCGAGCACGGCGCCGACAGCTGCTGCGCGGCGGCCGGTGAGACGACCGCCGCCGGGCCTGTCGGGGACTCGCCTGCTATCGCCCACCCGTCTCCTTCCGTGCCTGCCCACTCCTACGACGGTGGTCCGGGTTCTCCTCCCGGGTCGGCCTGGAGTGCACCTGCCGGCCGGTCCGGTACAATGGCCGGGTGACGCTGCAGATCCTCCTCACGAACGACGACGGCATCTTCTCCCCCGGCATCGCCGTGCTGCGGCGGGCGCTCGAGGGCCTGGGCGAGGTCACGACCATCGCCCCCGACCACGACTCCAGCGCGGTGGCCCGCGCTATCACGCTCGAGCGCGGTCTTCGGGTGTGTGCCGCGAGCTTCGGCGGCGGCTATGAGGGGCTGGCCTGTGACGGCACGCCGTCGGACTGCGTCCGCGTCGGGCTGCTCGGCATCCGCGCCCCGGTGCCCGCTCTCGTCATCTCCGGGGTCAACATGGGCTCCAACATGGGCGCCGACATCACCTATTCGGGCACCGTGGGTGCCGCCTTCGAGGGCGCCCTCCGTGGCCTGCCGGCCATCGCTTTCTCGGTGGAGCACTTCGAGCCGCGCTGGCTCGACGAGGCCGTTCCCGTGTTCCGCGCCCTGGTGGAGGAGGTGATCGCGAGGGGCCTGCCGCGGCACAGCGTCCTCAATGTGAACCTGCCGGACCGGCCGTTGGCCGAGATGGCCGGGATCCGCCCTGCCCGCCTCGGCGGCGCCAGTTGCCACGACAGGGTGCTGCTGCACGAGAACGGCGCCGGGCCGGCCTCGCCGGCGGGCGACGACGGTCTGCGCCCTCCGGCGCTGACCGCCGCCGCGGGCTCGCTGGACGGCGTTCGCGAATACTACGTCCCCTGTGAGGAGCCTACGGCGGCGGAGTGGGCAGGGACGGACTTCGCGGCCGTCGCCGACGGGTATGTGGCGGTGACCCCGCTGCAGTACCACCTTCTCGACGCCGAGCTTCTCTCTCAGCTCTCCAACTGGAATCTCGATCTGGACCAGGCGCGTGCCTGACATCGCCCACCCGTCAGGTTACGACCCCGTGGTCTTCGACCTCGACGGCACGGTGGTCGACACCGTGGAGCTCATCGTCGAGTCGTTCCGCTACGCCACGCGGACCGTGCTCGGCGTGGAGCTGCCCGACGAGGTCATCACGGCGGGCGTCGGGCAGCCGCTCCTGGCGCAGATGCAGCACCTCTCGGCGGAGCGCGCGCGCGAGCTCTACGACGTCTACCGCGAGTACAACCACCGCCGCCACGACGAGCTCATCCGTGGCTACGACGGCGTGCCCGAAGTGCTGGCGGAGCTCAGGAGCGCGGGCCGGCGCCTGGGCATCGTCACCAGTAAGAGCGACGACACGACGCAGATGGCGTTCCGCGCCGTCGGCCTCGAGGAGCAGTTCGACGTGGTGGTGACGGCCGGCGACACCACGG
This sequence comes from Thermoleophilia bacterium, assembly GCA_041648235.1. Classification (GTDB taxonomy): domain Bacteria; phylum Actinomycetota; class Thermoleophilia; order UBA2241; family UBA2241; genus CAIXSE01. The sequence continues at coordinate 3,777 of JBAZPK010000219.1, forward strand.
AACACAAGCCTTCTCCTGAGCCGTTGCGCCTCTGCCTGCGGCGGCTTGGCGCCGACGCCGAAGGCTCCATCTACGTCGGCGACAGCCCCGTCGACATCCAGGCGGGCGCCGCCGCCGGGATGGCCACGGCCGCCGTGGCCTGGGGGGTCTTCGGCCGCGAGGCGCTCCTCGCCGTGGCCCCAGACTTCTGGCTGGACGAGCCGCGCGAGCTGCTCGATCTGTGCCTGCGCGGCCGGGGCCGGCGGGTCGCCGCGCCCGCGAGGCCC
>JBAZPK010000220.1:0-4035 GCA_041648235.1 Thermoleophilia bacterium
GCCCGCCGGCGCGCCGGCGGAGCCCAGCGCCTCCAACTCCGCGGCCTTTTCCGCGGCCGCAAGCGCGGCGCCGGCCTCGCCGGCCCCGAGGCCGGCGGTGGTGAGCTCAGGGAGCGTCACACCAGCCTCGCCGCGGTCCACCGCCAGCTCCAGGAGCGCCACCCGACTGTCGCCGGCGCGCAACGCCGCCAGAAAGGCGGCGTGCCGTTCAGGCGCGTGCCAGCGCCGGGCGCCGCGCACGAGCACCTCCCCGCCCCCCAGCGTGGCCACCGGCGAGAGCGCCCGCAGGATGAAGCGGTCGTGCGGCTCCACGGCGGCTTCGCCGTCCAACCGCACGACCGCCGCCGCCTCCGCGCCGGCCGGGATCTCGCGGCCCGCGAGCGGGGCGACGCGTGCCAGGTACTGCGCTGTGCCGTGGTGCAGGCGCACCTGGTCGCCGGCGCGCAGCGGCCGCGGCCCCGGCAGCACGTGCACCCAGGCGTCAAAGCGCCGGCTCACATGCCCGGCGAGCTCCGCCGCGACCAGCCAGCTGCCACGCTCGACGTCCTCACGGCCGACGCCGCGCAGGTTCACGCCGGCGCGGCTCCCGGCGCGCACCACATCCGCCTCGCGGTCGTGTACCTGGACGCTGCGGACCGCGGCCCGCACGCCCCCGGGCTCCGCTACGAGCACGTCCCCGGCCCTGATCTCGCCCTGCCAGAGCGTGCCGGTGACCACCGTGCCGATACCTTTCAGCGGGAACGCCCGATCCACCGGCAGCCGCGCGGGGCCGCCGACGCGGCGCTCCTGGACCGCCGCAGCCGCGCTCTCGAGGCCGGCAAGCAGCTCCGCGATGCCACGCCCGTCCCGGGCGCTCACAGTGACCATCTCGCAGGCAGCATACGGCGTCGCGGCAAGCAGCTCCCGCACGTCCTCGGCGGCCAGCTCGAGCAGCTCGTCGTCGACCAGGTCGGCCTTGGTGAGGGCGACGACGCCGTGCCGTACCCCGAGCAGTTCGAGGATCGCGAGGTGCTCCACCGTCTGCGGCATCACGCCGTCGTCGGCGGCGATCACCAGGAGGAAGAGGTCGATGCCGGTCGCGCCGGCCACCATGGTGCGCACGAAGCGTTCGTGGCCGGGCACGTCGACGACGCTGAGGCGGCCGCCGCCGGGGAGATCGAGCTCGGCATAGCCGAGCTCGATGGAGATGCCGCGCTCCCGCTCCTCAGGCAGGCGGTCGGTGTTCTTGCCCGTCAGGAGGGTGACGAGCGCCGTCTTGCCGTGGTCGATGTGGCCGGCGGTGCCGAGCGTGAGTGGCGGCGACTCGGGGGGCTCAGCAGACGGCATGCCGGGTGCCTCGGGTCAGGCGAGCGCCGTCAGCATGGCTGCGGCCAGGTCGCCGAGCTCCTCGTCGGCCACGGCGCGCACGTCGAACAGCAAGCCGCCGTCCTGCACGCGGCAGACCACTGCCGGCCGGCCGCCGCGGAGCGTCGCCGCCAGCTTGTCTGCCTCGCCGTCGGCCACGCTCACCGTCACCGCCACCGACGGGACCTCGGTGGTCGGCAGCGAGCCGGCCCCGGCGCGAGCCACGGTGTCGGCGAGGCCGACGCGCTCCGTCGCCAAGCCGGCCCCGGCGGCTGCATCCCCGACGAGCAGGTCGCGCAGCCGCTCCGCCCGGGCGCGCACCACCTCCGGCGGGGCGGCGAGCGCCGCCAGCGTGGGGACGCGCTTCACGGCCAGCTCCGGGTCGAGGTAGAGGCGCAGCAGGGCGTCGAGGGCGGCGAGATCGAGCTTGTCGATGCGCAGAGCCCGCGCCAGCGGGTGGCGGCGCATCGTCTCGATGGCCGGCGCTCGCCCCACGGCGATGCCGGCCTGCGGCCCGCCGAGCAGCTTGTCACCGCTGAACGTGATGATGTCGCAGCCCGCGGCGACACTCTGCTTGAGCGCCGGCTCCTCCACGAAGAGCTCGAGGCCGGCTACGGCGCCGCTGCCGAGGTCGTCCACCAGCACCGCGCCGCGCTCGTGCGCCAGGCCGGCGAGCTCCTGCAGCGTCGGTTCGGCCGTGAACCCGACGATGCGGTAGTTGCTGGTGTGCACGCGCAGCACCGCGCGCGTGCGCTCACTCCAGGCCAGCTCGAAATCCCTGAGGTAGGTGCGGTTGGTGGTGCCGACCTCGACGAGCTCGGCACCGCTCTCGCGCAGGATGTCGGGGATGCGGAAGCCGTCGCCGATCTCCACGAGCTGGCCGCGCGCGACAAGTACCTCGCCCCCACGCGCCGTGGCGGCGAGGGCGAGCAGAACCGCGGCAGCGTTGTTGTTGACGGCGAGGGCGTCCTCGGCCCCGGTGACGGTGCAGAGCGCGTCGTGGAGGTGGTCCTGGCGCGAGGCGCGAGTGCCGCGCTCCAGGCTGTATTCGAGGTCGGTGTAGCCCGAGGCGGCGGCAAGGACCGCCTCGACGGCCTCGCGCGGGAGCACGGCCCGGCCGAGGTTCGTGTGCACCACGACGCCGGTCGCGTTGATCACGCGCCGCAGCGACGGAGTGACGGCCCGCTCGAGGAGGCGCGCCGCCCACGGCACGAGCATGGCCGGCGTGAGGTCCGCCGCGTCCGCGACGGACGCCTCGCCGGCTCCCGCGAGGATGTCTGCCCGCAGGCGGGCGATGACGGCGCGCACGGCATCGACGACGAGCAGGCGCGGGTAGCGCGCCAGCAGGTCCTCGGCGGCGGGCTCGCGCAGTACCTCGTCGACCGCCGCCAGCGAGCGCAGGTGGGCCCGCCGCGCCTCGTCCTCGCCCCGCCGTTCAGCCATCGTCCTCCTCCTCCGTCGCTGCCCTGCGCTCGCCGCGCGCCCGCAGGTGGGCCACTATCATCGAGTATCCCACGATGGCGAAGGCGAACCACCACTGCGCACCGGCGAGGCCGATGCTCTCCATGAAGCCCGGCCACTGCGTCCGGCCGGCCACGAGGGCCAGCCCTAGAGCGGCGAAGACGATCTCGGCGAACAGCCAGAAGTAGAGTGCCGGCTGTTCCCCGAAGCCCCTCATCGTGGCCCACATGGTGAGCAGCAGGACGGCGACGGGGCCGAGCCCGATGCCTGCCGCCAGCGCGACCTGCGCCAGCACCTCCGCGGAGCTTCTTCCTGAGGCCCAGCGCCAGATGGCTTCCTGGTCGGCGCCCAGGCCGAACACGACGAGGCCGATCCAGGCGACGAAGGCGATCACAGCGATCGCTCCGAACAGGATGAACGGGAGCACCGAGAGCACGCGCAGGGCGAAGTGCGGCCGCCGCACGGCTCAGCCCTCGACGGTGATGGTGCCGGCCGGCGCCGCCGTGACCTCGCCCACCGTCCACGAGCTGACGCCGCGTTCGCCGAGCGCGGCCAGGAGCCGCGCGTGCGAGGCGGGTGCCACCGCCATGAGAAGGCCTCCCGAGGTCTGCGGATCGAACAACGCCAGGACGCGGGGATCCTGCCCGGCGATTGGACCCGCGAATGGGCCGGCGGGCGCACCGGCCCCGCCGCCGGCCGCCGCCGCAGGCCCGCCGCCGGCCGCCCCCAGCCGCGGCACCAGGAAGTCACGGTTGTTGCGCAGCCCGCCGGCGTACACGGAGCGGCCGATGAGGTCGAGCACGCCGTCGTGGAGCGGCACGTCGTGCAGCCGTACGACGGCGGCCGCCGCGCTCGCGTCAAGCATCTCGCTCAGGTGCCCGGCGAGCCCGAAGCCGCTCACGTCCGTGCAGGCGTGCACCCCCACCTCGGCCATCGCGGCCGCGGCGGCCGCGTTGAGCTCCGCGGCCTCCTCGATAGCCGGCAGCATGTCGTCTTCCGTCAGCAACCCGTTCTTGAGGGCGCTGGCCAGCACACCGATCCCCAGCCGCTTGGTCAGCACCAGCCTGTCACCCGGCTCGGCGCCGCCGTTATAGACGATCTCCTCCGGGCGCGCCACGCCGGTGACCGCGAGCCCGTACTTGGGCTCCTTGTCGTCGATGGAGTGCCCGCCGGCCAGCTCAGCTCCGGCCTCGAGGACCTTCTCCATCCCGCCCCGCAAGACGACGCCCA
>JBAZPK010000221.1:0-3873 GCA_041648235.1 Thermoleophilia bacterium
CGGAGGTGGAGGCCGCCATGGACCCGAGCCAGTACACGGCCGGGCGCGAGGTGATCTTCGGCCGGCTCGAGAAGTTGAAGTTCTAGCCGGGCGCAAGGCCGAGGCGGCCCGCGAGCCGCCGGCGGCTGCCCGGGGCGAGTGCGGGCGGCGCGGCCGTCAGGCGGCCGCCGCTCAGCCCGTCTCGTCCTCGACCATCGCGCCGCGCATGATCGAACAGTTCTCCGCGGCCGCGCACCAGGCAGCGCAGCCGTTGTCGAAGCGCGGGTTCTCCACCACGGCGCCGCAGCCGGGGCACCTGCGGCGCCGATCGTCCTTGAAGTACTCGATGGCCGCGCCGCATTGCGGGCAGCGGACGTCGAAGATGTCGTCGGGGGTCCAGTTGATGCGGTCCTGGCCCGGGCACCTGCCGATGTTCATCGCACCTCCCTGCGCGCGGCGTGCATGGCGTTACGTCCGTGGGATTCCCAAGACGGCCCCGGCGCAACCCCCGGCGGCCGCGGAGTCATGCGCCGGGACCGCGCTGCCGCCGCGGCAGCGCGGCTGCCGCCGAGGCGCGGCGCTCTGCTACCATCGCGCCGGTCTGAGTCGAGCCCGGAAGGAAGTGACGATGGCGACCTGCGGCGGCTGCGGCCGCGAGATCAGGGCGGGCGGCGGGAGTGTGGTCGCCGCGCCCCCCGGCAACGACTCCGCCATCATGTCCGGGGAGGCCAAAGCCGAGGCGTCCAGGACAGCGCCGAAGGCGCTGGCGGGAGACTTCGCGAACGTCTTCTCGAGCACCGACCCCGTGCGCCTCAGGAGGATGAGGATCGACGGCGCCCGGGCCACCGGAGCTGAGGGTACCGGCGCGACGACCCTGCCGAAGGCCGCGCCGTGAGCCCGCCGAGCCGCATCCGTGCCGCCACACGCGGCGACCTCCCCGAGATCGTCGACCTGTTGAACGCCTGCGACGTCGCCGACGTCGGCGTCCCCGATACTTCCTCTGAGGACGCCGAGCGCGACTGGACCATGGACGGTTTCGATCTCCGCGCCGACGCCTGGGTCGCGGTCGGCCCCAGTGGCGACCTGGTCGGCCACGCCTACACCGGCGACCAGTACCGCACCGGCGAGCTCGAGGCCGACTTCTGGATCCACCCCGAGCACGACGAGCCCGAGCTGGCAGCGCGCCTGCTGGGTCTCGCGGAGCGGCGCGCCCGCGAGGTGGCCGCCGCGCGCGGCTACGGCGACGGCGCGGCCCTCGACATCTTCTGCATCGCCGTGAACCGCGCCAAACGCGACCTTCTGCTGCGGCACGACTACGCGCTGCTGCGGACGGTCTATCGCATGGCGGCCGACCTCACCGGCGAGCCGCCTCCCGCCACCACTCCGCCTGGCCTGGAGATCCGGCCCTTCCGGCCGGGCACCGACGAGCGCCTCATGCACGAGACCATGCACGAGGCCTTCGCCGACCACTTCCGCCAGAGCGCGGAGCCGTTCGAGGCCTGGCAACGGCGCCTCATGGGCCATGCCGACTTCGACCCCGGGCTCTGGTTCCTGGCCTGGGACGGCGGGCAGGCGGTCGGGGCGCTGATCGCCTACGAGTACGGCGACCTCGGCTGGGTGCAGGGGCTCGGCGTGCGCCGCCCCTGGCGCCGCCGAGGGCTGGGTGGCGCTCTGCTGGGGCACGCCTTCGCCGAGTTCGCGCGGCGCGGACAGCGGCGCCTGGAGCTCGGCGTCGACGCGGAAGGAGCCACTCAGCCGCTCCGGTTGTACGAGCGCGCCGGGATGCACGTCACCTTCGTCTACGAACTCTTCGCCAGGCGCCTCGCCGGCTGAGGCGCGGCGCGCGGTCCGGACGACCGGCCCGTGAGAACACGGCCGCCAAGAACCAGCGGACAAGGAGCGCGCATGAAGCGGGCCACCGGCGGTGTGGGCGACATGCCGCCGTTCGGGGGCAGCTGACGACGAACGAGATCGAGGCCGTCTCCACCTACGTGGTGGAGCAGCTCTGAACACGGCGCGGAGGACGTGAGGCACCCACCCTGTCTTGCCTGCGCTATCATCGGTGGGGTGAACAGGGACGAAGCCTCCGACACGCCGGTGGCGCGCGCCGTCCGCCCCGCGCGCCCACATCTGGACGCCGTGGTCACGGTGCCCGGCTCCAAGAGCGTCACCAACCGGGCGCTGCTGCTGGCCGCCCTCGCCGAGGGCGACTCCGAGCTCAGCGGCGCCCTGGTCGCCGACGACACCACGGCCTTCGCCGCCGGCCTCGCGAGCCTGGGCTTCGACCTCGAGAGCGACGGTGCCGGCGGTTGGCGCGTGCGGGGCACCGCCGGGCGCATCCCCCGCCAGGCCGCCGACGTCTACTGCGCCGAGGCCGGCACGGCGGCGCGGTTCCTTCTCGCCGCCGGCGCGGCCGCACACGGCGACTACCGGTTCGACGCCGCGCCGCAGCTGCGGCGGCGGCCCCTGGGCGCGCTCCTCGACGCACTGCGCGCCCAGGGGGCCGCCACGGAGCCGCCCGCCGCCGGTCAGCTGCCACTCACGCTGCGGGCTCGCGGCCTCACCGGCGGCCGTCTGCGGCTGCCGGGCGACACCTCGAGCCAGTTCATCTCGGCGCTCCTCATGGCGGCGCCGCTCGCTCGCGGACCTCTGGAGCTCGCCGTGGACGGGCTCGTGAGCCGGCCGTACGTCGACATGACCCTCACCATGATGGAGTGGTTCGGGGTGAGCGCCGAGCGCCGCGGCCACGAGCAGTTCCGCGTCTCGCCGGGGTCCTACCGGGCGCGGCGCTACGCGATCGAGCCCGATGCCTCCACGGCGTCGTACTTCTTCGCCGCCGCCGCGGTCAGCGGCGGGCGGGTCAAGGTCCTCGGCCTGCACCGTTCCGGGGGCCTCCAGGGCGATATCCGCTTTCTCGACGTGCTCGAGGCCATGGGCTGCGAGGTGCGCGACGAGGCCGATGGGACGGTGGTGGCCGGCCCGGCTGCGCCGGCCGGTCTCACCGTCGACATGGGCGACATCTCCGACACATTCATGACCCTGGCCGCGATCGCCCCGTTCGCGACCTCGCCGGTGACGGTGACGGGCGTCGCCAACGTGCGCCTCAAGGAGTCGGACCGGATCGCCGCCATGGAGGAGAACCTGCGGCGGCTCGGGGTGCGCACCGGCTCCGGAGCCGACCGCCTCACCGTCTTCCCCGGCGCCCCCGGCGCCGGCCGGGTCGACCCCCACGGCGACCACCGCCTCGCCATGGCGTTCGCCGTGCTCGGCCTCCGCACCCCAGGTGTGACCATCGCCGACCCAGGCTGCGTCGCCAAGACGTGCCCGCGGTTCTGGGAGCTCTGGGCGACTCTCGAACAGGAAGGCGGCTGAGATGGGGAGTACAGCAGCCCGGTCAGCGCCCCGATGCGTGCCACCCGGCCGGGAGGTCAAACATGGACAATGAGACGACGGGCAGGCCGCCCGAGACCGAGCCGACGCGCTCCTCCACGCCACCGGCCGAAGACGCCACCGGGATCATGAGCGGCGAGGCGGCCGACGTGACCCACGTGCTGCCCATGGCGGGCGACGCGCCACCACCTCCGCCTCCCATGCAGCCGACGCTGATCATGACCCGGCGCCGCGGCGGCTCCGGCAAGGGCTGGGTGTGGGTGCTCGTGGCCCTGGGAGCCATCGCCGTGCTTGCTCTGGCGGCCTGGTTCTTCTACCTGCGGCCGCCGGCTGCGGGCGAGGCGGCCGGCGGCGAGTATGTGGGCAGCTGGGCGCCGCTGGACGGCCGCGGGGGTGGCCTGGTGATCGCGCGCTCCGGCGACGCCTTCAGGATCACGCAGTACGACGGCGCCCTCAGGCCAGCCCTGACGTCCAGCGCGGCGCTTCGCGACGACACCCTCACGG
>JBAZPK010000222.1:0-3826 GCA_041648235.1 Thermoleophilia bacterium
GGTGTACAGCTCGACGGTCATCGAGACGCCGGGGAAGTCACTCGGGGCCAGATGCGCCGCGAAGCGGCGAGCGTCGAGGTAGACGGCGTGGCCGCCGGGCGGCCACATGATGGGCACGCCGGCCCGGCGGAGATGGTCGCCCAGGTACCGCGTCGACGTGATGCGGTAGTGCAGGTAATCCTCGTCGACGGCTTCGTACATGCCCACCGCGATGGCCTCAAGGTCGCGGCCGGCAAGGCCCCCGTACGTGGGGAAGCCCTCCGTGAGGATGAGCAGGTCCTTCTCTTGGCGGGCCACGGCGCCGTCGCGCGTGGCCAGGAACCCGCCGATGTTGACGATGGCATCCTTCTTGGCGCTCATCGTGCACCCGTCGGCGAGGTCGCACATCTCCCGCACGATCTGAGCCACCGACCTGTGCGCGTGGCCGGCCTCGCGCTGCTTGATGAGGTAGGCGTTCTCCGCGATGCGACAGGCGTCCAGGTAGAACGGCACGCCGTGTCGCCGGCAGACCTCGGCGACGGCTCGCGCGTTGGCCATGGACACCGGCTGCCCGCCGCCGGAGTTGTTCGTCACCGTGAGCATCACCAAGGGCACCCGCGCGCGCCCGAGCTCAGCCAGCGTGTGCTCGAGGCGCCTGACGTCCATGTTGCCTTTGAAGGGGAAGTCTGACTCCGGGTCCGCGAGCTCCTCGCACGGCAAGTCGAGGGCCTTGGCCCCTCGGGATTCGACGTTGGCACGCGTGGTGTCGAAGTGGCTGTTGTTGGGCACGACGTCGCCCGCCTTGCACGTCACCGCGAACAGGATGCGCTCCGCGGCGCGCCCCTGATGCGTCGGGATGACGTGCTCGAAGCCCATCACGTCCTGCACGGCAGCCTGAAAACGATAGAAGGAGGGGCTCCCGGCATACGATTCGTCGCCGCGCATGATGCCCGCCCATTGCGCGCTGCTCATGGCCCCCGTGCCGCTGTCGGTGAGCAGATCGATGATGACGTCCTCCGAGCGCAGGGCGAAGACGTTGAACCCGGCCTCGGCGACGAGGCCGGCCCGCTCGTCGCGCGTGCTCGACCTGATCGGCTCTACTACCTTGATCCGAAACGGCTCGATGATGGTCTTGAAGACGGGCTCCTCCACGATATCGCCTCCCCGGTCCTTGCCGTTGGCGCACTTGACCCTGGCTTGTGAGACGCCGCTGCCGCCGGCTCCTGGCGGCCACTCATCCCCGTGCTCCCGGCGGCGCCGGCCGCGTTGCTCGGCTCGGGCGCCCCTCGACCCCGCTCCAGCGACCTCACGTCGCGGACGAGCCCGCGGGCCGGCCGAGCGCTGCCAGCGTTTACCGCGCGGCTCGCTCGCCGCTCCGGACGGCGCCCTCCATGAGGCCGTGCCACTCGCCCGCCGTCCACTCGCCGGCCAGCACCAGGCGACCGTGCGCTGTCTCGTCGTCGCCGGGCCAGGATCCCGGTCGTCGATGGCTGTAGGCTCCGAGGGCCCAGGGGTCGCTCTGCCAGACGGTGAGCAGCGCCGTCTCCGGTTCAAGGCTGAGGTCGGTGCGGAGGTCCGCCAGGCGCCGGAGCCAGCCGCCGGGGCCCGCGTCGACGCGCAGAGCCGCGAGACCACCGGCCGTCCCCGCGAAGCAGTGGACAAGCGGAGCCACCTCACCGGAAGCGTCGCGCGCCGTCCATGACCACCAGCGGCCGGGGACGTCCAGGACGGCGCTCGGCGCGGCCGCTGCCGCAAGGGCCACGTGCAGCTTGGCCGCGGCGCCCATGGCCATGCTCTCGAGCAGCAGCGCCCAGGCGGGCACCCGAAGGTCGGCGAGCAAGCCGCGCGCGTGCGGGAGCGGAACGGCGAGGACGCAGGCGTCGACCTCGAGCTGCGAGCGCCCGCCCGGGCCCTCGACGGTGAGCGTCAAGCCCGCGTCGCGGGGGCGGACGCGGCTCACGACGTGCCGAAAGCGGACCCCCTCAGGCAGCCGGCGCGCCAGAGCGGAGGCCACCTGCTGGTTGCCTCCGGCCACCCGCCGGCTCTCCTCGCCGGCTTGCGAGGAAACGGCGCCGGCAAGGACCGCGGCCGCGATCGCGTCCGCCGTCGCCGCCTCGGAGGTCTCGACGCGGGAGCGCAGCGCCGCCACGGCGGCGGGGTCAGCGAGCTCGGCGAGCAGGCGATCGAAGACGTCGGCCGCCGACGCCGCGTCGCCGAGACCGGCCGCGATGCGCACGGCGTGCCGGGCGGCGCGGCGCATCGCCGCGACCGTAGTCGGCGCACCTCCGCGCGGCTCGCGCACGCCGTAGCTCATTCCCATCGGGGCGAACAAGAGACCCAGCGAGGCGACCACGGCTTCCATCGTCGCGTAGCCGGGCAGCACGTACTCAGCCCCACGCTCGGCCACCGCGATCGTCTCCGGCGGCGTCGCCGACCAGACCCGCCCACCGACGCGCTCGCGGGCCTCCAACAGGCTCACGCGCAAGCCGGCAGCCACGAGGCGTTCCGCGGCCCGAAGCCCGGCGAGGCCGGCCCCGACCACGGCGACGTGGCGCCCCTCGCTCATCGGCTCCCCTCCTCAGGAGATCGGGCGGCGCGTTCGCGAGCGCCCCGCCGGCGCGAGCCGCGCGGCCGGCCTCTGGCTACTTCAGCGCGCCGAGCTTCTTGAGCGCCTTGCGGGCCTCGTCGGCGACCTTCGGGTCGGGGTCCCCGAGCGCCTTGCGCAGCGTGTCGGCGCCCTCGGCGCCGCCGATCTTGACGAGAGCCTGCACGATGAGCAGGCGCAGCAGCGGGTCGGGGTTGTGGATCGCCACGCACAGCGGCCCCACGGCGGCCGGGTCGCGCATCTCGCCAAGGACGAAAGCGGCGTCCTGGCGGCGGTGCAGGTGCCCCTCGCGCAGGATGAAGATCAGCTTCTCGCGGGCCGGCTCGCCGACGATCACCAGGGCCTCACGCGAGGTACGTAGCTGCACGAGGTTCTTGGTCTGGAGGCGTTTGATGAGCTGGTCGAGGTACCCGGTGAGGGCCTCGCGGGCGGCATCCCGGACGGCGGCGTCCTTTTTGTACCGGGCGGCCCTCAGGAGGCCGTCGATCTTGCCCATGGCGTCGAGCCGGGCGACGTTGGGCGGGCCGAACAGTCCCACAGGCGTTCTCCTTGGGCGCGAGGGACGCCCTCGCGGCGCCCGAGGGACAGTCTATCGCAGGACGCGGTTGGCCACGTCGAGCAGGCGGCTCGGCAGGTCACGGAAGGCGCCCACGGGGAAGACGTCGCCGCGCCCCGCGTCGGCGACCCGCCGGCAGAGTTCGGGGTTCATCTTGTAATCCTCGGTGAGGAGCACGAACAGGCGTGAGAAGCGGTGCGCCAGCGGTATGGGGTCGCCGCCGGCGGTCACGACTCCGTCGGTGATGAGCAGGCCGCTGCGGCGAGGGTTGCGGCCGCGCTCCAGCTCGGCGGCGCCGAGCTCCAGCGCGGCGGCGATGTTGGTGTAGCCGCGCACCGGCTGGTCGAGCATGCGCCGCACCACCTCGGCGGCCGGCTCTGCCTTCTCGAGGTGGGTGACGGCGCGCGCCGTGTCCTCGAAGACCACCACTGAGAGGTCTTCGGGCTTGAGTTTGAGCGCCAGCACGGCCGCCGCCGTGGCGGCGATGGCCATGTTCTCCCCAGACATCGAGAGCGAGGTGTCGACCATGAGCACCACCTGGTGGCGGCGCTCCTCACGATGCTGGACGACCCAGTCCCCGGGCTCGGGGTAGGGCTTGCCGAGCAGGTTCTCGATGGTGGCCTCGACGTCGAGCTCGCCGCCGAACGCTTCGCGCAGCGGCTCACGGACGGTCTGCGTCGCGGCCC
>JBAZPK010000223.1:0-3823 GCA_041648235.1 Thermoleophilia bacterium
CCGGCGCCGGCGGCGGACCGGCGCAGGAAGGGCCGCTCCAGGAGGCGCCGCCCCAGGAGGCGCCGCCCCCCGGGGCATGAGCGCGGCGCCCGGTGGCGGCCGGGCGGCCCGGCGCGCATCATGGTCTTCGCGCGCCCGCGCGTGACATACAGACAGGAACAGGAAGACTGGAACGTGAGACTGTAGGAAGTGGCGGGCCGCGCCGGGAGGCGCGGCCCGCGGCAGACCGTCGCGAACGACGGCCCAGGCAAGGGGGAAACGTGATCGACAGCAATGAGACCACAGGCCGAGGCGCCTCCGCATCCGGGTCCGCCACCTGCACGGCCGGCGCCGCCGTCGGCCTCACCGATGCCGTGGTGCAGGCCCGCGGCGTGACTCGCGTGTACGGGCAGGGCGACGCCTGCGTGCACGCTCTGGCCGGCGTGAGCATCGACCTGCGGCGCGGCGCCTACACCGCCGTCATGGGCCCCTCGGGCTCCGGCAAGTCCACGCTCATGCACATCCTCGCCGGCCTCGACCGGCCCACCGCGGGCTCGGTGCTCGTCGACGGGACCGAGATCACGGAGCTCAAGGAGCGTGCCCTCACGCAGCTGCGGCGCGACAAGATCGGCTTCATCTTCCAGACCTTCAACCTGCTGCCCACGCTGACCGCGCACGAGAACATCCTCCTGCCGCTCACCATCGCCGGCCGCAAAGGCGACGGTGCCTGGGTGGACCAGCTCGTCGTGACCGTGGGCCTCGGCGACCGCCTCACCCACAAGCCCGCCGAGCTCAGCGGCGGGCAGCAGCAGCGCGTCGCCGTGGCTCGCGCCCTGGCCTCGCGCCCGGCGGTGCTGTTCGCCGACGAGCCCACCGGCAACCTCGACTCGCGCACCGGTGAGGAGGTGCTACAGCTCCTGCGGCACTCGTGCGACGATCTCGGCCAGACGATCGTCATGGTGACGCACGACGCGCACGCCGCCACCTACGCCGACCGCACCGTCTTCCTCAAGGACGGGGTGATCGCCCACGACTGCGGCCGCCTCGGCCGCGACGAGATCTACGACGTCATCAAGTCGCTGGAGGACGTGCGATGATCCGTATCGCGTGGCGCAGCCTCACGACGCACAAGCTCCGCACGATCCTCACGACCCTCGCGGTGCTGCTCGGCGTGGCGATGATCTCCGGCACCTATGTGCTCACCGACCAGATCGACCGCGGCTTCAAGGAGATCTTCACCGAGGCCTACAAGGGCACCGACGTGACCGTCACGCGGGCGTCGTCGTTCAGCGGCGGGCAGATGGTGAGCGCCATCCAGGGGCTGCCCGAGTCGACGGTCGCCAAGGTGGCGGCCGTGGACGGGGTCGTTGAGGCCTACGGGTACATCGCCGGCAGCGGCGCCGTGACCGTTAACGGCAAGCTGGTCGAGACGCGCGGGGCGCCGACCCTGTTCTTCGGTGGCCCGCCCAGCGACCTGAGCGCCACGAGCTACGTGCAGGGCGACTTCCCCCTGCGCGACGGCGAGGTGGGGATCATCAAGAAGCTCGCCGACGACCAGAAGCTCGGCGTCGGCTCGCCCATCGGCGTGGTCACCGAGGCCGGCCTGCGGCAGGCGACGGTCTCGGGCGTCTTCACCTTCGGGGCCGAATCGTCGCTCGGTGGCTCCCTGCTGCTCAACACCACGCTGAGCGACGCGCAGCGCTGGTTCGGTATGGAGGGCCGGGTGAGCGAGGTCGACGTGAAGGCCGAGGCCGGTACCTCCGCCGAAGCGCTCGCCGCCCGCCTCCGCGGGGTGCTGCCGCAGAACGTCGACGTCAAGACCGGCGAGCAGGCGGTGGCCGATCAGACCAAGGCGATCAGCGACACGATCGGCCAGTTCCTGCGCCCGGCGCTGCTCAGCTTCGGCGGGATCGCCGTCCTCGTGGGCGCCTTCATCATCTTCAACGCCTTCACCATGACCGTCGCCCAGCGGCGGCGCGAGTTCGCCATGCTCCGCGCCCTGGGCGCCTCCCGGCGCCAGGTGCTCTGGAGCCTCACCGGCGAGGCGCTGGCGATGGGCGTGTTCGCGTCGCTGCTGGGACTGTTCGCCGGCCTCGGCGTGGCCTGGGCGGTGAACCAGGCGTTCAAGGCCGTGGGCATGGACATCCCGCGCAGCGGCCTGGTGCTCGAGCCGCGCACCATCGTGATCGCCCTCGCCGTGGGGATCCTGATCACGCTGCTGTCGGCCGTGGTGCCGGCGGTGCGCGCCACCAGAGTGCCGCCGATGGCGGCGCTCCAGGAGGGCGCCCAGCTCCCGCCCACGCGGCTGGCGCGTTTCACGCCGTACCTGGCCGCCGTGGTCGCCGGCCTCGGGGCGCTGCTCATCGTCGCGGGCATGTACGGGCCGGGCAGCACGACGACGCGGCTCGCCGGCCTCGCCTCCGGGGCGGTGCTCGTGTTCGTGGCCGTCGCCATGGTGAGCAGGTACTTCGTGCGGCCGCTCGCGGGCTGGCTCGGCTGGCCGCTCGAGCGGCTCTCGCCGGTCAGCGGCCGCCTGGCGCGCGACAACAGCCGCCGCAACCCGGCGCGCACCGCCGCCACGGCCTCGGCGCTCATGGTCGGCCTCGGCGTGGTGGTGTTCGTGGCCGTCTTCGCCCAGGGCCTCAAGAGCTCGTTCGTCGACAGCTTCGACGCGACGGTGCGCGGCGACTACATCGTCAGCGCCAAGAACTACATGATGCTCCCCACGACGGCCGCGCGGGCCGTTGAGGGCGTGCCGGCGGTGGAGGTCGTCGCGGGCCTCGACGCGCAGCAGGCGGCGGCCGGCGCGAGCAAAGCGCTCACGCCCGTCTACGCGGTCGCTCCGCTCCCGTTCTCACGCGTCTGGCACTTCGACTGGCTGGAGGGCGACGACGCGGTGCTCGGCGCGCTGGGCGCCGAAGGCGCGATCGTGGAGGAGCAGACGGCGTCGGGCCTGGGCGTGAAGGTCGGCGACCGGCTACCCTTGACCACCGTTGAGGGCGCGCGCGCCAATCTCGAGGTGCGCGGCATCTACCGCGACCCGATGATGCTGAACGGCGTCACGTTGAGTGACGTCGGCTATGCGGCGCTGTTCCCCAAGCCGGCGCTCTTCATGCTGGTCGTGAAGGCGGCGCCGGGCGCCGACCAGGCCCAGACGCAGGCGGCCATCGAGGCCGCCCTGACCGACGCGCCCACAGCGCAGGTCCAGACGGCGGCCGAGTACAAGGACGCCATCGTCGGCATGGTCAATCAGCTGCTCAACCTGCTCTATGGGCTGCTGGCGATGAGCGTGATCATCTCGCTGTTCGGCATCGTCAATACCCTCGTCCTGGCCGTCTACGAGCGCACCCGCGAGATCGGGCTCTCGCGCGCCATCGGCATGTCGCGCCGCCAGGTGCGGGCCACGGTGCGCTACGAGAGCGTGATCACCTCGATCATCGGCGCTCTCATGGGCATCGCCGTGGGCGTCGTCTTCGCCTGGGTGGTGACCACGCGCTTCGCCGGCCAGGGGATCACCTTCTCGGTGCCCGGCGGGCAGCTGGCGGTGTTCCTCGTGGTGGCCGTCGTGGTGGGCGTGGTGGCCGCGATCCTGCCGGCCAGGCGCGCGGCGCGCATCGACATCCTCGAGGCGATCCAGTACGAGTGACCCTTGTGGGGAGGGCGGCGCGCCGCCCTCCCTCGACTCACGGAGACCTACATGAGCGAGAACGACACCGCGGCGCCCGCCGCTCCGGGGCCTGAGGGCGCCGAGCTCGTGATCGAGGGCGAGATCGTCGAGGATGCCGGCGAGCCGGGTGGCAGCCGCGGCGCCGGCACCGGCACGGGCTGGGGAGACGCCGGCGGC
>JBAZPK010000224.1:0-3822 GCA_041648235.1 Thermoleophilia bacterium
GGGCCGGCGGCCCGGCGACAGCGGCACGCGCGAGGCCATCCTCGGCGCCGCGCGTGCCGCCTTCGCCGCGGCCGGCTACGACCGCGCGACGATCCGCGGCATCGCCGCCGCCGCCGAAGTCGACCCGGCCCTCGTCCTCCACTACTTCGACTCGAAGGAGGCGCTGTTCGAGGCCGCCCTCGAGCTGCCCATCCGGCCGAGCGAGATCCTCGCCCACGGCATCGCCGCCGGACCCGACAAGCTCGGCGCCACCATCGTCCGCGGCTTCCTCGAGGCCTGGGAGCCGCCCGAGACCCGGGTGCGCCTCCTGGCCATGCTGCGCTCCGCGATGACCAACGAGACCGCCATGGCGATGATCCGCGACCTGCTCGTGCGTGAGGTCTTCGGGCCCATCACGCTGGCGCTCGGCGTGCCCGATGCGCAGCTGCGCGCGACGCTCGTCGGCTCGCAGCTCATCGGCCTCGGGATGATGCGTTTCGTCGCCCGGCTCGAGCCCCTCACCTCGGCGAGCATCGACGACCTCGTGGCCGCCGTGGGCCCGACGGTGCAGCGCTACCTGACGGGCGCCGTCGTCCGCGGGTCAGGCCGGCTCTGACGCGCGCCTCGCCTCGCGGCGGCGGCGCACGCCCTGGCGCAGGGCCTTGTCGATCTCGACCAGGAAGAAGGCCGCCAGGCCGATGCCGGCGATCGGCAGCCACAGCCAGGCGTCGAGCGGCGCGCTGTGGAAGGCCACGTTCATGAACGGCGCGTAGGTGTAGAGCAGCTGAAGGAGGATCATAAGCGCCACGCCGCCGAGCACCCAGCGGTTGGAGAGCTGCGGGAGGCGGAAGTACGAGCGGGTCAGCGAGCGGCAGTTGAACAGGTAGAAGAGCTCCACGACGACGAACACGTTGACCGCGATGGTACGCGACACCTGCGGGTCGTAGCCGCGGCTGTCGGCCCACTCGAAGAGACCGAAGGCGCCGGCGAGCAGCAGGGCGCCGACGAGCACGATCCGCTGGATGAGCTCGCCCGTGAGGATGGGCGTCTTAGGGCTGCGCGGCTGGCGTTGCATGATGCCCTCCTCCTTCGGCTCGAAGGCGAGCATCAGCCCGAGCAGCACCGCCGTGGTCATGTTGATCCACAGGATCTGCACCGGCAGGATCGGCAAGGTGGTGCCGAGGAACACCGCCGCGAGGATCACGAGGCCCTCGCCGAGGTTGGTCGGCAGCGTCCAGGCGATGAACTTGGTGAGATTGTCGAAGACGCCGCGGCCCTCCTCCACGGCGGCCTCGATGGAGGCGAAGTTGTCGTCCGTAAGCACCATGTCCGCCGCCTCCTTGGCGACGTCGGTGCCGCTGATGCCCATGGCCGTGCCGATGTCCGACTGCTTGAGGGCGGGGGCGTCGTTGACCCCGTCGCCGGTCATGGCCACCACGTGGCCGCGGCTCTGCAGGGCCTCGACGAGGCGCAACTTCTGCTCCGGGGTGACCCTCGCAAAGACGGCGACGTCCTGCGCGCTCTCGATGAGCTGGGCGTCGCTGAGGCGCTCGAGCTCGGAGCCCGTGAGCACCTCGGGGAGCTGTCCACCGGCGGGCACGAGGCCGATCTGGCGGGCGATCGCCGCCGCCGTCACGCCGTGGTCGCCGGTGATCATCTTGACGCGGATGCCGGCCGTCTGGCAGGCCTTGACGGCGGCGATAGCCTCCGGCCGCGGCGGGTCGATCATCGCCTGCAGGCCGAGGAAGGTCAGGCCGGCGAGGTCGCCGTGCTCGAGCTCGGTCGTGCCGGGCGGCCGCTCGCCGGCCGCGAAGGCCAGCACGCGGAGGCCCTCGGCCGCCAGCCGGTCGACGTCGGCATGCACGGCGTCCCGGTCGAGCGGCGCCCGGCGCCCGTCGCTGCCCAGGGCGTCGCCGCAGCGCGCGAGCACCACCTCGACGCCGCCCTTCACGTACACACACGGCGCGGCCCCGCCGCGGCCCGCGTTGAGCGTGGCCATGTACTGGTGCAGCGACTCGAAGGGGATGCTGTCGAGGCGCGGTGCCTCAGCCTCCAGGCGGCCGCGCTCCAGCCCCGCCTTGCCGGCCGCGACGAGCAGCGCGCCCTCCGTGGGGTCGCCCTGCACCACCCAGCGCTCGTCCTCCTCCAGGAGCTGGCTGTCGTTGCAGAGCACGCCCGCCGCGAGCACGGTGCGGAGGGCCGGCGGCAGGTGGCCGGCAGCCGCGGCGTTCGGCTCGGCGAGGTCGGTGACGAGGCCGTCGGGGCCGTAACCGCCGCCGCTCACCGCATAGGCGCGGCCGCCGGCGAGGATCCGCTGCACGGTCATCTGGTTCTCGGTGAGCGTGCCCGTCTTGTCGGTGCAGATCACCGTCGTGCTGCCCAGCGTCTCGACCGCCGGCAGCTTGCGGATGATGGCCCTGCGGCGCGCCATGCGCGACACGCCGATCGCCAGGGTGATGGTCACGGCGGCGGGCAGGCCCTCGGGGATCGCGCCCACGGCCAGTGCGACGGCGGCCTTGAACATGTCCACCACCGACTCGCCGCGCAGCAAACCGACGACGAAGGTCACGGCGCCCAGGGCCAGGATGACGATGAGCAGCAAGGTGCTGAAGGCGGCGATCTTCTTCGTCAGCGGGGTCGCGAGCTCGTCAGCCTCCGCGATGAGCTCGGAGATGCGGCCCACCTCGGTGTCGTCACCGATGCCGACGACCGCCCCTGCCCCCTGGCCGAAGGTGACCAGGGACGAGGCGTAGGCCATGTTGCTACGCTCGGCCAGCGTGACGTCATGGGCAACGGCCTCGGGCTGCTTGCCCACCGGGAGCGACTCGCCGGTGAGCGCGGACTCGTCGATGTGCAGGTCGCGGCCGCGGAACAGGCGCAGGTCGGCCGGCACCTTGTCCCCGGCCTGCAGCAGGACGACGTCGCCGGGCACCAGCTCGGCCGCGGGCACCCGTGCCTGGTCGCCGCCTCGCAGCACGGTGGCCTCGGTCGTCATGGTCCTGGCCAGCGCTTCGATGGCCTGCACGGCCTTGGCCTCCTGGAGGTAGCCCACCGTGGCGTTGACCAGCACGACGCCGAAGATCACCCCCGAGTCCACCCACTCGCGCAGGAAGAGGGTGATCACCCCGGCCGCGAGCAGGATGTAGATGAGCGGCTGATGGAACTGAAGCAGGAGCCGCTTGAGCGCCCCGGGCCCGCCACGGGCGGTCAGGACGTTGGGGCCGTAATGGTCGCGGCGGTGCTTGACGTCGAATACGTCGAGCCCGGCTTCGGGGTCGGTCTCGAGAAGCTCGATGACTTCCTCCGCCGGGAGGTGATGCCAGTTCTTGCCGATAGAGTGCTGCATGCCGTGCCTCGTGTATATCCGCCGGCCGGACGGTCGAACCACGGCAGCCGGCCGGCTCGCCTGTGACGGCCGGCCCCCAGGCTGCTTCCGGTCCGCTCAGGCCACTCCGCTCCCGGCCGCCGCGCGCGCCCCGGGCGGGGTGGGCTCCGCCGCCCCGCCCTCGGCGAACGCCCGGGCGACGGTGTCGGCCCCGGGCGCCGGCGTCACCAAGCTCACCAGCGGCGTGATCGCCAGTGAGAGCAGCATCGTGAGCGCCGCCAGAACCGGGATGTAGCCGGCGGTCAGTGGGTCCGAGGTGTAGCGGTAACCGAGGCCGCCCATGAACGCCAAAGCGACGAGGAAGTTCACCCAGACGGCGGCCGCCGAGACGCGGCGCCAGAAGAGGCCCCAGATGAAAGGCCCGAGGAAGCAGCCGGCCACGACGCCCTGGATGAGGTCGTTGCGGGCCACGGCGAGGTAGCCGCGCTCCGCCCTCGCATCTCATTGGGCTCAAGTCA
>JBAZPK010000225.1:0-3813 GCA_041648235.1 Thermoleophilia bacterium
CCGCACCTGCCCGACGGCCACTTCTTCATGCACTACGGCGACCTCACCGATGCCACCAACCTCATCCGCATCGTGCAGGAGACGCAGCCCGACGAGATCTACAACCTCGCCGCCCAGAGCCACGTGCAGGTGAGCTTCGAGACCCCCGAGTACACCGCCAACTCCGACGCCCTGGGCACGCTTCGCCTCCTGGAGGCCATCCGCATCCTCGGCCTCGGGGAGCGCGTGCGCTTCTACCAGGCCTCAACGAGCGAGATGTTCGGCCTCGTGCAGGAGGTCCCCCAGCGCGAGTCGACGCCCTTCTACCCGCGCAGCCCGTACGGCGCCGCCAAGCTCTACGGCTACTGGATCACGGTGAACTACCGCGAAGCCTACGGGATGCACGCCAGCAACGGCATCCTCTTCAACCATGAGAGCCCGATCCGCGGCGAGACCTTCGTGACGCGCAAGGTCACGCGCGCCGTGGCGCGCATCGCCCTCGGCCTCGAGGAGTGCCTCTGGCTCGGCAACCTCGACTCGTTGCGCGACTGGGGCCACGCCCGCGACTACGTGCGCGCCATGCACCTCATGTTGCAGCAGGACGAGCCGGGCGACTACGTGATCGCCACCGGCGTGCAGCACTCGGTGCGTGAGTTCGCCGAGATGGCCTTCGCCGAGATCGGCGTCGCGCTGCGCTGGGAGGGGAGTGGGGCGGAGGAGGTCGGCGTCGTCGACGCCGTGGACCTCCGCCGCTTCAGCGCCGCTCGCAGCGGTCACGGCGCCGGCCATGACGCCCTCAGCCCCGTCGACGGCGAGGGGCCGGTGCAACCGGGGTCGGTGGTTCTGCGCATCGACCCCCGGTACTACCGGCCCACCGAGGTCGAGAGCCTGATCGGCGACGCCACTAAGGCGCGCGAGGCCTTCGGCTGGGCGCCCACCGTCGGCCTCGGCGAGCTCGTCGCCGAGATGGTGCACGACGACCTCGCCGAGGCGCGCCGCGACGAACTGCTCAAACGCCGCGGCTTCGAGGTCAACGACTTCCGCGAGTAGCGGCGCGGCGCTGCTCGTCAACCTTGACGGTCCCAGCCGGCGTGGGCGTGCGCCGGTGCAGGTGCCTCAATTTGCGTACCCTTTGTACAAAAGGTACGTCCTGTACGCTCATTGAGGCGCTTGCAGGTGTGCCTGCGGGTGGCGCCATCGCGCGCCGACCCGTCCCGCCCTCCCGAGCGGCCTCCGAATATTGAACCCGCGCCCCTACACGGCTAGCATGGGGAGCGGGCTTCGAGAGGGGTGGCAGATGAAAACTCGGCGGGCAACGCGTGGTTTGAACGTCCGGCGCGCTACGCGTGCTTTGCTGATCGTGCTCCTGATGTTCCTGCCCGCGGCCGCGGGCGTGCTCGCGAGCCACGGCGGGGAGAGCCAGGCGGCCGGCTTGCCGGGACCGCAGGCCGCTCACGGCAGCGACTTCACGCTGCTCATCAAGCCCGGCGGCAGCCTCTGGGCCTGGGGCGCGAACGCCTCCGGTCAGCTCGGCGACGGCAGCACCACCGCCAGCACCGTCGCCGCCCCCGTCGGCTCGGCGACCGACTGGGCAGCGGTCGCCTGCGGCGACGCGTTCTCTCTCGGTGTCAGAAGCGATGGCAGCCTCTGGGCCTGGGGCCTCAACGCCAGCGGCCAGCTCGGCCTCGGGGATGCGGGCAACCGCACGACGCCGCAGCGCGTCGGCTCGGCCACCGACTGGGTGGGAGTAGCCGGCGGGGACCGACATGCGCTCGCCCTCAAGTCCGACGGGAGCCTCTGGGCCTGGGGCGACAACGCGTACGGTCAACTGGGTCAGGGCGACACCACGCCGCTATCGTCGCCGACCCAGGTCGGCTCGGCCACCGATTGGGACTCTATCGCGTGCGGGGCTTCTTTCAGCGCGGCGATCAAGGCGGATCGCACGCTCTGGGTCTGGGGCCGCAACAATCGCTCCCAGCTCGGCCAAGGGGACACCGCGGTGCGCCTTATCCCCACGCAGGTGGGTACCGACACCGATTGGGCGAGCGTCGGTTGCGGCGACGAGGACGTGCGGGCGCTGAAGTCAGGCGGCACGCTCTGGGCCTGGGGCTACAACTCGTTCGGTCAGCTCGGGCAGGGCGACCTCGTCACGCGCAGCGCTCCAATCCAGGTCGGCACCGATACGGACTGGGCTGCCTTTGCCTGCGGCGACGACCACACGGCGGCGCTCAAGTCGGGCGGCAGCCTCTGGGCCTGGGGCGACAACACGTACGGTCAGCTGGGGCAGGGAGATTCCACGGCGCTCTCCACGCCGACGCAAGTCGGCAGCGCCACGGACTGGAGCACGATCCTGTGCGGCGACGACTTCACCAGCGCCCGGAAGCCGGGCGACCAGCTCTGGGGCTGGGGTGACAACACCTCGGGCGATCTGGGCCTCGGCGACGTCACGAACCGGCTTGCGCCGACGCTGCTCTTCATCCTGACGGACTCCTCGCCGCCCGGCATCGCGTCGCTGACTTCCTCGACGCATCCAGTCCCGGCGACGTGGTACTCCGTCGCCGCTCCCGCATTCTCCTGGAGCTCGTCGGACGCCTCCGGCATCGCCGGCTACAAGTGGGTCCTGGACCCGTTCGTGGGGACCGTGGCATCGCCGGGCTACCCGAACACCGCCACCAGCAAGTCTTACGCTGCACAGGCGGACGGCATCTTCTACTTCCACCTCAGGGCGGTCGACCGCGCCGGCAACTGGGGGCCGACGAGCACGCTGCAGGTCCGCATCGACACCGTGGCGCCGTCGATCACGGTTGTGAGGCCGCTCGACTCCGCCACGTACAGCCAAGCCAGCACGGTGACCTGCCAGTGGACGTGCAGCGACCCCAATGCCGGGGTCGCGGGCTCCAGCGCGGCCCTGGACGGTTCGCCGATCGCTGCGGGAGCGGCCGTCGACACGCTCGTCACGGGTACGCATACGTTGGCCGTGACGGCCGCCGACGGAGCCGGCAACGAGGCCACCAGGTCGGTGACCTACGCCGTCGACCCGCTGACCTTCACGATCACGCCGAGCGCGGGCGCCGGCGGGGACATCAGCCCGGCGGCGCCGCAGACCGTGGCCTTCGGCGCCGACCAGGCCTTCACCGTCACGCCGGCTGTCGGCTATCACGTCGCCGACGTGCTCGTGGACGGCGGCTCGGTGGGGGCGGTGACCAGCTACACATTCACGAACGTCACCGGCGACCACACGATCAGCGCGACGTTCACGGCGAGCACGGCCACCATCACGCCGAGCGCGGGGGCTCACGGGAGCATCTCGCCGGCGAGCGCGCAGACGGTCGACTACGGCGCCGACCAGGCCTTCACCATCACGCCGGCGACCGGCTACCACGTCGCCGACGTGCTCGTGGACGGCGGCTCGGTGGGGGCGGCGACCAGCTACACCTTCACGAACGTCACCGCCGACCACACGATCAGCGCCACGTTCGCTATCGACACGTTCACGATCACGACCTCGGCCGGGGCGCACGGGAGCATCAGCCCGAACACGCCGCAGACCGTGAACTACGGGGCGTCCAAGGCCTTCACGATAGCGCCGGATATCGGCTACCACGTCGCCGACGTACTGGTCGACAGCGTCTCGGTCGGCGCCGTGACGGCCTATACGTTCAGCGGCGTCACCGCCGACCACACGATCAGCGTCAGCTTCGCCGCCGACACCTTCACGATCACGCCCTCGGCCGGGGCGCACGGCAGCATCAGCCCGGCGACTGCGCAGACCGTGTCGTATGGCGGCTCACGGAGCTTCACGATCACGCCGTCGACGGGCTACCACATCGCCGA
>JBAZPK010000226.1:0-3732 GCA_041648235.1 Thermoleophilia bacterium
CCGCGCCGCCTGTACCCGCCCTGGGCGGCCGCCGGCGGCTCGCGGGCCGCCTCGGCCTTGCGCCCGGCTAGAACTTCAACTTCTCGAGCCGGCCGAAGATCACCTCGCGCCCGGCCGTGTACTGGCTCGGGTCCATGGCGGCCTCCACCTCCGCGGGGCTCATGACGGCCATCGCCTCGGGGTTCTGCTTGATCAGCAGGCCGAAGTCGACCCCCTCGCGCCAGGCGTGCATGGCGGACTCCTGGACCACGCGGTAGGCGTCCTCGCGGAGCATGCCCCTGTCGACCAGGGCCAGCAGCACCGCGCCGCTGAACACGAGCCGGTAGCTCTGGCCCAGGTTGGCCAGCATGCGTTCCTCGTCCACGACCAGGGTGTCGATGAGCTTCGTGAACTTCTGCAGCATGTAGTCGAGCAGGATGCAGCTGTCGGGGATGACGATGCGCTCGGCCGAGCTGTGGCTGATGTCGCGCTCGTGCCACAGCGCTACGTTCTCCATGCCGACGAGGGCGTTACCGCGCAGCACGCGGGCGCAGCCGGCCATGCGTTCGCTGAGGATCGGGTTGCGCTTGTGCGGCATGGCCGACGAGCCCTTCTGGCCCTTGCCGAACGCCTCCTCGGCCTCGCGCACCTCGCTGCGCTGCAGGTGGCGGATCTCGGTGGCGAACTTCTCAAGGCTGGCGCCGATGATGGCGATGCACGCCAGCAGGGCGGCGTGCCGGTCGCGTTGCACGACCTGGTTGCTGATCGGCTCGCGGCCGAGGCCGAGCTCCTCGCAGACGAGGTCCTCCACCCGCGGGTCGATGTTGTTGTAAGCGCCTACGGCGCCGCTGATCTTGCCCACCGAGGCGTTCACGGTGACGTGGCGCATGCGTTTGAGGTGACGGCTGACCTCGAAGGCCCACATGCCGAGCTTCATGCCGAAGGTGATCGGTTCTGCGTGGATGCCGTGCGTGCGCCCCACCTGCACGGTGTCCTTGAACTCGAGGGCGCGCCTCTTGAGCACCTCGCCCAGGGCGATGAGGTCGCGCTCGAGGAGCAGGCCGGCACGCTTGAGCTGCAGAGCGAGCCCCGTGTCGAGCATGTCGCTGCTGGTCATGCCGTAGTGCACGTACTTGCTGGCGTCGCCGACGTACTCCGCGACGTTGGTGAGGAAGGCGATGACGTCGTGATTCGTCGTCGCCTCGATCTCGGCGACCCGGGCGACGTCGAAGTCGGCCTTGGCCTCGATCTCGGCGACGGCCTCGGCGGGCACCTTGCCGAGCCTGCTCCAGGCCTTGACGGCGGCGATCTCGACGTCGAGCCAGGCGCGCATCTTGGCCTCGTCGGTCCAGATGCCGCCCATCTCGGGCAGCGTGTAGCGCTCGATCACGGTGATCCCTCCGGGGGTCGGGGCGTGCCGGCCCGGCCGCCTCCGGGCGGCCCCGCCGGCACGACTGCTCGGCTGCGCGGCGATTCTCTCACAGGCGGCCCGCCGTGATGGCGCCCGCCTGCGCCTCGTTGCAGAATACAACCAAGGGCAGGCACCATCGACCGGGAGAAGCGGCGGCTGACCTTTCGCGGCCGGCCGCCGGCACAGGCCGCCGCTCCGGCGGCTGTCGGCGCCTTCAGCGGGCGGCGATCGCCTCGATCTCGACCTTGAGATCCTTGGGGAGGCGCGCCACCTGAACCGTGGAGCGCGCCGGGTACGGTTCAGCGAAGAACTCGGCGTACACCTCGTTGACGGCCGCGAACTCGTCCATGTCTTGCAGGAATATCGTCGTCTTGACGACGTTGTCGAGCGTCAGGCCCGCCGCCGCGAGTGTGGCCCGGAGGTTCTCGAGGGCTTTGCGCGCCTGGTCCTTGGGTGTGTAGCCGACGATCTTCCCGCTCGGGTCGAGGGCGATCTGCCCCGAGACGAAGACCAGGTCGCCCACCCCGACGGCCGGGGAGTAGGGGCCGACGGCCGGAGCGCCCTCCGGCGATGCGTACACGTGCTTGTCCATGGCGGTGATCCTTTCCCGGCGCGCGGCCGTGACCTCGGGTGAGCAGCACCCTCAGCGCGACGCAGGCGATGAGGGCCGCGATAGCGAGCACCGCCCCGCACCGGAAGGTCGAGGCGCCCCGGGGCTCGGCGGCTCGTACCGTCGTGGCGCGGTGGCTCCTAGTAGCGGACGGCGACCGCCTCGACCTGCAGGCGGGCACCCTGCGGCAACCATGCTACACCGACGACCGTGCGCGCCGGACGGGGCTCGGCGAAGCATTCGGCGCAGACGGCGTCGACGGCCGCGAGGTCGGCCGGATCGACCAGATAGACCCTGAGCTCGGCGACGGAGTCCAGGCCGAGCCCCGTGGAACGCAGCTGGTGGCCCAGGTTGTCGAGGGCGCGGCGCGCCTGCTCGGCGGCGGAGCCGCCGAGGCCCTCGCCGCGCCTGCCCTGCGGGAGCTGCGCCGAGACGAACACCAGATGGCCGACGGACACGCCGGCAGAGTACGGCCCGGCCGGCGGCGGCGCCTGGGTGGACCTGAGTGCGTACCTGCCCATGCCGCCAGTGTTCCCCGGCCGCGACGAAAGGCAGCCGCGGGCAGCGCCGGGTTGCTCGCGGCGAAGCACGGCCGCCGGCCGCCCGCCGGCAGCAGGCTCAGACGTCGAGGATCTTCGCCGCCAGGATGGCGGCGTTCCGGGCGCCGTTGATGGCGACGCAAGCGACGGGCACTCCGGGTGGCATCTGCACGATGCTGAGCAGCGAATCGAGGCCGCCCAGGTCGCTGGTCTTGATGGGCACGCCGATCACCGGCAGGTTGGTGTAGGCGGCGAGCACGCCGGGGAGGGCGGCCGCCTTGCCGGCGCCGCCGATGAGCACTTTGAGGCCGCGGCTCTGGGCCGTCTTCGCGTAGTGGGCCACCTTGTCCGGGTCGCGATGCGCGGAGAGCACGCTGATCTCGTAGTTGATCTTCCGTTCGTCGAGCTCCGTACAGGCGGCGCTCATCACTTCGCGGTCACTCTCGCTGCCCATGACGATGCCGACGTGCACCGGCTCCATCTCGATGCCTTGGAGGATGGCGGCGACTTCCGTCCTGGTCTCTTCCACAGGGGCTCCTCTCGCTCAGCCGGCGGCGCCGGCCGGGAACAGTTCGAGCTCACCGGCGGCGGCCCGCACGGCGCGCTCGGCGATGTCGGGGCGGGTCTGCTGACCGTCGAAATGGATCTGCGCGACGGCCTCGTAGGCGCGCTCGCGGGCCGCGGCGAAGCCGTCGCCGAGCGCGCTCACGGCCAGCACACGGCCGCCGTCGGTGACCACGTGGCCGCCCCGCAGCGCCGTGCCGGCGTGGTAGACGGTCACGTCGTCGATGGCGCCCGCCTCCGCCAGCCCGTCGATGACGTCGCCCTTGTGGCTCGTGGCCGGGTAGCCGGCAGAGGCCATGACCACGGTGACGCACTGCCGCGGCGTCCAGGACGTGCGGACACCCGTGAGCTCACCGCCCGCGGCGGCGGCGCAGAGCTCCAGGAGGTCACTCTCGAGGCGCGGCAGCACGGCCTGCGTCTCGGGGTCGCCGAAACGGCAGTTGAACTCCAGCACCTTGACGCCGGCGGCGGTCACGATGAGGCCGGCGTACAGCACGCCGCGGTACTCGATGCCGCGCTTGCGCAGCGCCGCCATCATCGGCTCCACGACGTGCTCCATCGTGGCGTCGACGGCCTGCTCCTCGAATCCGGGCACGGGGCAGTAACTGCCCATGCCGCCGGTGTTGGGC
>JBAZPK010000227.1:0-3727 GCA_041648235.1 Thermoleophilia bacterium
TCCGGTTCCGCGGCCAGCGGCGTGGCAGTCTGCTCGTCGGGCTCGGGCTCAGAGTGCCGGGGCTCCGCATGGGGGGCCTCCACGTCCGGATGCTCAGCATCCGGCACCGGCTCCTCGACCACCGGCGGCGGTTCGTCGGTCGCAGCCAAGGCCTCGGCGTCGAGGACCGGCGAGGTGTCTGCGGCCGGCTCGCCGGCAGGCGGCTCGGCAGGCGGCTCGACGAGGGTCGCCTCGGGGCCTGAGGACATGTCGGCCACGAGGTCTGTGCGGGCGGCACCGGCGGCGGGCTCCTCGTCGCTCCAGATCGCGGCGCCGCGTGGCGCCTCGGCAGGGCCCTCCGTCGCCGCGACGGCGGCCTGAGCCTCAGTTCCGGTCTCCGGCTCAAGCTCAGCCGCGGCGGCCTCTTCACCGGCATCTTCAGCGGCCGCTGCGGCGGCCGCTTCGGATCCTTGCTCGGCGCCTTCTCCGGCGGCCTCTTCAACGACGAACGGTTGGGCGATGTCGGTCTCGACCGCGACACGCGTCTCCTCGATGCGCGCCCGCAGGTCATCTCCAGCGAGTGTCTCTACGGCTCCGAACGCGGCGGCTAACGCTTCCATCAGGGGCGGCGACTCAAAGGCGGGCTCGGGCTCTGCGACCGAGGAGGCCGGAGCCTCTTCGGCAACGGGCTCGGGTTCGGGTTCGGGCTCGGGTTCGGGTTCGGGTTCGGGCTCGGGCTCGGGTTCGGGCTCGGGCGCCGAGAAGGCTGGAGCCTCCTGCGGCTCCGCGGCCGCAGGTTCTTCCTCAGCCGCAGGTTCTTCCACGGCCACAGGTTCCTCCTCGGCCGCAGGTTCTTCTTCAGCCGGGGGCTCCGCGCCGGCCGGCTCCTCGACCTCCGGCTCCGCGACCGCGACGGAGCCACTCGGCTCCCACGCATGCGAGCCCTCGGGTTGCGGGTACTCGTCCGGAGCGGCCGTCAGAAGCCTGCCGGTCGCACCAGCGACGAGCTGCTCACGCAGCTCCCGGCCGCTCTTGGGGGCCACGAGCACGGCCACCGTCGCTCCCAGGGCAAGCCCGAGTAGGAATTTCATGAGCCGCTTCATCGCTGCCTCCTTGACCGCTGCCCAGCGTCTCGCCAGCCGCACGGGCGCGCGAAGCCGGCTGTGTGTACTTCGGAAGAAACGAGGCCGGACTTTACCAGTGTACAGCCCTGTATACGGCTCGCGGTGATGCAGTCCTGCACCGGGGACTCAAGCCAGGCGCTGGACAGTGACGCGGCCGTCCTCCGCGACGCCTACGAGCACCACCCAACGGGCGCCGTAACGCTCGGTGACCGCACCGGCCGCCTCGACGAGCGCGGCGCTCGTTCCACCGCCCACGAAGGCCATGAGGGGCAGCATTGGCCGGTGCTCGATCTGGACACGCACGCCCTCTTCTCCTTGCTTGAGCAGGATGGGCTCCGCACTCAGCCGCCGGAGCTCCTCCACGCTGGCCGATCTGAGCTCGATGAGGCCACGCACGCCGGCCACGATGGATGGCGAAGAATCGAGGTCTTGCTTCACGTTGCGCGCGTACCACCACAGGATGATCAGCACGATGAGGGCCACGAACAGGAACAGGAGAGCGATCAGATACCCTCTAGTCATCACCCTCTCCTCTCTCCTCGTCGCGGGACGCCTCGGTGCCGGAAGGTGCCCGCCCCTTGTCCACAGCGAGGCGAGCGGCCATGTCACGCTCCACCCCCCGTATCGGCACATAGTAACGGCGCCCTGAGAGCCCCTCGGGCAGGTACTGCTGCTCGACCCAGCCGCCCGACTTGTGCGGGTACCTGTACCCCACCCCGTGGCCGAGTTCCTTCGCGCCGCGGTAGCTCGCATCGCGGAGGTGCGGCGGGGGCGGCTGGTTGCCCTCGCGACGGACGTCGTCCAACGCGGCGTCGATGGCCTTGTAGGCGGCGTTGCTCTTGGGCGCCAAGGCCAGGTAGGTGGCCGCCTGGCTCAAGTTGATGCGGCACTCGGGGAGGCCCACGAACTCCACGGCGCGCGAGGCCGCGATGGCGACCTGGAGTGCCTGGGGATCGGCGTTGCCCACGTCCTCGCTGGCGAAGACGATCATGCGGCGGGCGATGAACTTGGGGTCCTCGCCGGCGGCGAGCATCGACGCCATGTAGTACACCGCGGCATCCGCGTCACTACCGCGCATCGACTTGATGAACGCTGAGATGGTGTCGTAATGGCCGTCCGCGCGGTCGTAAGAGACAGGGCTCTTCTGAGCGGCGTCGCGAAGGTCGTCCACGGTGAGGGTGGCGTGCCCGGCGGCGGCGCGCGAGCGCCACGCGGTCTCCAGGGCGTTGAGCGCCACACGCGCGTCGCCACGCGAGATCTGAGCGAGGAAGTCGAGGCCACCGTCGGCGAGCGTCACGGCGCGGCCTCCGAGGCCGCGCTCACTGTCGTTCAGGGCGGCCTCGATGACCCTCTCGACAAGCTCCGGCGCCAGCGGCTCGAAGCGATAGAGTTGGCAGCGGCTGATGAGGGCGGAGTTGACCTCGAAGAAGGGGTTCTCGGTCGTGGCCCCGATCAGCGTCACGACGCCGTCCTCGATGGCCGGCAGCAGAGCATCCTGCTGAGCCTTGTTGAAGCGGTGGATCTCGTCGATGAAGAGGATCGTGCGCGCCGTGTCCAGGGCACGCGCTTCGCGGGCCCCCCTGATGGCAGCGCGCACGTCGGCGGTGCCGGAGTTGACCGCTGAGAGCTGCACCAGGCGGGCGCCCGTCTCGGCTGCGATCAGCCGCGCCAGCGTGGTCTTGCCGCAGCCGGGCGGCCCGAAGAAGATCATCGAAAAGAGCTTGCCGCCTTCGATGGCGGCCCGGAGCACGGTCCCCGGCCCCACGATGTCGCCCTGCCCCACGAACTCGGCCAAGCGCCGCGGCCGCATGCGCGCCGCCAGCGGCGCTTCGGCCGCCACCTGCTCGTCGCTCACCGAGAAGAGGTCCATCCTCTCAGTCTAGTGGCTGCCGGCGATTCTGCTACTATCGACCCATGCGGAAGGTGCTGGTCCTGAACACCACCTACGAGCCGTTGAACGTGTGCAGCGTGCGGCGGGCTCTGGTGCTCCTGTTCAAGGACAAAGCCGAGGTGCTCGAGCAGTCGGGCGCCGCTTACCGGAGTGCGAACGCCGCCTACGAGCTGCCCCTCGTCATCCGCCTGCGCAGCTACGTCCACGTCCCCCGCCACAGCGCGACGGCCCGCATCTCGCGGCGCGCCGTCTTCGCCCGCGACCATCACCGTTGCCAGTACTGTGGCAGCGAGCGCCATCTCACCGTCGACCACGTCGTGCCGCGCTCCAAGGGCGGGCCTGACACCTGGGACAACCTCGTCACGTCGTGCGCCCCGTGCAATCGCAAGAAGGGCGATCGGCTGCCGCACCTCGCGGGGCTGCGGCTGCTCCGCCAGCCACGGCCGCCCTCGGCCGCCGCTTTCGTCTTCCTCCACGTGGAGCACATCCACGAGAGCTGGCGGCCGTACCTGAGCTTCGCCACCTGAACGTCGGGGGCCGGCGACGCCACGCGCCGCCGGCCCCCCGACCCAGATCGTGCCTCATGGGCGAGGTGATCGCGACCAGAGATCTTCGCGCTCAGGCCTCCGTCTCGCGCCGGCCACCGCGGCGCCGCACGAGCACGACGACCACGACGACTGCCACCACGACCGCCGCCACGATCGCGGCGATGAGGCCGGTGCTGGACCCGCCA
>JBAZPK010000228.1:0-3714 GCA_041648235.1 Thermoleophilia bacterium
CCGCGTCCGATCCACAGTGACGTGGCGTCCAAGGCGTGCACGACGCGGCGGTCGCGTCTGCGGAGCCGAAGCCCTCCCTCTGCTGCCGAATAGTGCTTGGCGATGTCGACAGCGTCGATCAAACGGTCGCCGTCGCGAATCGAGCTCTGCGACTCCGCCGCCGCGAGGGCATCGAGGCACGACCTGTCCCACGAGGGCAACACGCCCCAACGGCGACACGCCGTCCACCGCTCCGGAGCCACCTGGCGGAGGGCGGGGCGAGCCGTTCGGCACGCCTCCTCTGCGAACTGGCACCGCGGCTCGAAGATGCAGCCGCCGGGCAGCTCGTTCGCTCTCGGTATGTGCCCGGGGATGAAGGGAAGCGGCTGCTTCGTACACGAGACGTCGAAGCGCGGCACGCAGCTGAGCAGGCTCCTTGTGTACGGATGGAGGGACTCCGTGAACGTCTGGCGCAGCGGCGATTTCTCCATGATCTCGCCGGCATACATCACGGCGATGTGGTCGCAGATCCTCGCGACCACGCCAAGGTCGTGAGTGATGTACACGATCGCGGAATCGATGTCTCCCTTGAGCTCGGCCACGAGATCGAGCACCACCGCCTGCGTCGTCACGTCGAGGGCCGTGGTCGGCTCGTCCATGATGAGCAGCGCCGGCCGAGCCATGAGTGCCATGGCGATGACGCAGCGCTGCAGCATCCCTCCCGATACCTGATGCGGGTATCGCTCGAAGATGTTCTCGGGATCCGGCATCGCCACCTTGGTCAGCATCTCCAAGGTGAGGTGGCGCGCCCGATGCGCATCCATCCCAAGATGGAGCCGGGCGACCTCGGCGAGCTGCTTGCCGATGCGAATGCTCGGGTTCAGCGCGCTCAGCGGATTCTGGTAGACGACCGCGATCCGCGAGCCCCAGAGAGGCTGCATCGAGCTCGGCGTACGCCTTGCGATCTCCTCGCCGAGCAGACGCACGCTGCCGCTCGAGACGTGGCCATTGGCCGCCAGGTAGCCGATGGCGCCCATCACCAGCGTCGACTTGCCGGACCCGGATTCCCCGACGAGGCCGAGGCTCTCGCCGCGGCGAACCGTCAGCGAGACGTCGCGCACGGTGTTCAGGGGTCCTTCTTCGGTGTCGTAGACGATGTTGAGACCGTCGATCTCGAGGACCGGCTCTCGGAGCCCAGCCCCACCGGGCCGCGCGGCCGGCTCCACCAGCGTCGCCATCAGAGCCCGCCGCGCTCGGGCTGAAGGACCTGGCGAAGCCCGTCTGAGGTCAAGCTGGTCGAGATCACGAGGAGCGCGATGGCTGCGGCCGGGAAGAGCAGAGTCCAGGGTGCCAGCGCGAAGTAGTCACGAGCCTCGTTGATCTGCAGACCCCAGTCCGGCGACGGTGGCTGCACGCCCAGCCCGAGGAAGCCCAGGGAGGCGACGAGGAAGATCGCGTACGAGAAGCGCATCGATCCCTCGACGACCAAGGGCCCCATGGCCCCGGGAAGGATCTCCCGGAAGAAGATGTAGCTGCCGCCCTCCCCACGCACCCGCGCCGCCTCCACGAATTCCTTGTTCTTGAGATCCAGCGTGATGCTCCGGCTGATCCTCGCGATGATGGGCGCATACAGGAGGAGCAGGACGATGACCAGGTTCGCCTCTGATGGCCCCAGAGCGGCGAGCAGGACCAGGGCGAAGATGAGCGATGGGATCGACAGCAGGATGTCCAGGGCGCGCATGATGACCTCGTCAGTGAGCCCGCCTCGGTAGCCGGAGAACATCCCCAGGGGGGTGCCCACGGCCAGGGCGATCAGCGTCCCGAGGCCGCTGAGGATGAACACCGTGCGCGTCCCGACGATGATCCGGCTCAAGATATCCCGGCCAAACTGATCTGTACCGAACGGGTGCCGCAGGGAGGGCACGGTCAGACGATCCTTCGGGACCTGATCGTTTGGCCCATAGGGCGCGACCGCGGGACCGGCGACGACGAGGACGACGAAGACCAGAAAGATGATCGCGCCGGCCAGGTTGACAGGGCGGCGCGCGAACCGTCGCCAGTATCTCAGGGCGCCCGAGGCGCTCGGGTTCTGGACATCAACACTGGCGTCAGCGGAATCGGCAAGCTCCACGAGTCCCCCTTTGACTCATCATGCGGGGCAGTTCCCAGGTCAATCCCTCCAAGCCGGCACTGCGATGACCTCGCTGGCGACGACGATCCCCCCTGCGGTCGTCGCGAGCGCACTTCGGTGTGGCTCTTGAGGTGGATTCGCTGCAAGAGCCGCGTCACTCGCCCACAGGCACGCCTTCCGTTCGCCTGGGGCCCTGCCCCGCCGCCTCACCCGCCGCGAAGGCGTCGAGGGCGGCGATGAGCTGGGCGTTCTGTTCCGCCGTCCCGACGGTCACCCGGATGTGGCGAGCGTAGCCCCAGCCACCAGCCGGGCGCACGATGATGCCCTGCGCCAGCAACCGCCCGAACAGAGAGTCGGCGTCCTGCTTGACGTCGACGAGGATGAAGTTGGACTGGCTCGGGACCACGTCGAACCCCAGGCGGGTGAACTCCTCGCTGAGGTAGCGGCGCCCCGCCCGGTTGAGCTCCTGGCAGTGGTGGAGCCACGCGACGTCGGCGATGGCGGCCGGGCCGGCCGCCGTCGCGGCCCGGCTGAGGTTGAACGGCTCCCGCAGGCGGTCGAGCATGCGGCACACCTCGGGGTGAGCCGCCGCGAAGCCGACCCGCAGCCCGGCGAGGCCGTAGGCCTTCGACAGGGTGCGCATCGTGATCACGTTGGGGTACCCACGCCGCACGAAGGTCAGGCCGTCGCCGTAGTCGGGGTCGTCGGCGTACTCCGCGTAGGCACCGTCCATCACGACGGCCACCGTCGCCGGCAGCCGCTCCAGCAGGTACTCCACCTCGGCCTCGGTCAGGATGGTCCCGGTCGGGTTGTTCGGGTTACACAGCCACAGGACCTTGGTCCGCGGGCCCACCGCCGCGAGCATCGCGTCCAGGTCGTAGCGGTAGTCCTTGAGGGCCACCCGGCGCACGACGGCACCCATGGCGACGCAGGAGAGCTCGTGCAGCGTGTAGCTCTCGGCCGCGACGACGATCTCGTCGCCCGGGTCGACGTAGAGCTGGGGGACCGAGGCGATCAGCGACTCCGTCCCATGGCCGAGAACGATGTTCTCAGGCGTGAGCCCGTGGTACTCCGCCAGCACGTGCTTGAAGTCCGTGAACCGCTTCCACGGATACATGTGAAGGTTGGGGAACTCCGCCGGGATGGCGGCGATGGCTTTCGGCGAGGGGCCAAACGGATTCTCGTTGGACGCGAGCTTGACGATGCGCGCCACCGGGATGTCGAGCTCCTCGGCCACTTCCTCGACATCCCTGCCGGGCTCGTAGTCGACCAGCTCGTGCACGACCGCGCGAAAGCTGCAGATGTGGGCCTGCGTCTCGACTTCGAATGCCGCTGCCAATGGTTTCACTGCCCTCTCCCGGCTCAGGTGGGCTTCCGCGCCCGTTCGGCCTTCGGCGACGGTGCCGGGTGGGCCGAGCCGGCACCCGTTCCCCAGCCCGCCGCACGCCGTCTTGCGTGGGCCTGCGAGGGGGTGGTGCCCTCCCGCGACCGATTCGCCAGAATATTGAACGCCCCGCTGCACAGAGTCAAGCCCCCGTGAGCCGCCTGCCCGAGAGCTCCCGTGGCGGGGCTGCGGCGGCCGCGCCGGCGGCCGGCAGGCCTCA
>JBAZPK010000229.1:0-3671 GCA_041648235.1 Thermoleophilia bacterium
ACCCCCGCCCCGGCCCGCCGGCCGCGCCCGCTCGGCGTGCCTACTTCACGACGAAGTTGACCAGCTTGCCGGGCACCACGATCTCTTTGACGACCTGCTTGCCCTCGAGGAAGCGGACCGTGTTGTCGGCCGTGCGCGCGAGGGCGAGGATGTCGTCCTTGCCGGCGTCGGCCGGGACTTCGAGGCGGTCACGCAGCTTGCCGTTCACCTGCACCACCACGGTGACGACCGCGTCGGCGGCGAGCCCTTCGTCCCAGGCCGGCCAGGGAGCGTCGAGCACCGTCTCGCCGTGCCCGAGCACCTCCCAGACCTCCTCGGCGAGGTGCGGGGCCATCGGCGCCACCAGCAGCGTCACGTCGGTGACCACCGCGCGCCACTGTGCCAGGGTCAGCGCCCCGCGGGCCGCGCCCCACACGTCCAGCAGCTCGTTCTGCAGCTCCATGAGCGCCGAGACGGCGGTGTTGAAGCGGAAGCTCTCCATGTCGCGCGTGACCTTGCGGATCGTCTTGTGGAGAGCGCGCAGCACGTGGCGGCCCCGCTCGGCCTCGGCCTCGTCGGCCGCCACCCCACTCCCCTGCGCCGCGACGACCTCGCCGACGAGGTTCCAGAAGCGGCTGAGGAAGCGCAGGCAGCCCTGCACGCCGCGGTCGCTCCAGGCGACGCTCTGCTCGAACGGCGCGATGAAGAGCTCGTAGACGCGCAGGCTGTCGGCGCCGTACTTCTCGACCACGCTGTCGGGCGTGATCACGTTGCCCTTGCTCTTGCTCATCTTCTGGCCGTCCTCGGCCTGGATCATGCCCTGGTTGCGCAACCGCGCGTAGGGCTCACCGAAGCTGGCGTAGCCGGCGTCGCGGGCGACCTTGCAGAAGAAGCGCGCGTAGAGCAGGTGCATGACCGCGTGCTCGGCGCCGCCGACGTACAGGTCGACCGGCAGCCAGTACTCGGCCTTCTCACGGTCGAAGGCGGCCGCCGCGTCGTGGGGCGAGGCGAACCGGAAGTGGTACCAGCTCGAGCAGGCGAAGGTATCCATCGTGTCGGTCTCGCGCCGCCCGGGGCCGCCGCAGCGCGGGCAGGCAGTGTGCACGAACATCTCGGCGCGGGCCAGCGGCGAGCGCCCGTCGTCAGTCGGGTGGAAGTCATCGAGGTCGGGCAGCAGCACCGGCAGCTGGTCCGCGGGCACCGGCACCGGCCCGCAGGCGTCGCAGTGCACGATCGGGATCGGTGTGCCCCAGTAGCGCTGGCGGCTGATCAGCCAGTCCCTGAGCTTGAAGTTGACCTTCTTGCGGGCGACGCCGCGCTCGCCGAGCCACTCGACGACCGCCTCGAACGCCTCGCCGGGCGCGGCAAGCCCGTCGAAGCGCCCGGAGTTGACCATCACTCCGTTGCCGGTGTACGCCTCGCCGAGCCGGCCCTGGGCCCCGCCGGGCGGCGCGATCACCTCGACGATCGGCAGCTCGAACAGGGTCGCGAACTGGAAGTCACGCTCGTCGTGCCCCGGCACGGCCATGATCGCGCCGGTGCCGTAGCCCATGAGCACGTAGTCGCTGGTCCAGATCGGCGTGAGCTCGCCGTTGACGGGATTGACCGCGTGGGCGCCGGTGAAGACGCCCGTCTTCTCCTTCTCGGTGCTCAGGCGCTCGATCTCGCTCTGGCGCCGCGCCTGGTCCTGATACGCGGCGACCGCGCCGCGCCGGTCCGGGGTCGTGAGCTCGTCGACCAGCGGGTGCTCCGGCGCCAGGACCATGTAGGTGGCGCCGAAGAGCGTGTCCGGCCGGGTCGTGAAGACGGTGAGCACGTCGTCACGACCCTCCAGGGCGAAATCGACCTCGGCGCCCTCGCTGCGCCCGATCCAGTTGGTCTGCATGAGCTTGATCTGCTCGGGCCAGTCGATCGTGGAGAGGTCGTCGAGCAGGCGCTGCGCGTACTCGGTGATGCGCAGGAACCACTGCTCGAGGTCCTTCTTCGTCACGAGGCTGCCGCAGCGCCAGCACCTGCCCTGCTCCACCTGCTCGTTGGCGAGGATCGTCTTGCAGCTCGGGCACCACCACTGCTGGCCGGTGGAGCGGTAGGCGAGCCCGCGCTCGTAAAGCAGCAGGAAGAACCACTGCGTCCAGCGGTAATAGTCGGGGGAGCAGCTGGTGATCTCGCGCGACCAGTCGAACGACAGGCCGATGAGGTCCATCTGGCGGTGGTAGTTGGCGATGTTGGCCTCGGTGGTGACGCGCGGGTGCACCCCCATCCTGATGGCGTAGTTCTCGGCCGGGAGGCCGAAGGCGTCCCAGCCCATGGGGTGGAGGACGTTGTAGCCGCGCATGCGCATGAACCGCGCCACGGCGTCGGTGGGCACGTAGTTGCGGCAATGACCGACGCTGAGCCCGTCGCCCGACGGGTACGGGAAGAAGTCGAGGGCGTAGAACTTGGGCTTGTCGCTCTCGTCGGGCGTTCGGTAAGCCCCGCGCTCCTTCCAGAGGCGCTGCCACTTGGCCTCGATGGCGCGCGGGTCGTAGCGTCGGTCCATGTGGTCCTCTCTCGCGGCGGTCTGCGGCGCCCGCCGCCGGCAGAGCCGCGGGCGTCCAGCGCCTGATTCTACATGAGCGCGGAGCTCGCGCGGCGCGGGCCGCGGCGGCCCGGCTACTCCGCGAGCGGCGTGTAGTCGACCACGGTGCGGCCGTCCAGCGCGTAGCTGACCGTCGTCACGGCGAGCACCTGCGGCGCCGCCTCCCGCGAGTAGTCGAGGAGCTGGAAGGTGTACCGGTCGCGAAGCTCGGCGGCGGGCTCCGGCGAACCGCCGGCAGCGGCCGCCGAGGCGCTCCCGGCGCCGATCTGCTCGTACCCCGAGGCGCCGGCGGTGCCGGCGTCGACCAGCAGGACGCTGCCGTCGCGGCGGACCCCCGCTACGTGGTCGTTGCCGTAGGCCACGAGCACCACTTCGCCGGCAGCCTTCGCCGCCGCGGCCACGCCTTGTGCTTGCCGGAGGTCGTGGACGAGCAGCACCTGCGGCCGCGGCGCCAGGGTCCGCCAGAGGTCCGCGAGCCGCCCGGATGCGGCGGCCAGCAGGGCCACGTCCGAGTCCACGCGCGCAGAGCCGGACAGCGGGTCGCTGGCGCCCAGCACGCGCACGCCGGCGAAGGCCGCCACCTCGCCTTCGAGCACCCGGTACCCGGCACGGGCGAACTCGTTCATCGCCGGCGAGTCCTCGTGGTTGCCGCCGACGACCACCACCGGCGCGGCCAGCGCCCCGAAGACGCGCCGGAAGAGCTGGGCTTCCTGGCGGGTGCCGTGGTCCGTGAGGTCGCCGGCCAGCAGGACACCGTCCACGGGGTCGCCCCCGCCCCCGGCGAGGCGGGCGGCGGCGCGCATCCCGAAGAGGTTGTCGTGGATGTCGCTGGCGAGCAGAAGCCGAACCACACTGGCCCGCTCCGGGCGCCGCGGCTCCTGCGTGAGCTGGGTGGCGACGGCCTCGAGGCCGTCGAGGTAATCCTGCAGCCGGCTCAGGTTGTCGCCCCGGTCGCCGCCGGCGCTCAGGGCGCGCAGCAGCGGCAGCACCTTCGGGAGGTTGGCGGCTAGCCCGCGGCAGCCCTCGCATACCGTTGGGCTAATCCATCCGAGGCAGCTGCAAGACTCGGCTCATGCCGAGGAGCAGCGCAGCGAAGGTGAGATGCCCCAGGTCT
>JBAZPK010000230.1:0-3602 GCA_041648235.1 Thermoleophilia bacterium
CCGACCCCGGCGGCCCGGGCCACCCCGAGGTCGTGGCCATCGCCCAGCGTTACCTCGGGATCCCGTACCTCTGGGGCGGCGCCAGCCCGGCGACGGGCTTCGACTGCTCGGGCCTCGTGCTGTACGTCTTCGCCCAGGTCGGGGTCCAGCTCTCGCACGGCGCCACCGACCAGCAGCGGGCCAGCACGCCGGTGCCGCTCAATGCCCTCCAGCCCGGCGACCTGGTGTTCTACGGCAGCGCCAGCTACAGCTACCACGTCGCCATCTATGTCGGCGGCGGCCAGGTGATCGAGGCGCCTCGTACCGGCTCCGTGGTCAGCTACGACGGCGTCGACGACGCCTGGATCGGCGGGCGCTTCTGAGGCGCCACCGCCGAGCGGCGGGCGGTACGCTCCCGGGGCGCGGGGGTATGCTGTCGTCTGGTCCACGAAAGGGGACGGGTGCCTGAAAACAGGAAGATCGTCGTGATCGACGACGAGCCCTCCGTGCAGGAGGTCGTGCGAGCCTACCTCGAGAAGGACGGCTACCAGGTGTTCGTGGCCGGCAACGGCGCCGACGGTCTGGCGCTGGCCGAGCGCACGAAGCCGGCGCTCATCGTGCTCGACCTCATGCTCCCCGACATCTCCGGGGAGGAGATCTGCAGCGAGATCCGCAGCCGTTCCGACGTCCCCATCGTGATGCTCACCGCAAAGGCCGGCGAGGAGGACCGCGTGGCCGGGCTCGTCTCGGGCGCCGACGACTACCTGGTCAAGCCGTTCAGCCCCCGCGAGCTCGTCGCCCGGGTGCACGCCGTGCTGCGCCGCGCGCGCGGCGCGGAGACCCCGCTCGTCGAGGCCCTCAGCTTCGACGAGGGCCGCCTCCAGATCGACACCGTGCAGCGCCTGGTCCGGCTTGGCGGCGAGCCGGTCGACCTGACGCCCAACGAATACAAGCTGCTCGTCACCCTGGCCCGCTACCCCGGGCGCGCCTACTCACGCTTCGAGCTGATCGACCGCGTGCAGGGGTACGACTACGAGGGCTACGAGCGCACCATCGACGTGCACGTGAAGAACCTGCGCAAGAAGATCGAAGCCGACACCACCCACCCGCGCTACATCCAGACGGTCACGGGGATCGGCTACCGGCTGGCCAAGCTGTGAGGGGCCCGCCGCGCTGGGGCCTGCGGGCGCGGCTCGTCGTGGCGCTCGTCGGCGTCGCTCTGCTGGCCGCCGACATGGCGACCATCTACTCCAACCTGCAGCTCAACTCGCACGTCACCTCGGCCGCCGTGGAGCGCCTGGGGCGCTCGGCGACCCACTTCGGGGAGGTGGCCGGCGTCGTGTACGCGGACAATGACGGCTGGTCGCCGGACGCCGTCGCCGAGCTGCGCCACCTGGCCCAGATGGACGGCCTCGCCGTGGCGCTCGTCGCCGGCGGCGAGGCGATCCTGACGCTGCCGCCGAGCGGCCCTCTGGAGGCCGGCGCTTCACGGCCCGCGCCCGTGGTCGCCGGCGGCCGGACGATCGGCGAGGTCACGGTGAGCCTGGAGGACGGCCGCCTGCTGACCTCCGAGGAGCTCCGCCTGCGCCACGGCCTCAACCGCATGCATCTGATCGCCGGCGGGGTCTCGGCCGTGGTCGCCTTCGCGGTCGCCCTCTACCTGGCGCTCAGCCTCTCGCGGCCGCTGCGCAAGATCCGGGCCGGCGCCGAGGCGATGGGCGCCGGCCGGCTCGACGCCCGCGTCGAAGTGAGCGGCGACGACGAGGTCCGCGCCGTCGCCCGGTCCCTCAACCGCCTGGCGGAGACCCTGCAGCACGAGGAGGAGCTGCGCAAGGAGAGCGTGGCCGACCTGGCACACGAGCTGCGCACGCCGGTGAACGGCCTCCTGGGGCGCATCGAGGCCGCCCAGGACGGCGTGCTCGCGGACAAGGCGGCCAACCTCGCCGCGATGCACGACGAGGCCGTGCGGCTCACCCGGCTCCTCGACGACCTCTCGTCCCTGGCCGAGGCGGAGCGCCCCGGCCTTCTCCTGTCGGCGGAGCCGGTCGACCTGGCCGCCCTGGCCGAGCGCCAGGCCACCAGCTTCGCAGGGGCCTTGCGCGACAAGGGCATCGCCTTCTCCAGCGAGCTGGAAATGACGATCGTCAATGGCGACCCGAAGCGCCTGGAGCAGATCGTCGCCAACCTGCTCTCCAACGCGCTGCGGTACACCGACGCCGGGGGTCGCGTGACGCTCGCCGTCAGGCGCCAGGGCGGCCAGGCCGTCCTCGAGGTCGCCGACACCGGCATCGGCATCCCCGCCGCCGACCTGCCTCACGTCTTCACGCGCTTCTGGCGCGGCGAGAAGTCGCGCTCGCGGGCCACGGGCGGCGCCGGGATCGGCCTCGCGATCGTCCGCGAGCTGGTGCGTGCCCACGGGGGGCGCGTCACCGTGGAGAGCGTCCCCGGCGAGGGCACCGTGTTCCGGGTACTCGTGCCCTGCACGACTGGGGGGTGAGCCCCGGGCGCCGGGTGGGAACATGCCACCATGACCGCCCGGCGCATCATCCGCACGTATCTCGGGATCGCCGCCAGCACGACGCTGGCGCAATCGCTGATCTGGGGCGTCAACACGCTCTTCCTGCTTTCCGTGGGGCTCGACATCTTCCAGGTGATGCTGGTCAACGCCGCCTACACGGTCGCCCAGGTGGTGTTCGAGGTGCCCACCGGGGTGATCGCCGACACCCTGGGGCGGCGGGTCTCCTACCTGCTCGCCGTCGCCATCATCCTCACCTCGACGCTGCTGTACGCGTGGATGGGGCTCATGGGCCTCGGCGTGGTGCCGTTCGCCCTCGCCTCGGTGCTGCTCGGCCTCGGCTACACCTTCTACACCGGCGCCGTCGATGCCTGGATGGTCGATGCCCTGCATTCCGTGGGCTATGAGGGCAGGCTGGAGCCGGTGTTCGCCCGCTACGGGATGGTGTTCGGCGCCTTCATGCTCATCGGCACCACGGCCGGGGGCTTCCTCGGCCAGGTCGAGCTGTGGGTCCCCTACGTGGTCAGGGCGGTCGTGCTGGTGCCCGCCTTCCTCCTCGGGCTGCTCGTGATGCGCGACCTGGGCTTCGCCGGCCGGCCGCTGAGCCTGGCCAGCTTCGCCCACGAGACGCGGCGAATCGCTCGCGCCGGCGTCGCCTACGGGCTCCGCGACCGCGTGGTGCGCTTCGTGATGCTGGCCACCCTGGTGCAGGGCGTCTTCTTCATCTACGGCTTCTACTCGTGGCAGAAGTACTTCCTCGACCTGCTGGGCCGCGACCTGGTGTGGGTCGCGGGGGTGATCGCGGCCCTGGTCGGCCTCACCCAGATCATCGGCAACGCGCTCGTCGGCCGGATCCAGCGGCGCGTGCCCGACCGCGGCACGCTGCTGATGGCGGCGGTGAGCGTCTCGACCGTCGCCGTGGTGGGCGCCGCCCTCGTGCAGCAGTTCTGGGTGGCCG
Organism: Thermoleophilia bacterium; assembly: GCA_041648235.1. Classification (GTDB taxonomy): domain Bacteria; phylum Actinomycetota; class Thermoleophilia; order UBA2241; family UBA2241; genus CAIXSE01. The sequence continues at coordinate 3,453 of JBAZPK010000230.1, forward strand.
TGCCCCTGTACCTGGTCTCCACGACGGCTTTCGGCGTCTACGGGCCGATCAAGCAAGGCTGGCTCAACGAGCGCATCCCGTCCGAGGAGCGGGCGACGATCATCTCGCTCGATGCGCTCTTCGGCGACGGCGGCATGACCGTCGGCCAGG
>JBAZPK010000231.1:0-3598 GCA_041648235.1 Thermoleophilia bacterium
CCGGGGGCGAGGCCACGGCCGGCTCGCCGGCGACGGCCGCAGGGCGTAGCCCCGCTCCCGAGACGAGCGCCGGGGCCACCTCGGCCGCCGCCAGCCCGACCGCGAGCCCCACCGCCGCGCCCGCACCAACCAGCGTCAAGATCACCGCCGGCGGCGACGTCATCGGCGGCTTCGGCGTGAGCGGCGTCGTGGACAGCCTCGGCAGCGAGCTCTTCGCCGGGGTCGCGCCCTACTTCGAGGGGAGCGACCACGGCTTCGTCAATCTCGAGAGCCCCCTCACCACGGGCGGCGAGGCCCAGGGGTGGAAGGACGTCGTCATCAAGGGGAACCCCGGCCTCGCCCCGGCCATGGCGGCGAGCGGCATCGACGTCGTGACGATGGCCAACAACCACGCCGGCGACCTGGGCGACAGCGGGCTGCTCGACAGCATCAAGCACTGCCGGAAGAACGGCATCGCAGTGGTGGGCGCCGGCAAGGACCTCAAGACGGCGATGGCCGGCACCGTGCTCGAGGCGGAGAGCGGCACGAGGACGGCCTTCCTCGGCTTCACCGACGTGCTCCCCGCCGGCTACCCGGCCACGGCAGCGAGCCCCGGGGTGGCCCCCGGCAGAGCCGATCTGAGCGCCGTGAAGCGGGCTATCAAGGCGGCCGGCAAGAAGGCCGACTTCGTGGTCGTGGGCTGGCACTGGAACTTCGAGTACAAGCGAGCTCCCAGCGGCCTCGAGTCGAGCGAGGGCAAGGCCGCGATCGACTCTGGCGCCGACGTCGTGTTCGCGCACCACCCCCACCTCCTCGACGGGGTCGAGGCTTACCACGGCGGCCTCATCTGTTACAGCCTCGGCAACCTCGTGTTCAGCGGCTTCAGCGGCGAGACGGCGCAGACCGTGCTGGTGCGGGTCAAGGTCACTCCTGAGCGTATCGACGCCCTGCTCGTCCCGGTGCAGATCAGCAGCTCCGGCGTGCCGGCCGTCGCGACGGGCAGCACGGCCGAGAGTATCCTCGAGCGCGTGCGCAGCCTGTCGGCCGACCTGGGTACGACGGTGACCATCAGCGACGGCAGAGGCCACGTGCACATCAGGCGCTGATGTGACCGCTCCGGGATTCCGCATGACTTCCAGCCCATGACCCTCGTCGTCTGCCCCAACCTCGCCGTCGACCGCGTGTTACGTGCCTCGGCCGTGCGCCCGGGTGGCACGATGCGCTGCCGGGCGCTGCAGCAGCAGGCCGGCGGCAAGGGCGCCAACGTGCTGCGGGCGCTGCGCGCCCTGGGCGGCGGCGGCGAGCTCGTGGGCTTCGCCGCCGGGCACAGCGGCCGCCTCATCGCCGAGCTCGCGGCCCTCGAGGGTCTCGAGCTGCGGCCGCTCGCCGGCTCCGGCGAGGCGCGGCTCTCCACCGTCGTGCTCGGCGACGACGGCTCCGTGACGCGCCTCTACGAGCAGGGCCCGGCGGTCGGCGCGGCCGGGGAGGAGGCCCTGCTGGCCGCCGCTACACGCCGTCCCGCGGCGGCGGGTGAGTGGGCGGTGGTCGACGGCGCGGCACCGCCGCGGTCCTCCCCCGGCCTGTACGCCGTGCTCTGCAGAGGGCTGCGGGCGGTCGGCTACCGGGTGCTGGTGGACGCCGAGGGCGAGCAGCTCGCCGGCGCCTTGCGCGAGCGGCCCGACATCGTCAAGGTGAACCTCGCCGAGGCCTGCTCCGCGGTCGGCGAGCCGGAGGCCCGCTGCGAGGACGAGGCGCTCGCCGGCGAGGCGCAGCTCGCGGCCGCAGGGCTCGAGCTCAGCCGCCGGCTGGTCGCCGCGGGCGCCGGCGCCGCGGTGGTCACCTTGGGCGCCGCCGGCGCCAGCGCCCTCCTCGACGGCCGCGAGTGGCGCGTGCGGACGCCGCCGGTGGCGGCCGTGAACCCCGTCGGTTCGGGCGACTGCTTCGCCGCCGGCCTCGTGCTTGGCTTCGAGCGCGGCGAGCCGGTGGCGGCCGCTCTCGCCCTCGCCGCCGGTGCGGCGGCGGCCAACGCCGCCTCGCCGCTCACCGGGCACTTCGACGTCGCGCAGGCGCAGGAGCTGGCGGGCCGGGCCTCCGTCGGCCCGCCCGGCCGCTAGCCTCCTTCCGCGGCGGGGCGCGTCTTCCCCACGGCGGGGCGCGCTTTCCTCGCGGCAGCGCGCGCCCTACACTGAGAGCCATGCGCCCCGTCCTCTTCCAGATCGGCGACTTCACCTTCTACAGCTTCGGCCTCATGTCGGCCCTGGCGCTCATCGTGCCCGGCCTCCTCATCGTGATGCCGCTCGTGCGGCGCCGCGGCGTTACGCCCGAGTTCGCCTACGAGCTCATCGTCGCGGCGGGCGTGGGCGGCTTCGCCGGCGCCCGCCTCTACTACATGGCCGAGCACTGGTCGAGCTCCGCCGCCGACTTCTGGGGCACGCTGTTCGGCGGCATCGGCTTCACCTGGTACGGCGGCCTCATCGGCGGCTTCGCCGGCGTCGTCGCCTTGACGCTCGTCCGCCGCGTGCCGCTCGACATCATCGCCAACGCAACGGCCCCCGCGGTCGCCCTGGGCTACGCCATCGGCCGCGTCGGTTGCCAGCTCGCCGGCGATGGCGACTACGGCAAGCCCAGCGACCTGCCATGGGCCATGGGCTATCCCAAGGGGACGGTGCCCACCGCCCCCGGCGTCACGGTGCACCCCACCCCCATCTACGAGATCATCGCGATGGCGTTCGTCGTCTGGATCCTCTGGCGCCTGGCGACCCGCTGGGACAGGTCGGGATGGTGGACCTTTGGCTGGTTCCTGGTCCTCTCCGGCGTGGAGCGCTTCCTCGTCGAGTTCGTGCGCCGCAACCCGGAGTGGCTCGCGGGCCTCACCCAGCCGCAGTGGGTGAGCATCGCCAGCGTGCTCATCGGCGCGGTGCTGGTCGTCGCGCTCCGGAACAGGCCCGCGGTGCGGGTGACCTGAGGCGGCGAGCGCGGCCGATCGACTCGTCGGTCGCGCGACCCCTCGCGCGTACTCAGTCCTGCAAGCCGTACTTGCCCTCTAGCGCCGCCAGGTCGCGAGCAAGAGCCTCTCGGCTCGCTTGGCAACGGGCGCGTTCCTCAAGAAGCCTCGGCAGCAGACGCTTCGCAGCTCTTCTGTCAGCCGCGGTCGGTCCGCCGGGCCCGACCATCAAGGTCACAGCCACCGCGACGCCACGCTCATAGCGGGACAACGAGGCAAATGCGCCGTTGAGACCCCCGTTCTCCAGGGTCCGGACGTCCGGAGAGGTGGCGCGTGGAACGGCACCGGTGGGCCGGAAGAAGACGTCGGCGGCGTCTATCTCGGCATTGACCCTGGTGATGTCGAGACTGTCTGCCTCGTCCTGTGCGTGAACCCATGTCCCATTCTCAAGCAACGCCGTGATGCGGTCGTAGACCGCGGCCGAAGAGCCGAACTGAGCCTTGCACTCGGCGATGTAGGCCAGGGCGGCCCGATCCTCGGCAGACGGAGTCGCTGCCTGAGCGGGGTTTGACGACGAGCCTCCCGAGCCACAGCCCGAAGCCAGAATCGCGAAGCACGCAAGCAGCGCGATGAGAAAGCGCGGCCTGGGTGGTCTCAGCCCACGTCTAGACGTGA
>JBAZPK010000232.1:0-3578 GCA_041648235.1 Thermoleophilia bacterium
GGCGTAGGCGGGCAGCCGGCGCGCGAGGCCACGTTCCTGGAAGGCGTGTACCTCCTGGAGCCCGACGACGTCGGCGCCCAGCCCCGCGATGGCGGCGGCGCAGGCCCGGGCGCGCCACGGCCACGCGTGGCGGCCGTCGCGGCCCAGGCCGTTGCGGATGTTGAAGCTGGCGCACCGCACCTCCACCGGCCCGGCTCGGCGGCCGGTGTCAGGTACCCCGCTCACCCTCACGGGCGACCTTCACGTGGGGAACTGGTCCACGTAGGCGGCCGTCTCGCCCTGCTCGCTGATGCGAGCCTGGGGCTGACGGTGGCCGTGGCGGTCGGCGTCGTCGAGCATGGCTTTCTTCTCGGCGCGAGTGGGCCTTCCCACTTGGTTGCCACCCCGCTCCACGTAGTCCTTGAAGACGACGAGGTCGCGAGTGACGCGCTGCTCCACGACCTCGGGCGGCGGGCCGGCGCCGTCGGCCGCCACGTCGAAGACGACGGTGGTCTGTCCGCCGCCGGCCGGCTCGAAGCTGACCAGCCCGCTGTGGACGGCATCGACGCAGGCGAGCTCGTCACAGGCGAGCTTCTGCGAACCCGTGAGGGCGGCGTCGACGAAATGGGACCACTGGGCGGCGACCGCGGAAGGGGGTGCATGGACTTCGATCTGACGACGGACGGGAGGCATCAGGCCTTCTTTCCTCAGCGTCTCCCTCGACGCGTTCGTCACAGGTCCGCTTGAGACTACCCGCGCGGCCGGGTGCGGGAACGTCGTGACGACGTGCGCCTGCGGGCCGAGCTCATGCCGGGGGCTCGCCGCCACGAGGGGCGGCGAGCCCCCGGCCGAGGCGGGCGGGTTTGGCAAGGGCGCGCGCGCGGCAACCTATCCGCGGAAGGAGAGGCGGTCCGCCGCGGCAGGCGGACGCCTGCGACCGCCGTGACGGCGAGCCGCGGTGCAGCATGGACATGCGCGAGACGACAAGTGAGGCCACGCGCCTCGAGCTCCGGGGGCTCGAACACCATGCGGCCCGCGACGGCGGCCGCATCACGTTCCTCGGGCATGCCACGGTGCTCATCGAGCTCGACGGCCTGCGGATCCTCACCGATCCGGTGCTCCGCCAGCAGGTGGGGCCTCTCTACCGCCGGACACCGCGGCCGCTCCTGGGGCGGCTCGGCGACCTGGACCTCATCCTGATCTCGCACCTCCACCTCGACCACTACGATCCGGCTTCGCTGCGGCTCGTCGCGGGGGGGACACCGATCGTCGGCCCTCCGGGCAGCGCCCGCTCCCTGCGGTTTCGCGGGTTCACCGACGTGCGCGAGATCGTGCCGGGCGAGCACTTCCGCCTGGGGGGTCTCGAGGTGGTGGCCACGGAGGCCAGGCACCGCGGCACGCGGCATCCTCTGGCCCGGCGCACGCCCAGCATCGGCTATGTTCTCAGCGGCAGCCGCGACGTCTACTTCGCCGGCGACACGGGGCTGTTCGAAGGCATGTCCGACCTCTGGGACGGCCTCGACGTGGCGCTGCTGCCGATCGCCGGGCTAGGCCCCTGGCTCCCGGAGTTCAAGCACCTGAGCCCTCGGCACGCCGTCCGCGCCCTGGAGCTGCTCCGGCCGCGGATCGTCATCCCCATCCACTGGGGCACGTATCATCTTCCCGGCACGGTGCTCATGCGGATGCGCCCGGACATCCATCGCAGGGCGCCCTTCGTGTTCCTGCGTGAGGCTGAGGCGCTGGAGCCGGACGTGAGGGCGGTGCTCCTCGACCCCGGCGACCATCTCGACCTGGGGCCTGCCTTGAACTGGGCGCCGCCTCGCGACAAGGGGCCTGCCGGCAGGCTCGTGCAGCGGGCGGACGGCAGCGGGCCGGTCGCGAAGCCTCAGGGCTGAGGGCGCGGCCCCCACAGCCCTGCCGGCCCTCCGCGCCCGGCCGCCGGGTGGTCGCGGGCCTTGTGCGGCGTCGATAATGGGGGAGTGATGCTCGACCTCGCAGCGACATTCCCCGGCTCGGTGCTCGCCGACCCCAAGCGGCCACTCTTCGTGCTGCTGCTGGGCTTCATCATCACGTTCGCCCTCGCGCGCCTCAACACGCGCCTCGCCCGCGCCCGCACCCGCGGCGGCGCGCCGAGCGGCGCCGGGAGCATCGTCACGCCGGGTGGCCTTCACATCCACCATTCCGTGTTCGGCATCGTCGCCTTGGTAGTCGCCGGCATCCTGGAGTTCGCCGTGCAGCCGGGCAGCCCGTGGGTGGAGCTGCTGGCCCTCGGATTCGGCTCGGGGGCCGCGCTCACCCTGGACGAGTTCGCGCTCATCCTGCACCTCGAGGACGTGTACTGGACGGGCGAGGGCCGCACCTCCATCGACGCCGTCATCCTCGGCGTGACGTTCATCACGCTGCTGCTCACGGGCCTGCTGCCGGCCGGGATCAGTGAAGTGCGCGACTACGTCACGATCTCTCGCTGGGTGGGCTCCATACTGCTTCTCGGGAGTGCCGCCTTCGTCGTCGTGAGCTACCTCAAGGGCAAGCTGTTCCTGGGCACCATGGGCATCTTCGTGCCACCGCTCGCCGTCGTGGCCGCTCTGCGGCTGGCAAAGCCCGACTCCCCCTGGGCGCATCGCCGCTACGTGGGCAACCCGGCCAAGCTGGAACGGGCGAGGCGGCGGGACGAGGGCCTCAACCGCCGCTGGCGGCGGCGCAAGCACTACGTCTGGGATGCGATTGGCGGCAAGCCGCACCTGCATCTGCCCCATCGGCACCCACGCCGCGGGCCCCCCGGGTCTGGCGGCGCCGAAGGGCCGCGGCGGCCGCGCGGCTGAACGGCCGCCGCCGCTCCCTTCCAGACGGTCTAGCCGTGCAGCGCGGCGGCCAGCGCCGCGAGCATCCGGTCGTTCTGTTCCCGGGTCCCCACCGTCACCCGCAGGTGGGTGTCGTAGGTCCAGATGCAGCCGAGCCGGACGATCACGCCCTGCCGCATCAGGCGCTCGTAGAGCCCCATCGCGTCGCTGCCGGTGTCGAAGAGGATGAAGTTGCCCTGGCTCGGGACGACGCCCACGCCGAGATCCGCCAGGGAGCGCTCCAGGCGCCGCCGCTCCGCGACGAGGTAGTCGCGCTTGTCTTCGAACCAGGCGCGGTCGTCGTTGACGGCCGCGATCGCCGCGGCGCAGGCCGGGCCGCTGATGTGGAACGGCTCGCTGATGCTGTCGAGCGCCGCGCACACCGCCGGGTCGGCGATCGCGTAGCCGATGCGCATGGCCGCCAGGCCGAACGCCTTGGAGAGTGTGCGCAGGACGATCACGTTGCGGTGCCCCGCGAGGAGCAGGTCCAGCCCGTCGCCGTACTCGGGGTCGTCGACGAACTCGCGGTAAGCCTCGTCGAAGACCACCGCGGTCGTCGCCGGGACGGACTCCAGGAGGCGCCGAGTCTGGGCGGTGGGCAGGATGGCGCCGGTCGGGTTGTTGGGGTTACACACCCAGATGATGCGGGTGCGCCCGGTGACGGCGGCGAGGATGGCATCGACGTCGTATCGGTAGTCGACGAGAGAGACCGGGCGCACCTCGGCTGCCATGATGCCCGCTGCCCAGCCGCAGCCCTCG
>JBAZPK010000233.1:0-3552 GCA_041648235.1 Thermoleophilia bacterium
CGGCGGCCGCGCCCGGCGGGATCCCGACTGGGAGGGGGAGACGTGACGGAAGCCGGGGATGCCGCCTCACGGGCAGCCCAGCTGCGCGAGCTGCTCGACGACCACGCCTACCTCTACTACGTCCTCGACCGGCCGGCGATCGACGATGCCGAGTACGACGCTCTCTACCGGGAGCTGCAGGCGCTGGAGGCGGGGCACCCCGAACTGCGCACGCCCGACTCACCGACGCAGCGCGTCGGGTCGGCGCCCCTCGAGAAGTTCGCGCAGGTCCGCCACCTGGAGCCCATGCTCTCACTCGCCAACGCGCGCGGCGAGGACGAGCTGCTCGCCTGGGACCAGCGGAACCGCCGGTACCTCGAGAGCCGGGGGCAGGCGGGCGCCCCCTTGCGCTATGTGGTCGAGCCCAAGATCGACGGGCTCGCGATCTCACTCACCTACCGGGAGGGCGTGTTCGCGGTGGGCGCCACGCGTGGTGATGGGGAGGTCGGGGAGGACGTGACCGCGAACCTGCGCACCATCCGGTCGCTCCCCCTGCGGCTGCGCGGCGTCGATCCGCCGCCGGTGGTCGAGGTGCGCGGCGAGGTCTACCTGCCGCTCGCCGCGTTCGCCCGCCTCAACGAGGCCCGGGCCGCGGCCGGCCTCAGCCCGTTCGTGAACCCGCGGAACGCTGCCGCCGGGTCCATCCGCCAGCTCGACCCCGCGGTGGCCGCCTCGCGGCCGTTGGACGTGTGGTGCTACGCCCTCGGCCACGCCGGGGGCCTGGATCTGCCCGACCACCACTCGGCGCTCGACTGGCTGCGTGCCCAGGGTCTGCGCGTCAACCCGCACATCGAGGTCTTCGACAGCATCGCGGCGGTGGCGGCGGCCTGTCGCGGTTGGGAAGCACGTCGGGCGGAGCTCGACTACGACATCGACGGCGCCGTCGTCAAAGTGGATTCGTACGCCGTGCAGGCGGTGCTCGGCAGCGTCGCCCATGACCCTCGCTGGGCCATCGCCTTCAAGTTCGCACCCACCACCGTCATCACGCGGCTCGAGCGCATCGAGGTCAACGTCGGCCGCACCGGCGTGCTCACCCCGTTCGCGGTGCTGGCGCCCGTGTTCGTCGGCGGGGTCACGGTGGTGCGCGCCACCCTGCACAACGAGGACGACATCCGGCGCAAGGACCTCCGCCCCGGCGACGACGTCATCGTCCAGCGCGCCGGGGACGTCATCCCGCAGGTGGTGGGCCCCGTGACGACCGGCACGGTGGAAGCGGACGGGGGGCTCGAGGACCGGGCGGCCCGTCACACCGCCCTTCCCGAATGGGCGATGCCGCGGGCCTGCCCGGCGTGCGGCGCGAACGTCGTGCGTGAGACGGGGGAGGTGGCCGTGCGCTGCCCCAACCGGTCGTGCCCGGCGCAGCTCGTCGAGAGCATCAAACACTTCGTCAGCAAGGGCGCCATGGACATCGAAGGTCTCGGCGAGGAGACCGTCGTGCTGCTGCACGGCGAGGGGCTCGTCGCCGACGTCGCCGATCTCTATGGCCTGCGCCGCGAGCACTTCGTGCGTCTCGAGGGCGGCAAGGTGGTCAATCTGCCCGGCTTCGGAGCCAGGACGGTCAAGGATGAGCACGGTGAGCCGGCACTCATCGAGACGAAGCGCGCCGACAAGCTGCTCGCGGCGATCGGCGACTCCCGGCAACGGCCGTTCGCGCGCGTCCTGTTCGCCCTCGGCATCCGCCATGTGGGCGCGGTGACCGCTCAGGCGCTCGTGCAGAGGTTCCCGAGCGTGGACGCGCTGATGGCCGCATCGGCGGAGGAACTCGCCGCCGTGCCCGGCGTGGGAGCCGTGGTGGGCGAGGCGGTGGAGCAGTACCTCGCCGAGGAGCACAACCGGGCGACGATCGAGAGGCTGCGGGCCGCCGGCGTGCGGCTGCTCGAGGAGCAGCCGCGGCGCGCCGGCGGCCCCCTCGCCGGGCGGACTTTCGTGCTCACGGGGCGCCTCGAGGGGCTCACGCGCGGTGAAGCGCAGGCCCGTATCGAGGCGCTGGGTGGGCGGGTCGCCGGCTCGGTCAGCAGGACGACCGACTATGTGGTCGTCGGGGCGGAACCGGGATCCAAGTACGCGAAGGCGCAGAAGCTGGGCGTCAAGGTCCTCGACGAGGGCGCCCTGTTCGAGGTACTGGGGGCGACGGAGTCGGCGGCGGGCGCCGGTGAGAACCGGCTACCGCGCGCATAGACGGCTCGTAGGACGTCAAACCGTGCCAGAATAGCAGCAAAGCCGTCACCGTCTGGCAGGCTATAGGCTACGCTCGCTTCATATGAGTTAATACTTGGTTAACGTCTTCTTCTCACGCCACCCTTAACGTCACCCCTGCGTCGCTTCCCTCTCCGAGAAGCACGCTGCCAGCGCCAAGTGCTGGTACCTCCTATCTTTTTGGTCCGCCCCGGCCCCGGGCGGGCCACGGCCTGAAGGCCGGCGGGGAAGCTGCCCTTGTGGCAGCCGCACTCGCCGGCCTTCGGCCAACCTCTCTTGAGGACGCGGTTCCAACCCACCCCCCCGGACCCGCGTCCTCTCGTACGCTCTCAGCCTCGCTTGCTCGCCGTGGCCCCGCGGCGCCAGGTCAGGGTGAGGACGCCGGCGACTGGGAGGGCGACTGGGAGGGTGACGAGGCGTTCGCCGCGAGCAGCTCGACCCGCCCCAGCTTGCGCCCGTCGGCGTAGTACGTGACGGCGCCGAGCACGCTGCCGGGCGCCGGCGCCGTGGCTAGAGTCGCCGGCAGTGCCAGGCGCGGCACGATCTCGGCGCCCCGCCGGTAGACCGCGCGCAGCGTGGCCGCCGCGACGGCGTCGACCTGGCCGCCACCCTCGACCGCTACTGGAGCGACCGCATCCCCGCGCCCGACGACGGTCCGCAGCGCGTAGAACGAGGCGCCGTAGCGGAAGAGCCGGAGCGCGTCGACGACTTCCTGGTCGCGGCCGGGCTCGTGCAGCGTGGTCACGATGAACCGCCGCAGCCCGTACTTTCCCGACGCCACGAGGCAGCAGCCTGCCTCGGAGGTCGCGCCAGTCTTGATCCCGTCCACCCAGTCGTAGAGCTCGTTGAATCTGTTGCGGGAATGGATGCGGACGCGGTGGTCCGGCGGCCAGGAGACGGTTGCCCAGACCCTCCAGGCCAGGTCGCGAAAGCGGGCGTTGCGCATCGCGACCCGGCCGAGCTCCGCGAGGTCGCGGGCGCTGGTGTAGTGATCGGCGATCCGGATGCCTGACGAGTTGGCGTAGTGCGTATCGGCGAGTCCCAGCTGCGCGGCGCGGCGGTTCATGAGCTGCGCGAACGCGGGTTCACTCCCCGAGACGTAGTGGGCGAGCGTGACGGCGCAATCGGTGGCGCTGCGCACCATCAGCCCGAGCAGGAGGTTACGGATCGTGATGCGGTCGCCGGGCCTGAGGCCGAGCTTCGTCCCGCGCTGGGTCGTGGCGATGGCCGGGACGCGGGCGTAGCGGCCGAGGTCCGGCACCTTCTCGAGAACGAGCAATGCCGTCATCACCTTGGTGCACGAGGCCATGGGCAGGT
>JBAZPK010000234.1:0-3550 GCA_041648235.1 Thermoleophilia bacterium
CAGTGCCGGCACGAGCGCGTCGCCGGCCGCGGCCAGCGAGCCGCGGTGCCTCGGGCCGACGGCGGCCGGCGCGCCGAGCGCCGCCTCCACGTCGGCGCTCTCGAGCACCACGCTGCGGTCGACGAACTCGCGCAGCCACAGCTCCACATTGGCGACCCGCCAGAAGAACATGGATTCCTCGACCTCACCGCGGCAGCAGGCGCGGAACGCGCTCACCACCCCGGCGCCATCCCAGTACGGTCGTGCCTGGAAGCTCGGCGACTGGTAGAGGCTGGTGAACGCCGCCCGGCGCGCCTTGATCCAGCGCATCTCCGGGGTCGTGAAGCCGACCTTCCAGCGCCGCAGGCGGATCTTCTCGGGCAGCGTGCCTTTGAGCGCCGCGCGCAAGATCCAGCGGCTCCAGCCGTCCTTGACGATGGCCGTGTCCGGCAGGCTGAGAATGTGGTCGACGAACTCCTGGTCGAGGTAGGGCACGCGGCTCTCGATGCTGAAGGCCATCGAGTTGCGATCCTCGTAGCGCAGAAGGCACGGGAGGCTGTACGTGAGCAGATCCTGAAGCAGGCGCTCCTTGAGGTCCGACCGCGAGCGCCCATAGCCGGGGTCGGTGACGCGGCGCAGGAAGCCGGGGTCGAGCAGCCGCCGCGTGGGCACGCGTTTGCGCCGCTGGCCCAGCCGGCGGCGAGCCAGCGGCCACAGCACGTCGCGCGCCGCGGCGGCCTCCCGCCGCAGCTCCGCATAGCGGCCCTGCTTGCGCAGCTGCCGCAGGTAGACGAGCTGGTAGGGCACGTAGCCGGCGATGAGCTCGTCGCCGCCCTGGCCGTCGAGCAGCACCGTGACCTGCTCGCGGGCGCTGCGCATCACGCACCACTGCGCATAGGGGCCCGTGCTCACGATCGGCTCTTCCTGGTGCCACACGAAGTCGCGCAGCTCGTCGACGAACTCCGGCGAGGTGGGGTTGGTGTAGGTGGTGTCGGCGCCGGTGCTCTCGACGGCGACCTCGATGTACTCGCGCTCATCGATGGGGTCGCCGTCGAACACGGCGCTGAAGGTCTTGAGGTGGCCGCGCAGCGAGGCCGCGTCGGGCGCTTCCTCCGTGAGCAGCTCGCTCATGAAGCTGACGATGGTCGTCGAGTCGAGGCCGCCGGAGAGGCAGGAGCCGACGGGGACCTCGGAGACGAGGCGCCGCTCGACGCTGTCGCGGAAGCGGCGCCGGAAGTCCGCCGGGTCGGGGTTGCCGTCGGCGCTCAGCTGCGGTACCCAGTAGGGCGCGCTCTCGAGCGGCGCGCGGAGCGGCCCGGGCGCGGCGGCGAGCGCGGCCCCCGCCGCCAGCGGGATCTCGACCCAGCTGGCCGCCGGCACGTGGTAGATGCCGCTGAAGAAGGTCTCGGCGCGGTGGTCGTGGAAGCCGTGCTGCAGGTACTCGAAGAGCATCTGGTCGTCGGCGACGGCAGGGAGCTCCGGGTCCTGCAGCAGCGCCTTGATCTCGCTGGCGAAGAGCAGCCGGCCGCTGCGCGGCGAGCGCGCGTAGTACAGCGGCTTGATGCCGAAGTGGTCGCGATTGAGCACCAGCTTGCCCTCGCCCTCGCGCAGGTCGGCCACGGCGAAGGCCCACATGCCGTTGAAGCGCGCCGCGCAGGCCGGCCCCCACTGCTCGTAGGCGTGCACGATGACCTCGCTGTCGCAGCTCGTGTGGAAGATGTGGCCGGCGGCGGCGAGCTCGGCGCGCAGCTCGCGGAAGTTGTAGACCTCGCCGTTGTAGACGAGCCAGACGCTCTCGTCCTCATTGGCGATCGGCTGGTGGCCGCCGGCGCGGTCGATGATGCTCAGGCGTCGATGACCGAGGCTGGCGGTCGGGCGCTCGAAGGCGCCGGCGTCGTCGGGCCCGCGGTGCACGAGGGCCGCGGCCATGCGCCCGAGGAGCTCGCGGTCGGGTGCGCCGGTGAAACCGAAGATGCCGCACATGCGCGGGTACTCTCCTGGGGCGGGGGCGACGGAGCGGCGCAGCGGAGCTTCCGGCCGCGGCGCCGGTACACCCTATCACAGGCTCGGCGAGCGGCCGCGCGAGCCGGGGCGCCCGGCACCGGCCCCGGGGACCCTCAGCCGCCGAAGCTCACGCGGTTCCTGGGGTGCGCCATGCAGAAATCTCCCTGGCCCACCAGCGGGAACGCGCCGACCACAGGGTAGCTCCCGTAGAGCAGGTCGCGGCTCGAGCCGCGGAAGTACTGCTCGGCCTGGAGCGGCGCCGGCGGCGCCGCGCAGCAGGTACCCGTGCCGCCCTCGCCCGGCAGGGGCTTGAACGCCGGGCAGGTGTCGCAGTGGTGCATGCCCTCCTGGTCCATCACGCCTCCTCAGCTGTCCGGCCGGCGCGCCCGCGGTCGCGGCCGCGCGCCGGTGCTGGTGCCATGTTCACCCGGGGCGCCCGGGCTCCTGCCCATGGGGAGCTCCGCGGCGAAGGCGCGCGTCTGTCAACGCGGCGCCGCCGTTGCCGCGCCCGGGCCCTCCCGCTACACTCGCCGGGAGGCCGGCGGAGAGAGCGGCGGCGCGCCGGGCGCCTCACCGGCCGGCGCCGCACGAGGAGGACCGCATGTATATCGGCGCCCACGTGAAGTCGTCGGGCGGCGTCTGGAACGCCATCGCCAACGGCGTCGAGCTCGGCTGCGAGGCCGTGCAGTTCTTCGCCGGCAGCCCGCGCACCTGGGCGCCCACGCAGTACAGGGACGCGGACGCGGCGAAGTTCCGGGAGGCCCGCGCCTCATCCCCGATCCGCTTCGTGGTCATCCACACCATCTACCTCATCAACCTGGCCAGCGACAAGGACGACTTCTACGAGAAGTCGGTGACGTCGCTGCTCGGCGCCGTGGCCGCAGCGGAGCAGCTCGGCGCCGACGCCATCGTCACGCACATCGGCTCGCACCAGGGCGCCGGCTTCGACGTCGGCCTGGCGCGGGTGCGGGCGGCCCTGCGGCGGGCGCTCGCCGAGAGCGAGGGCTCGTCGGTGCGGATCCTGCTCGAGAACACGGCCGGTGCGGGCGGCACGATGGGCGTCGACTTCGCCGAGCTGGCCGCGATGATCGCGGCCGCCGGCGGCCACCCGCGCCTCGGCATCTGCCTCGACACCGCGCACCTCTTCGAGGCCGGCTGCGACCTGCGAACGGCCGCAGGCCTGGCCGAGGCGCTGACGCGCCTCGACGCCGCCTGCGGCCTCCACCGCCTCGGCATGCTCCACCTGAACGATTCCAAGACCGCATTCGGCTCCAATCGCGACCGGCACGAGAACATCGGCGAGGGCGAGATCGGCAGCGCAGGGTTCCGCGCCATCGTGACGCACCCGGCGTTTGCCGACCTGCCAGGCATCCTCGAGGTGCCGGGCTTCGCCGGTGATGGCCCTGACGCGCGCAACATAGAGATCCTCCACCGCCTGGCGGTGGGCCCCCGGTGAGCGGCCGCGTCGTCAGCGTCGCCTCCCCGACCGACGTCGTGCTGGCCACGCTCTGGCGCGACCGGCTGGCCGAGGAGGGCATTCCGGCCGAGCTCGGCGGCGCGCTCATGG
>JBAZPK010000235.1:0-3531 GCA_041648235.1 Thermoleophilia bacterium
CGGGCCCGCGATCAGAACAGGTCGCGCCGCTTCTGCTCGAACTCGGCGGCCTCGATCTCGCCGGCGGCGTAGCGCCGCTTCAGCACGTCCGCGGCGCTCTCGCGAACGACCTGTGGCACGGCCCGCGCGGGCCCGGAGCCGGCCACGCCCCGAAGCCCCCAGACGGTGAGGGCGACCACACCGACCACGAAGACGATCATGCTGAGTCCCATCGCCCAGCCACCCCAGCCACCACCCCAGCCAGACATCATGTCGTAGTAACCCATTGTGCGTTCCTCCTTGCCGCGCCCGTTGCCTGTCCGGCAACGAAGGCGATCGGTTGCAGACTCACTCTGCCCGGGAGCCGTGAAGGCGACGTGAAGAACCTGCGCGGATGTTGTGATGCCCTTCACCCTCCGGGCGCGGGCCCGCGCCCGCGCGGCGTCCGCTGGCCCCGCCGGGCTCACGCGCGCCTCAGAGCAGCGACTTGAGGTAGGCGAGCAGGTCGGCCCACTGGGCGTCGGTCAAGTTCCAGCGCGGCATCGGCCACGAGAGGTGGTCACCCTCGGGATCGACGCCCTCGGTCACGGCCGTCCGCAGGGCGGCGTCGGTGAAGGCTGGCCCTCGAGTGCCGTCGGGGTCGAGCATGCCCTGGGGGTCCGTCAGGTTCGCGTAGGTGATGTCGGGCGCGGCGTACATCCGCGTGGTGCGGCCACGCCCGTCGCGGCCATGGCACCCGGCGCACCCGGAGCTCATCATCATCATGCCGCCGCTGCGGGGTATCGGCCGACCGCCGCTGTCCAGGCCATAACGGAAGATGCGCTCACCCGGTGCCAGGCCCTTGCTGGACCAGCCCGGCCCGAGGGAGCTGATGACGACCAAGCCGGCGAGGGCCGCCAGAGCGACCAGGAACGCCGCCGCGGCGATCACGAACGGCCGGCGGCGCGTCATGAGCGCAGGTCCCGCAGCCGGCTCTCGTAGTCCTCGCGGTCGATCTCGCCGGCGGCGTAGCGCCGCTTGAGGATGTCTTCCGGGGAGTCCGGCCGGCTCGGCGGCGCCTGGCCGCCGGGGGCCGCGCCGCCGCCGCCCAGGGCTCTCACCATGTACACGATGCCGATGATCACGGCCACTACGAAGAGTAGCGTGAACACGAGCATCAGCCACCCGCCGGCGCCCCAGCCACCGCCGCTCCACCCGTCACCCCAGCCATTCATCATCGTCGGTCTCCTCCGCTGCGTTCGGGCGTCAGGGCCACCGCCTGAGCGCCTCTTGGAGCCCTCTACCCTCTGCAGGTGTCCGCAAACCGCATGCGCGGGGCCGTGCAGGCAGCCGCGCCCGTCAAGGCCGACCATCCCCACATCCAGTAGTCCACGACCCACGGCCAGCGGAGGGTCAGGGGAGAGCGATGGTCAAGGTTGACCCCCCCGAGCGCCGATAGTCTGCAGTATGGGAATCCACCGCCCCGACAGGTACGGACGCCCACGCACGGCGATCTCCGGCCGTGGATCCTGGGGTCGACTCGCGGCTTTCGCATGGGCGGGCAGCGACTCTCCGCCGAGCGAAACGCGTCAGATGACGCCGACCCAGGGCTCGGCCATCAGCCACAGCGACGCCGTGGTCGTCGGGCTCTGCCTCCTGGCGCTTGCCGCGGCAAGGTTCCTTTCGCATGAAGCGTTCACGGCCGCCTGGGTCTTTGCCTTCGCGATCGCCGCCTTCTGCGCAGTCGAGGTGGCGCGCAATCTGCGCTGGTTCGTTGCCGACGACTACCCTCTGTTCCTGGCGCTGTCTCTGGCCTTCATCGCCGCGCTGCAAGTTGCGCACGGCGCGGCGGGCGCAGGTCTGACCCAGGCCATCCGGATCGCGCCTTCCGCTGCAGAACCGATCGAGCTTGCCTCCGGATTCCTCTTGGCTGGCTCGATGCTGTGTGCCCCGTTCACGCTCGGTCATCGGCTACGGCCCGAACGGTGGATCGCTGCATACGCACTCGCCACGGGCCTGCTCCTCGTCGCGATCCTCCGGTGGAACATCCTCTCTCCCGTCCACGGAGGAGCCGGCGCATTCGCCTTCGAACGGTCGAGCGACCTCTTCGTAGCCGGAGCGCTCGTTCTCGCCGCCGTGCTCACCTACCGCCGTCGCCGACTGCTCGACGACGCCTTCCAGGTCGCCATACTGCTCGCGCTCGCCGCCGCCGCTCTCGGCTGGGTGCTCAAGGCCTTCTTGCCTTCCGACGACATCACGCACTTCACGGCAGTCCTCTTCATCGCGCTGACCTATATCGCCGTCACTAAGAACGGCCTGGCGCGCTCCACCCAGCTCCTCTTCTCGCAGCTCAGGGAGCAGGAGGAGGAAGCCACACTGATGCGAGCCCAGGCGCTCACGGACCTGCGGCTCTCGGAGGAGAGGTACCGCACCGTGTTCGAGCAGTCGCCGGCGGGGCTCTTTCTCTTCAACACCGACCTCATCATCACGGGCTGCAACACTCGCCTCAGCGAGCTCGTGCGAGGCCCCGAGGAAGTCGTCATCGGGGCCCACGTGCGCGACCTGGGCGAGCCGAGCCTGGCTGCGGTAGCCGCATCAGTCTTCGATGGGCAGCCCGGGACGTTCGAAGGTCAGCTCAAGCACGGCGCCGGCAACGACGAGCGCTGGGTCTCCGCGCGAGCGGCGCCGCTCCTCGATGCAGACGGCCGGGTGAGCGGCGGGATCGGCATCATCGTGGACTTGACCGAGGGCAAGCGTGCAGAGGAGCTCATCGAACGACTCGCCTTCCACGACGTGTTGACCGGGCTTCCGAACCGCACGCTGTTCCGCGACCGTCTGCAGCAGGCGATCTCCAGCGCCGGCCGCAGCGGCCGGCCGGCGGCACTGCTCCACGTGGACGTCGACCGCTTCGCCGACCTCAATCACCTCGTTGGCCACGGGGCCGCAGACGAGGTGCTCCGGATGGTTGCCGCAAGGGTGCAACCGCTCATCCGGGATACCGACACGCTGGCTCGCTGGGGCGCTGACGAGTTCGTCCTGCTCCTGCCCGACGTCCAGGGTTCGGAGGGCGCCCTGAGGGTCGCCGAGCAGGTCCGGGCGGCGCTCGCCCGGCCCTGGCAGCTCGCGAGGGACGCTCGTTCCCTGTGACGGCAAGCGTCGGCGTAGCGCTGTTTCCCGGCGATGCTCAGAACGAAGATGACCTGCTCGAGCATGTCGCGATCGCCGCCCAGAGAGCCAAGGACGGAGGCGGCGACTCGTACCAGTTCTACGACCGCGAGATGGGCCTCAAGGTGGAGACGCGTGTCGAGACCGAGCATGACTTGAGGCTCGCGCTGCGGAGAGAGGAGCTCGAGCTCTTCTACCAGCCGCAGATCGACCTCGCCAGCGCCGCCATGGTCGGGGTTGAAGCTCTCGTTCGCTGGCGCCATCCGACCCAGGGCCTGCTCCTCCCGGACGCCTTCTTGCCGGTCGCCGAGTCGACCAGCCTGATCGGAGAGCTGACGAGCTGGGTCGTCAGCAGAGCCTGCGCGCAAGCGGCCGCGTGGCAGGCGGCCGGGCACTCCCCCCTGCGCG
>JBAZPK010000236.1:0-3496 GCA_041648235.1 Thermoleophilia bacterium
GGCGCTCCTCGCCCGGGGCTGCCTCGTCCGCGACTGCGCCTCGTTCGGCCTGCCCCGGCACATCCGGGTGAGCCCGCGATCCGCCGTGCACAACGAGCGTCTGCTGGCGGCGTTCGCCGCGCTGACCCCGCCGGAGGCGACGGCGTGAGCGCCGTCTCGAAAGCCTTCTCCGCGGCGAGCCTGGCGCGCCCGGCGAACGCGGCGCCGCCGCGCTTCGTGGTCGCGGCGCCGCGCAGCGGCGAGGGCAAGACGACGGTCGCCCTCGGCCTCATGGCGGCCCTGCGGCAGCGCGGGCTCGCGGTCCAGGGCTTCAAGGTAGGCCCCGACTACCTCGATACCGGCTACCAGCGCTTCGCCGCCGGCGTGCCCGGCCGCAATCTGGACCTGTTCATGATGGGCGAGGAGGCAGTGCTCGGCGCCGTGGCCGGGTCCACCGCCGACGTCGCCGTGATCGAGGGGGTCATGGGCCTCTTCGACGGCCATCGCGATGGGGTGACGCCCACGAGCACGGCCGACGTGGCCCAGCGCCTGCGGGCGCCGGTGATCCTGGTGCTCGATGCCGCCCGGATGTCGGCCAGCGTCGGCGCCCTCGCCTTGGGCTTCAAGACGTACGACCCCGGCGTCGACGTCGTCGGCGTGATCCTCAACCGCTGGAACCCGCGCCGCTCGCGGACCGCGGTCGAGGCGGCCCTCGCCCGGGCCGGGGTCGAGACCCTCGGTTACCTGCCGGCCGCCGACGACCTGGAGCTGCCCTCGCGCCACCTCGGCCTCGTCGTGGCCGACGAGTTGGGCAGCGAGGCGGCGAAGGTGATGGACCGCCTCGGCGAGCTGCTCGCCACGCATGTGGACCTCGACCGCGTCCTGGCGCTCGCCCAAGGGGCACCGGCAGTGACGGCGCCGCCCAGGGCGCCCGGGGTGGGCGGCCAGAGCGGACGACCCGTCGCGCGCCCTCGCCTGGCGGTGGCGTGGGACGAGGCCTTCGCCTTCTACTACGCCGACACGCTGCGGCTGCTGCGCGAGCGCGGCGCCGAGCTGCTGCTGTTCAGCCCGTTGGAGGCCGCCGAGCTGCCCGTCTGCGACGGGCTGTACCTCGGCGGCGGCTACCCGGAGCTGCACGCCGCCGGCCTCTCGTCAAACGTACCCCTGCGGCGGCACCTGGCCGCCGCCCTCGCCGCCGGCCTCCCGGCCTACGCCGAGTGCGGCGGCCTCCTGTACCTTTGCGAGTCGCTCGAGGACCTCGACGGCCGCACCTGGCCGCTGGTCGGCGCCATCCCCGGCCGCGCCCGCATGCACAAGCGCCTGCAGGGCATGGGCTACCGGGAGGCCGTGCTGGCGTCCGGCTCGCTGCTCGGCCCGGCCGGCGCCACCGTCCGGGGCCATGAGTTCCACTACTCGAGCTGCGAGCTCGACAACGCCGGGCGCGCCGCCTATCTCGTCGACGGCAAGCCGGAGGGCTACGCCGCCGGCGACCTCTTCGCCTCCTACGTCCACCTGCACTTCGCCGGCCACCCGGCGGCCCTCGAGCACTGGCTCGAGCGCTGCCGCGCCCACGCCGGCGGCCGTTCCTCCGGAGGAGCCCCGTCATGAGCACCGCCCTGATCGTCCTCGGCCACGGCAGCCGCAACCCGGCCGCCACGGCGCAGTTCATGGAGCTCGTCGCCCAGCTAAGGGCGCGCCGCTCCGAGCCCGTCCACCCGGCCTTCATGGAGCTCGCGGAGCCGTCGCTGGCCGACGCCGTGGCGGCCGCCGTGGCCGCCGGCGCCGACGAGATCGTCGTGCAGCCGTGCTTCCTGTTCGACGGCAACCACATCCGGCGCGACATCCCCGAGATGCTGGCCGGGTTCGCCGCCGGCCACCCGGCCGTGACCTTCCGCTTCGGGCGCCCCCTGGGCGCCGACCCGCGCGTCGCCGACATCCTCGTGGAGCGCGCCGAGGAGGCCGCATGTCTGGCCTGAAGCCGCACGAGATCGAGGTGCGCAGCATGGCGATCATCGACGGCCTCCTGGCCGACGGCGGCTGGACGCCGGGCGAGCGCACGGTGGTCAAGCGCCTCGTGCACACGAGTGGCGACCCATCGCTGGCACAGGCGGTGCGCTTCCACCCCGAGGCGGTGAGCGCCGGCGTCGCCGCGCTGCGCGCCGGAGCGCCGGTGTTCACCGACACGCACATGGTGCGCATCGGCGTGAACCGCGGCCGCGTCGAGGCCCTGGGCGGGAGCGTCGAGTGCCTCATCGCCGACGCGGCCGTGGCCGCCGAGTCGGCGCGCAGCGGGCGCACGCGCGCCGCCTGCGCCATGCGCGCCTTCGGGGCGCGCCTCGACGGCGCCGTTGTGGCCCTGGGCAACGCGCCGACGGCCCTGCGCGAGGTGCTGGCCCTCGTCGTGGAGGGCGTGGCCCGCCCGGCGCTCGTGATCGGCATGCCGGTGGGCTTTGTCGATGCCGCCGAGTCCAAGGACGCGCTGATGGCCTCCGACCTCGTGTACGTGGCCATCGAGGGCACCCGCGGAGGCAGCCCGCTGGCCGCCGCCACGGTGAACGCGCTCCTGCGCGTGCTGGAGGAGGACGCCTGAGCATGGAGGTCGCGCTTCGTAGCGGGCTGACCACCGGGACCTGCGCCGCCGCGGCCGCCAAGGCCGCGGCGGCGGCGCTGGCCGGCGGGCGCGCCGCGGACGGCGCCGCTGGCGAGACGGTCGCCGTGCCGCTGCCTGACGGCGAGACGGTGACCCTGGCGATCGAGTCGCTGGAGCGCCTCGGCGGGGCGCGGGCCCGCGCGGCCGTGCGCAAGGACGCGGGCGACGACCCCGACGTCACCGACGGCATGACGGTCGTGGTCGAGGTGGAGGTCACCGGCGACGGCGACGCGGTCACGTTCGTCGCCGGCCCGGGGGTCGGCACCGTCACCCGGGCCGGCCTGCAGCTCGCGCCCGGCGAGCCGGCCATCAACCCCGTGCCGCGGCGCATGATCGCCGCCGCCCTGCGCGAGGCGCTGCCGCTGGGCGCCGTGCGCGTCACGGTGAGCATCCCCGGCGGCGAGGAGACGGCGCTGCGCACCTTCAACCCGCGCCTCGGCATCGAGGGTGGGCTCTCCGTGCTCGGTACCTCGGGGCGCGTGATCCCCAAGTCGGAGGATGCCTGGATGCGCTCGCTGCTGCCGCAGGTGGCCATGGCCCTGGCCGCCGGCAACCGCACCGTGTACCTGGCGCCCGGCAGCTACGGCGAGCGCGCCGCGCGCGACGTTCTCGGCGCCCCGGAGACTGCCATCGTGCAGTGCTCCAACTTCGCCGGCGACCTGCTCGACCACTGCGTCGATGCCGGGGTGGAGCACGTCGTCGTGGTGGGGCATGCCGGCAAGCTCGTGAAGCTGGCGGCCGGCATCTGGAACACGCACAGTCGCTACGGTGACGCGCGCCTCGAGACGGTGGCGGCGCTGGCCGCCGCCGCCGGGGCGCCGCCCACGCTCGTGACCCGCCTGCTCGAGCTCGCCACGGTGGAGGCCG
>JBAZPK010000237.1:0-3493 GCA_041648235.1 Thermoleophilia bacterium
GTCGTGGCGCGCCCGGGAGCCGCGCCCGCTGCTCGCTGGTGCCGGGCCGCCCGCTACTCCTCCGTCGCGCGCGGCCGGCGCCGCAGGAAGACCCAGGCGGCGGCGCCGGCCACGGCCGCCGCGGCCACGACGATGACGGCGATGGTCAGGCCGCTGCCGGACTCGGTGGGCTCAGCGGCGGCCTTCGGCTTGAGGTTCAGGTAGGTGTCGATGTTGCCGGCGGTGTAGAAGGCCGGCCCTTGGCCGCCGATGACCCGCGTCCATCCGGTCCACCTGTCGACGTTGTAGGCCTCGAGATGCTCCGGGTAGGTGAGCACGACCCATGGCGTCTCCTCGTAGATGATCTGCTGCATGCGCCAGATCAGCTGCTGGCGCTTGTCCGGGTCGAGCTCCGCCGCCTGCTCTGTGGCCAGACGGTCGTATTCGGGGTTCGACCAGCAGGGCTCGTTCCAGGACTCGATCTGCGCGGTGGTCAGCGTGGCCAGGGTCTGGCCGGGATCCAGAAACCCGTCCCAGTCCCAGAGGTAGAGGTCGAAGTCGGGAGTGTAGGTGTCGCCGGTGTAGTTCCACAGGGCGTCTTCGAGGGTGCCCTCGTCGATCACGCTCAGGTTGACATTGAGGCCGAGGTCTCTCAGCCAGCCGGTGATGAGCTTGCCCTCGCTCTGGCCGTGGACGTCGTCGGTCAGCGCCCAGAGCCGCAGCTTGATGTCCTTGCCTTTGTATTCGCGCACGCCGTTGCCGTCGCCGTCGCGGTAGCCGGCGTCGTCCAGCATCTGTCCGGCCTTCGCCAGGTCGAACGTGTAGAGCTGGTCGGCGGGTGGCTCCCAGTGGTAGTCAGGGTCGATCCAGGTGTCGGGCGGCATGATCGTTGTGCCCGGCTCGGCGTTGCCGCTCCAGGCGATCGCCGCCAGGCGCTCCCGGTCGATCGCGTAGTCGAGGGCGCCGCGGAATGCCGGGTCGCGGAGCACCGGGTGGCCGAGGGAAGCCTTGTCCTCGTAGCAGTTGATGTTCAGGTAATCCCAGTTGTAGTAGTTGTACGAGACCGCCTCGAGGCCGGCGGCCGCCTCGAGCTGCGCCACCTGGGCCTGCGGCAGGCCCCAGGCGGCGTCGATGGTCCCCAGCTTGAGGTCCTGCGTCATCGTGTCCGCGTTCTGGTAGTTGAGGAAGATGATCTCGTCGACCGCAGGTGCGCCGGCGAAGTAGTGCGGGTTCCTCTCCAGGCGTACGAAGTGCCCCCGGTCGAACTCCACGACCTGGAAGGGCCCGCTGCCGACGAGCGGGGGCTTGCTCACGTAGGAGGTCTCGGCCACGCTCGGCTTGACCGTCTCCCAGACGTGCTTGGGGATGATGGGCACCCAGAGCTTCATGAGGTCGGCCTTCGGCCGCGAGCAGATGAAGCGCACCGTGAGCGGGTCCACCACCTCGACCTTCTCGATGCCGATGGTCATGATGCCCCAGGCGTACAGCTCGTTCGAGATGCTGTAGTTGTACGTGAACGCCACGTCCTCGGCGGTGAGCGGCTGGCCGTCCGACCAGAGGACGTCCGGCTTGAGCTTGATCGTCCAGGTCTTGCCGTCGGCCGAGATGCCGCCGTTCTCCGCGGTGGGGAACTCGGCGGCGAGGTCGAGGGTCGGCTCTTCGCGGGCGCCGAAGCCGAAGAGGAAGCTGTAGTTCAGCGCCCAGACTTCGTAGGAGGAGTTCTCCCACCCGATGAACGGATTGAGGTTGTCCGGCTCACGTGGCCAGCCGATGCGCAGCGTCACCTTGTCGCCGGTGGGGCTCGGGCTCTCGCTGGCGGCCAGGGCCGCGGAGAGGCCCCAGCTCAGGCCTCCGCCCAGAAGGCAGGTCACGGCTGCGAGAAGCAGCAGCGGACCAGGTCGTGTCGAGTAGCGCATAGTCGGCTCCCTCCATCGGGTTCCCCTGCCCGTGGCGCGCGGCCGTGGAAGGATCCGGATGTGAAGTGGACCTCGTAGGCGAGGCCCCGCATCCGCGACGTCCCCCCCGGCGCGTGTCGCGGCCCATGGCTCCCTTGTGCCCCGGATGGAGCGGATGCGAAACTCACGCCGGCGGCGGACGCGCGGTCGTCCGGTCAGAGGCGAGGTCGCGTCGCCCGCGGACGCGAGGTCGCCTCGCCCCTGGACGCACGGCGCCTCGCCTTGGGACGCGAGGCGCAACTCTCCCCCGAGGCGCCGCCGTTGCTCGTGGGGGTTTCGCCGCACGCTGGAGTGGCGATGTACCGCCCATCAGCTGGAACCACTTCTGACGAGGTACATCATGGCCAATACCATCGTATGGGCGTCTATTCCCGCGACCGACCTCGAGAGGGCGAGCAAGTTCTACAGCGCAGTTCTCCAGGCCGAGGTCCAGACGATCCCGGGCATGGATGGCGTCGTCACGCTGCCGGGCGAGCAAGGCACCGTGAGCGCCGACATCTCCCTGAGCGAGAACAACAAGCCGAGTACCGAGGGCCCCACCATCTACCTCGACAGCCAGGGCGACCCCGAGGCGATGCTCGAGCGCGTGGTCGCCGCCGGCGGCAGGATCCTGATGCCGGTCAGCGACATGGGCGAGATGGTCGGCTGGATCGGCTTCTTCCTCGACAGCGAAGGCAACCGGATCGGCGTCCACAAGCCGCCGCAGATGTGAGCGGTGAGCGCGGCGCCGTCAGGTGACCGCGCCCGCGTGAAGAGGCCGGCGCCGCGCACTTTCGGCACGCCGCGCCGGCCCTCCCCGGGGCCGGCAGCCCGGCCCCGTGCCTCCGGTGGGATGGCCAGGTGAGCTAGAATCGGGCGGTGAGCTCCACCACCGTCGCAGTCGCCCCCACGCCTTTGCCCCGGTATCGCTTCGTCGCGCTCGGCGTGGTCTGGTGTGCCTACCTCGTCGTCTTTCTGTCTCGCCTCTGCGTGGGCCCGCTGGCACCGTTCCTCAAAGAGTCCTTCACGCTCTCCAACGCGCAGATCGGGGGGCTCACGAGTGCCACAGCCGTGTCGTACGCGCCGACGCTGATCATGGCCGGCTGGCTTGCCGACCGCATCGGCGTCCGCCGCGCCCTGCTCATCGGGTCGGCGATCACCGGCGTCTGCATCGGCGCGGTCGCGCTGGCACCGTCGTATCGCGTGATGCTCCTGCTGCTCGCCTGCTCAGGGTTCGGCTGCGGCTTTATCTACCCCACGGCCGTGAAGGCGATCATGGTGTGGTTCCCGGCTCACGAGCGCGCGACCGCAGTGGGCGTCAACCAGGCGGCGGTCAACGTGAGTGGCATGCTCGGCGCGGCGATCATGCCCGCCCTGGCTGCGGCGGCGGGCTGGCAAGCGGGCTTCGTCTTCGCCGCCCTGCTCGCCTTCGCGGTCTGCGGGTTGGCCGCGGCCCTGTACCGCGACCCCGTGCCCGGCGGCGGGCAAGCCTCGCCGCCGGGCACTTCAGGCCCGGCCGGTGCCCACCCCGCTGTGTCCGCGCCGGCGGTCTCCGCACCGCCCATCGCCGCGCCGCCCAT
>JBAZPK010000238.1:0-3490 GCA_041648235.1 Thermoleophilia bacterium
TGACTCGCGCGGGCCCGCGGCCGGCGCGCGCGCGTCGACGAGCGCCAGCTCGTACTCGCGCCCCAGGTACGGCAGGCGCTCGCCGTCGGTGAAGCGCTTGGGCGCCGGGGGCGGCCCCAGGGCCTCCATCTCGGCGCGCTTGCGGCGCACCCAGGGGAGCTTGGCGCGCACGGCCGCTTCGAGCTTACGCGCCGGCATCCCGGCCGGCGCCAGGACGCGCAGGCCGCCGTCGCGCGCCACGGTGATGCCGATGGTGCGCCGCCGCTGGCTCCAGCGCACGGCGAACTGGAGGCCGTCGACGCTGAGCGTCTCGAGAGGCGCGCGGCGGACCCTCACGCGCCGGCCTCCGCGAGGGCGGCGAGGCGCGGCTCGGGCCGCCTCGCCAGCGCCCGCCCCCGCCCCCGAACGACGAAAGGGCGGCCCCGCGGGGCCGCCCTTTCGGGAACAAGCAGATGTGAAATGGCGTCAGGCCTTGCGGACGTTGCTCGCCTGCATCTTGCCGTTCTGACCCTGCGTCACGTCGAACGTGACCCTCTGGCCCTCGTCGAGGGTCTTGAAACCCTCTTCCTGGATCTCGCGGAAGTGAACGAAGAGATCGTCACCATCCTCGCGCGAGATGAAGCCGTAGCCCTTGGCCGCGTTGAACCACTTGACGGTACCTTCTGCCATTTGACGCATCCTTTTCCGCCCCGCAGGGCTTTTAACAAAGCGACGCGACCATCTGCCATCATCCGCTGACATCGCCGGCGGAGAAGCACGTGGTCACGCCGCCAACTCTCGGGCCATACATTGACCCGTGTCGGACAGTGTAGAGCAAAACGCAAGAAAAGTCTTGTACTTCAAGAGAATCTTTGCGGTGACGTTCGCCGAGCCGGGTCGGGGAGGCGCGCCCGCCGGCGGCTACGCGTCCCGGCGCAGCGTTGCCACGGCGGCCGCCACTCGCGCGCCGTACTCGCCGTCGGCGGCGCGGAAGTGGCTCACCGAGCGCTCGATGATGTCACTCTTGCTCACCTGAGAGAGGCTCCCGGCGATGTTGCTTACCAGGCGGTCGCGCTCCGCCTCGGTCATGACGCGGTAGAGCGCGCCGGCCTGCCCGAAGTCGTCACCCTCGCGGCTGTCCCACTCGTAAGTGCCCGCAGCGCCCTCGACGGCGAGCCCCGCGTACAGCGGCTCGCCGGTCTCCACTGGGCCGCCGAAGCTGTTGGGCTCGTAGTTCTTCGCCGCGCCGCCGTTGCCGCCGGCGCGCATGAAGCCGTCGCGGCCGTAGTTGGCCACCGCGGCGTGCGGCCGGTTCACCGGCAGCTCGGTGTGGTTGACGCCGAGGCGGTAGCGGTGCGCGTCGCCGTAGGCGAACAGGCGCCCCTGCAGCATCTTGTCGGGCGATGGCCCGATGCCGGGGACGAAGTGCCCGGGGTCGAAGGCCGCCTGCTCGACCTCGGCGAAGTAGTTGTCGGGGTTCCTGTCGAGCACCAGCTTGCCGACTTCGCGCAGCGGGTAGTCGGCGTGCGGCCACACTTTCGTGACGTCGAAGGGGTTGAAGCGGTAGTGCGCCGCCTCGGCCGCCGGCATGACCTGGATCTTCAGCGTCCAGCCTGGGAACTCGCCGCGGTCGATGGCCTGCAGCAGGTCGAGCTGATGCGAGTCGGGGGTCTCTCCGGCCAGTTTGGCGGCCTCCTCGGCGGTGAGGCTCCGGATGCCCTGGTCGGTCTTGAAATGGTACTTGACGAACGTCTGCTCGCCGGCGCCGTTGACCCACTGGAACGTGTGCGAGCCGTAGCCGTTCATGTGCCGGTAGCTCGCCGGGATGCCGCGGTCGCCGAACAGCCAGGTGAACATGTGCGTGGCCTCGGGCGAGAGGCTGAAGAAGTCCCACACGTTGTCCGGCTCCTGGCGGTTGGTGCGCGGGTCGGGCTTCTGGGAGTGGATGAAGTCGGGGAACTTGAGCGGGTCGCGGATGAAGAAGACCGGCGTGTCGTTGCCGGTGAGGTCGTAGTTGCCGTCCTCGGTGTAGAACTTGAGGGCGAAGCCGCGCGGGTCGCGCACGGCGTCCGCCGACCCGCGCCCGCCGGCGACGGTGCTGAAGCGCGCCAAGACCTCGGTGCGCTTGCCCACCTCGCTCAGGAAGCGGGCGCGGGTGAGGGCGCTCACGTCATGCGTGACCTCGAAGTGGCCGTGCGCGCCGGAGCCGCGCGCGTGCACGACGCGCTCCGGGATGCGCTCGCGGTTGAAGCGCGCCAGCTTCTCGAGAAGGTGCTGATCTTGCAGGAGCACGGGCCCCCCGAGGCCTGCGGTCTGCGAGCGCTGGTTGTCGGCGACTGGGGCGCCGGACTCCGCGGTGAGGTCGAGGCGGTCGGGCATCGGTCGTCTCCTTCGCGTGTGTGCTCGCCGGGATACGGCGGATGCAGGGGTCTACCTACCCGTTTTCGAGGGTCGCCTAAAGTGAGGCCCGCGCCGGCCGGCGCGGGCCCGGCGGGCGCTTCTCGGCCGGCGGTGCCCGGCCGGTGCTAGTCGGCGGGGCCGGCCGCGTCGCCGGTCGCGACAACCCGGGTCGCCTCGATCTCCGGCCCGGCCATACGGATGGAGGCGCCCTCCAGGCGGGTGCCCTCCACGATCACGGGAAGGCCGCGGAGCTGCTCGAGCTGCCCGGCGAACTCATCCCCATTGGCGAGCACCGCCACCACCGTGCCCACGTCCCCCGTGGCCTCGGTGCCACCGACGACGGCCCAGAAGCCGCCCTCGAGGTCGCGGTACTCGGCCGTGCCCACGGCCTGGACGGTCCCGTCGGCCAGGTCGTACAGGCCGGGGGCGAGCCTGGTCCCCGCCGGGGGGGCCTGGCTGGGGCTGCCGGACGGCAGCGGCGAGGCGGCTTCGCCGGCGCCGCCTGAGGAACAGGCGCCGAGCGCTACGGCCAGCGTCAGCGCGGCGGCCGCGATGAGGGCGGCGGCTGTGGATCGTACGGACACGATGACCTCCTCGGGCTCGGCCTGCCTGCCGGGGAGACGGCGCAGGGGCCGCCGAGGTTCGCCGGCTTTCGTGGCCGGTTCAGGCGCTGCGAGCGGGCAGCACGCCGGCGGCCGTCAGGGCGCGGAGCGCCTCAGCCGCCGCCTCGCCGGGGCCGAGGCTCGCCGCGAGGGCGATATCGGCCCCGAGGTCGGCCCCGGTGTCGCCCTCGCCGCCGGCGGCGATCACCACGACCTCGTGCGGCGCCGCCAGGGTGCGCAGGCGTTGCAGGTCGAAGCGGTCCACGTCGCCGAGCGCCGCCACGAGGACGATGCCGGCGTCGGTCATCGCCCAGGCGATCTCACCGAGCCGGCCCAGATGCGACTCGCGCTCGAGGACGTCCTTGTCGGCTCCGAGGTCGGTGGCGCTCAGGTAGTACGAGTGCACACCGAGCTTGAAGAGGAGCCGCTCGAGCTCGGCCGCAACGGCGTTGGCGTCGTCGGCGGACTCGCCGACGAACAGCACGGCGCGCCCGGCATGGCCGTAGCGG
>JBAZPK010000239.1:0-3486 GCA_041648235.1 Thermoleophilia bacterium
GGGGACCTCCGTACTGTACGCCGCCCTCCTCCGCTAGACTAGCCGCGTGACCCTGCCTCCAGCACTGCCGAGATCCTTCTTCGCACGCCCCGTGCTCGAGGTGGCGCGCGCCCTCGTGGGCTGCACGTTTCTCTGCGACGGCGTCGGCGGGCGTGTCGTCGAGACCGAAGCCTACGCGCCCGGCGACCCCCGCAGCCATTCGTACCGCGGGCGCACGGCGCGCAACGCGGTCATGTTCGGGCCGCCCGGCCACCTGTACGTCTATTTCACCTACGGGATGCACTTCTGCGCCAACATCGCCTGCGAGGGTGAGGGAGTCGGGGCGGCCGTCCTCCTGCGCGCCCTCGAGCCGACGTGCGGCGCGGAGCGGATGGCCGAGCGGCGCGGCGTCGCCGAGCCGCGCCTGCTGTGCAGCGGCCCGGCGCGGCTCACCCAGGCGCTCGGCCTCGACCGCCGGCACGACGGGCTGAGCGTGTGGGAGCCGCCCCTGGCGGTACTGCCGCGCCCGCGCGGCGCCGCGGCGCCGCGCCTCGCCGCCACGCCGCGGATCGGCGTGAACGGCGACCCCAGGGCCTGGCGCTTCGTGGACGCCGACAGCCGCTACCTCTCCCGCCCGCTGCCTCGGGGCGCCTCCGGCCGCTGACGGCTCGCCGCGGCGTCCGCCCGGGCCTCGTCCCGGGGGTGCCGCGCGAGTTCGTCTGGGTAAGAATAGGGGCCACGAGTAGCAGCACGCAGCGCGGCGCCCGTCGCTTGCCGGGGCGCCGCCTGACCGAGAAAGGACGGCCGTGAAACTTCGTGAGATCTACGAGACCGCTGTGCGCATGGGGGTCGAAGCCGACCCGCGCGGCAAGGAGGGCGTCGACGACTTCCTGGCGCGCCAGCAGCGCCGCTACGAGTCGCTGCCCGACCATCTCAAGGGCCTGACCGACCGGGAGGGGCTCAGCAACCCCTTCAACGACACGCGCATCTACGTCGGCGACCCTGAGACCGAAGTCAGCCTGATCATCGGCGGCATCGACATGAACACCGGCGAGGTGCTTCTCGCCGACCGTCTGCGTGCCAAGGGGACGCCGATCGACGCCATCTATACGCATCATCCCGAGGGCTGGGGCCTGACGCGCCTCGACGCGGTCATGGAGGTCCAGGCCGACATCTGGGCGAGCTACGGGGTGCCGATCCAGGCCGGCGAGAAGTTCATCACCGAGCGCATGGACGAGGTCAAGCGCCGCCTTCTGCCGCTCAACTACGACCAGGCCATCGACGCGGCGCGGCTCCTCGAGATCCCCTTCTTCTCGGCTCACACACCCACGGACAACCTCGTCGTCCAGTACCTGAACACGTACTTCGCGCAGCGCGAGCCGAAGCTCATCGAGGACGTCCAGAAGGCCCTGCTCGAGATCCCCGAGTACCGTATCGCCGCCCTCAAGGGTGCCGGTCCTTACATCGGCAAGAGCAGCCCCGGCGCCCGGGCCGGCAAGGTCCTGGTCGACATGACCGGCGGCACCGAGGGCCCCAAGGCGGCCATCGAGAAGCTCGCCGCCGCCGGCGTCGGCACCATCGTCGCCATGCACATGGGCCAGGAGCTGCTCGACGAAGCCGGCAAGCACAACATCCACGTGGTCATCGCCGGGCACATGGCGAGCGATTCGCTGGGCATCAACGTCTTCCTCGACGAGCTCGAGCGGCAGGGCGTCCGGACCATCGCCACCTCGGGCCTGACGCGCGTGCACCGCGACGCCGACGGCGCTGTGACCGGCGAAGAGCCGGGCGCGCTGCCGCCGCTCTGAGGCGCCCGGGGTGACAACGGACGGGGCCGGGGTCGCCCGCCGGCGGCCCCGGCCCCGTCCGTTGCAGGGTCGCCTCGGCCCCGTCTGCCGTCCGGCCGCCTTGCGTCACCCGGTCGCGGCCGCGCTCCCTGCCCGCCGGGTCGCGCCGTGGCTGCGGTACGATGGACGGCGATGACGACGGACGTTCACCCGACCACGGAGCTTCTGGCGGCGGCGGGGGAGCCGCGCGCCTTGCGCGCGGCGCTCGCCGCCGGCGCCGACGCCGTGTACCTGGGGCTCGAGCGCTGGAGTGCCCGCGCCTTCGCCGGGAACTTCGGCGAGGCGGGCGCCGTCGAGGCGGTCGAGCTGGCGCACCGCTACGGCGCCCGTGCCTACGTGGCGCTCAACACCCTTCTCAAGGACGCTGAGGTCGGGCCGGCGCTGGCGGCGCTGGAAGCGCCGTACCTCGCCGGCCTCGACGCGCTGATCGTCGCCGACCTCGGGCTCGCCGCGCGCGTGCGCGAGGAGTACCCCGGGCTGCCGCTGCACGCCAGCACGCAGCTCGACACGCACAGCTCGGCTCAGCTGGCGGCGCTCGCCGGGCTCGGCTTCTCGCGCGCGATCCTCGCCCGTGAGCTGAGCCTCGCCGAGATCGCCGCCCTCGAACGGGAGGGCCTGGAGCTCGAAGCCTTCGTGCACGGAGCCCTCTGCTACGGCTACTCGGGCGACTGCCTGCTGGCCAGCATGGTCGGCGGCCGCAGCGGCAATCGCGGCCGCTGCAGCCAGTCGTGCCGACTCCGCTACGGCCTGCGCCGGCTCGGGGCCGCGGCCGGGCCGCCGGCGCCCTCAGGTCCAGCCGGCTCCACCGGGGGCGGCGGCGGCGAGCCCACCGGCGACGCGGAGCTCACCCGGGTGATGTCGACCTCGGACCTCGCCGCGATCGACCTCCTGCCGCGGCTGCTCGCCGCTGGCGTCACCTCCTTCAAGATCGAAGGCCGCATGAAGGACGCCGCCTACGTGGGTGTGACCACGGCGGTGTACCGGGAGGCCCTCGACGCCGCCGCGGCGGATCCGGCAGGTTACCGGGTCCTGCCGGAGTGGCGCGCACGCCTCGAGCAGAGCTTCTCGCGCAGCTTCACGACGGCGCATCTCGAGGGGCGTCACCACGAAGTACGCAGTGGCGGGCGCGGCGGCCACCGCGGCGTGGCGGTCGGCCGCGTCGCCGCCGTGCACGAGGCGCGGGGCGAGGTGGAGGTCCGGCTCAGTCAGCCGGTGGCCGCCGGCGACCTCGTGTACCTGTACACCCCGTGGGGGCAGACCGAGCCGGTGCGCCTCGAGTCGGGGGGCGAGGCGGAGGTCACGCTGCGCCTGCACGAGCGCGTCGCAGTCAAGGACCGCCTCTTCCGCCTCGCGGCCGCGGAGGCCGGCGAGCTCGCCCGCGACCTCGTCTCCGGCCGCGTCGCGTTGCGGCCCATCGGGCTCCACATGCGGCTCGAGGGCGCTGCCGGCGAGCCGGCGGCCTTGACCGTGGCGGGCGCCGGCGAGCCGGCGGGCGCGGGTACCGGCGAGCCGGTGCGCGTGGCCGGCGCCGCGGCCCTGACTGCGGCTCGCACCGCCGCGCTGACCGAAGCCAAAGCCAGGGAGGCCCTCGGAGCGCTCGGCGGCACGCCGTACCGGCTCGACGAGCTCGAGTACGCCGTCGCCGAAGGCGTCTTCCTCG
>JBAZPK010000240.1:0-3450 GCA_041648235.1 Thermoleophilia bacterium
AAGATGATGTCGTGGTCGTGAGCGGTCACTGTGAAGGCGCGGGCAAGCTCGAGCAGAGTCGCCGTCCCGGAGCCGTTGTCGTTGGCGCCCTGGGTGGCCAACGGGGGCGTGTCGCGGTTGGCGATGAGGAGGATGCTGCCCTGGCTTTCGCCGGGCGACACCGCCCACACGTTCTGCAGCGCGACTTCCTTGCCGTTGACGGTGGCGGGGAACCCCTCGATGTGGGTCTCTAGCCCGGCCTGCTTGAACTGCTGGTCGACCCAGATGGCGGCGCGGTTGTCCGGGTCGCTGCCGGCGACGCGCAGGGGGAACTGCTCTACCAGGGTGCGCAAGTCGGCTGCGGCGCGAGTGCCGTCGAACGAGACCGGTTCACCGCTGAGCTTCGGGGTGCCGGGCCTGCCCAGGGTGAAGAGGGTGACCACGATGATGATGATGGCCACGGCCCAGGCGGCTCGGTACACCTTGAGGTTGGGCAGGGCGCACCTCCTTGAGCGTGCGGAGCATCCTATCAGAAGGTCTGGGGCAGGCGATGGGCCGGGCGGTGCCGCACGGCGACCGTGCTCACTCGGGGTAAGATGCCCGTATGGGCAAGCCTACTCGAATCCTGGTCGTCGAGGATGAGACGCGCATCGCCGAGGTCGTGCAGAGCTACCTCGAACGTGACGGGCACAGCGTGATGTGGGCGGCCAGCGGAGAGGTCGCGCTCACCGAGATCGCCGCCCGCCGCCCGGACCTCGTGGTGCTGGATCTGGGGCTGCCCGGCATGCCGGGGGAGGACGTGTGCCGGCGCATCCGCGCCGGATCCGACGTGCCCATCATCATGCTCACCGCCAAGGACGGCGAGGAGGACCTGGTGCGCGGCCTCGAGCTGGGCGCCGACGACTACCTCACCAAGCCCTTCAGCCCCCGCGAGCTGGCGGCCCGCGTGCGAGCGCTGCTGCGGCGGGCGCGCAGCGAGGATGAGCCGCAGGCCGACGTGCTGGAGCGAGCCGGCGGGCGGCTGGTCCTTGAGAGCGCCCGCCGGAGCGTCACCCTGGACGGTGCCCTCATCGACCTTACCGAGTCGGAGTTCCGGCTGCTGCGGACCCTGGCCCGTTTTCCGGGCCGCATCTACACGCGCTTCGAGCTCATCGACAAGGTGCAGGGGTACCAGTTCGAGGGCTACGAGCGCACGATCGACGCGCACGTCAAGAACCTCCGCCGCAAGCTGGGCGAAGACGCCCGCGCCCCGCGGCTGATCCTCACCGTGTACGGGCGCGGGTACGCGTTCGCCGAGGGGGAAAAGTGAGGCGCGGCCTGCGCCTGCGCCTGGCGCTCACGCATGCGCTGGTGGCGCTGCTGGCCATCGCCGTCGTGGCGGTGATCGTGCTCGTGGTCGGGGGGCGCCGCTTCGACAGCTACCTGAGTGAGGTGCAGCGGGCACGCAACGAGGCGGTGGTGAGCAGCCTCACGCGTACCTATCGGGAGCCCGACGGCTGGGACGCCTCGGCGATCTACGCACTCAGTCAGATGGCCATGCTCAACAACGTCGACATCGCCGTCTACTCGCCCAAAGGGCAGCTGTTGTTCACCGTTCAGGGCCGGCACATGGGGCGCGGGATGATGGGCAGCGGGATGATGGGCAGCGGCATGGGTGGTACGGGTGCCGCGGGCGATGCCGTCGCCGGCAGCCCGGCGGCTCAGGCCGGCGCAGTCGACGTGCGGAGCTACCCGGTGAACGCCGGCGGCCGCAGGGTCGCCACGGTCGAGATCTACTCGCCGCACAACGCGCGCGCGGCGGCGGAAGCCGCGTACCAGAACGCGCTCACGCGCAATCTCGTCATCGCGGCGCTCGTCGCCGCCGGGCTGGCCTTCCTGATCAGCCTGCTCGTGAGCCGGCGCATCACCGGGCCGCTCGAGGAGCTCACGGACGCGGCCGAGGAGGTTGCGGCCGGCAACCTCGACGTGCGCGTGGCGCCACGCGCCGAGGACGAGGTCGGAGCGCTGGCGACGGCCTTCAATTCCATGGCCGACCGCCTGGCCCGTGACGAGCAGTGGCGGCGCGACATGACGGCCGACCTTTCGCATGAGCTGCGCACCCCGCTGGCCACCATCCAGACCCGGATCGAGGCGCTGGAGGACGGGGTGCTGCCGGCCACGCCCGAGAACCTTCGGGTGATCGGGGCCGAGGTGGAGCGGCTGGGGCGCCTGCTCGGCGCTCTGCGCAACCTCAACGAGTTGGAGAGCGAGGATCTGGAGGTACAGCACGAGCCGGTCGACCTCGCGGACGTTGGCCGCGACGCGCTTGCCCGGGCCGCGGCTGCGTACGCGGCCAGAGGCGTCGCGCTCGAGGGCGAGCTGGCTACGGTCACGGTCACCGCCGACCGGGACCGCCTCCTGCAGGTCGTCGCAAACCTGCTCGACAACGCGCTCAAGTTCACGCCGCCAGGTGGCAGGGTGGTGCTGGCGGTCGCTCCCGGCGACGGCCCGGCTGCAGCCGCCGGCCCTGCCGGAAGGTACCGGCGATGGGCGCGGCTGAGCGTGGCCGACAGCGGACAGGGTATCGACCCCGTCGATCTGCCGTTCGTGTTCGACCGCTTCTACCGCTCCCAGACGGCCCGCGGGACGCACGGCGTGGGCCTCGGGCTGGCCATCGCCCGCGGCCTCGTGGAAGCCCAGGGTGGTGTCATCGAGGCCGGCGACGCGCCGGGGGGAGGGGCGCTCTTCCGGGTCCTCCTGCCGGCGACGCCCTGATCACGCGCGGACCTCGAGAGGGGCGGCGGAGCATCCGCTCCGCCGCCCCTCTCGTCCGCGCGGTCAACGCCGCCGGCGGGACCTGACGAGCGCCCCAGACCTCTCGACAGGGCGCGGGCCGCCCGGCGGCGCTCACTACGTTGACGTGGCTCGGCCGCTCAGTCGACCTTCGGGAGCCTGGCGATCGACGCGGCGATCGCCTCCTCCGGATGGTCGTAGTCTTCGAGCTTGCCGCTGAGGTAGCTGTCGTAGGCGCCGAGGTCGAGGAAGCCGTGGCCGGTGAGATTGAACAGGATGTTCCTGCTCACGCCCTCTTCCTTGGCCTTCAGCGCTTCGTCGATCGTGGTGCGGATCGCGTGGGCGCTCTCCGGCGCCGGCACGATGCCCTCGGTCTGCGCGAACAGCCGCGCCGCGTCGAACACCTTGGTCTGCGGCACAGCCACGGCGTCCATCAAGCCCAGGTCGTACACGTGGCTGATGAGCGGGGCCATGGCGTGGTAGCGCAGGCCGCCGGCGTGGATGCCGGCCGGCATGAAGTCGTGCCCGAGCGTGTACATCTTGAACAGCGGCGTGGTCTGGGCCTCGTCGCCGAAGTCGTAGACGAACTTGCCCTTCGTGAGAGTGGGGCAGGCGGTGGGCTCGACGGCGAGCAGGCGGGTGTCCGCCTTGCCGGCGAGGTTCTCGCGCAGGAAGGGAAACGCGATGCCGCCGAAGCTC
>JBAZPK010000241.1:0-3441 GCA_041648235.1 Thermoleophilia bacterium
CGCATCCCGGCAGGGCGCTCGCCAGCCGCGCGAGCCGGCCGCTCCCTCGCGCGAGTCCGCCTCCCGAGCTTCAGGTACAATCGCGGCGGCCGCCCCGTCGCCGACGAGCTTCGGCATCGACCCGGATGTCGAAGACCAGGCGAACGGGGCTTTCGGCATGGCTGGAGGCCCGTGTTTCTCGAGTATCTGATCGCGAGTGACTCGTTCGCGGCGGCCGCGCCGCGGCTGCGGCGCGGCGCGGCCGTCTACGCGCCGAGCTTCTTCGCCCCGTACGTGCTGGCCGGCGCCATCCGCGACGCGGGCGAGCACGGCTGGCTCGTGGTGGCTCCCGACGGCGAGGCCGCGGCCAAGCTGGCCACCGACCTCGAACTGTACCTCGGCCACGAGGTCCCGGTCCTGCCGGCGCGCGGCGTGCTCTACGGCGCCGACGTGGCGCCGGCGCCGCACGTGGTCGGCGAGCGCCAGCAGGCGCTGGCCGCGCTCGCGGCCGGCGGGGTCGTCGTGGCCGAGGCCGTGGCCCTGCTCGAGCGCTTCCTGCCGCTCGAGCTGCAGCCGCGGCCGCTGGCGCTCGCCCCTGGCGCCGAGGTGTCGTTCGACGGCGCCGTCGCGCAGCTCGCCGCCCTCGGCTACGAGCGCGTCGAGCAGGTGCGCGGCCGCGGCGAGTACGCCGTGCGCGGCGGCCTCATCGACGCCTATCCGGCGCTCGGCGATCCCTTGCGCGTGGACTTCTGGGGCGACGAGGTCGAGAGCCTGCGCACCTTCTCGGTGTACTCGCAGCGCACCACGGCGACCCTCGCCCAGGCCACGGTGTACGCGGCCTTCGAGGCCGACACCACGCTGCCCGAGTACGACACGGGCCTCCACCAGGCGATCGCCGCCTGGGAGCGGGAGGGCAGGGAGGAGGCCCCGGACGAGCTCTACCGGCGGGCCGGGGTGCGCGCCCTGGCGGCGCTCGCGGGGCGCTTCACGACGCTCGCCGACCTCGGCGCCGCCGGCGGGCTGCGCGGCGCCATCTTCAACCCCGACGAGACCTTCCGCGCTCTGGGCGAGTTCGATGCGGAGGTGGCGATGACGGTAGAGGGCGCGGGGGCCCGCGAGCGGCTCTACGTGCCGCTCGCCTCCGCCCGCGCCTATCTCCGCTCCGCGCTGCAGCTCGACGTCGTGCAGCGCGACCAGCCCGTGCAGTTGCCGGCCTCACGGCCGCAGTTCGCCGCCCGCGACATCTCCGGCGCCGAGCGCGACCTCCTGCGCCTGGTACGCGACGGCTACCGCGTCTTCGTCGTCTTCCGCCACGCCGGCGAGGCCGAGCGCGCCACCTACCGGCT
Source organism: Thermoleophilia bacterium (assembly GCA_041648235.1). Classification (GTDB taxonomy): domain Bacteria; phylum Actinomycetota; class Thermoleophilia; order UBA2241; family UBA2241; genus CAIXSE01. The sequence goes on from JBAZPK010000241.1 coordinate 1,326, forward strand.
GCGCAACCTGAGCGCCGAGGTGGTGACGCCGGAGCAGCTCGCCCGCGGCGGCGAGGCCGGCCCCGGCCTGTACTTCCTCGCCGCGCCTCTGCGCGAGGGCTTCCTCTCGGCCGAGCTCAAGCTGGCCGTGGTCAACGAGCGCGCCCTGCTGCGCGGTGCGCCGCGCGAGCAGCGCTTCGGCGGCGGGACGCGCCTCACGACCTTCTTCGACGTGCGCCCCGGCGACTACGTGGTGCACGAGGACCACGGCATCGCCAAGTTCAACGGCATCGAGACCCGCACCGTGGCCGGCATCACGCGCGACTACCTGCTCCTGCAGTTCCGTGGCGAGGACCGCGTGTTCGTGCCGCACGACCAGATCGGCAAGGTCAGCCGCTACATCGGCGCTGCCGGCGGCGCGCCGGCGCTCGACAAGCTCGGCGGCTCGCACTGGCAGACGGTCAAGACGCGCGCCCGCCGGGCCGTCGTCGAGATGGCCGGAGAGCTCCTTCAGCTCTACGCCTCGCGGCAGGCGGTGCCCGGCTTCGCGTACCCGCCCGACGGCGAGCTCATGCGGCAGCTCGAGGACGCCTTCCCCTTTGAGGAGACGGAGGATCAGGCCGAGGCCATCGACGAGGTGAAGAACGACATGGAGGCCGCCCACCCCATGGACCGCCTGGTGTGCGGCGACGTGGGTTACGGCAAGACGGAGGTGGCGCTGCGCGCCGCCTTCAAGGCCGCCGAGGCCGGCAAGCAGACGCTGGTGCTGGTGCCCACCACGATCCTCGCCGAGCAGCACCACATGACCTTCAGCGAGCGCTTCGCCGACCTGCCGGTGAAGGTCGGCATGGTCAGCCGCTTCCGCACCGGGGCCGAGCAGCGCCGCATCCTCTCCGAGTTCGGCGCCGGCACGGTCGACGTCCTCGTCGGCACCCACCGCCTGCTGAGCACCGACGTGCGCCCCAAGGACCTGGGCCTCGTGGTGGTCGACGAGGAGCAGCGTTTCGGCGTGCGCCAGAAGGAGCTGCTGCGCCACCTGAAGCTGCAGGTGGATGTGATCAGCCTCTCGGCGACGCCCATCCCCCGCACCCTGCAGATGTCGCTCACCGGCATCCGCGACATCTCCGTGATCGAGACCCCGCCGCGCGGCCGCCACGAGATCCGCACCTACATCGGCGAGCACCGCGACGACCTTGTGCGCGTGGCGCTGGAGAAGGAGCTCGCCCGTGGCGGCCAGGCGTTCTACCTTCACAACCGCGTGGAGACCATCGACGGCGCGGCCGAGCACGTGCGCGAGCTGGTGCCGCAGGCGCGCGTGCTCGTCGCTCACGGCCAGATGCCCGAGCGCGCCCTCGAGAAGGTGATGCTGGCCTTCCTCGCCGGGGAGGCCGATGTGCTCGTGACCACCTCGATCATCGAGAGCGGCATCGACATCCCCACGGCGAACACGCTGGTCGTGGAGCGCGCCGACCTGCTGGGCCTGGCGCAGCTCTACCAGATCCGCGGGCGCATCGGGCGCAGCGACGCGCACGCCTACGCGTACCTGCTGTACCCGAGCGAGGAGCTGCTGACGACCGACGCCGCGGCGCGGCTGACCACGCTCAGCGACCACACCGACCTCGGCGCCGGCTTCAAGATCGCCATGGCCGACCTCGAGATCCGCGGCGCCGGCAACCTGCTCGGCGACGAGCAGAGTGGGCACGTCGCCGCGGTGGGCTTCGAGATGTACGCGCAGATGCTCGAGGAGGCCGTGCGTGAGTTGCAGGGCGAACAAGCCGTGCTCGCGGCGCCGGTGCGCGTAGACCTGCCGGTGACCGCGTACGTGCCGCCCGAGTACATCGCCTATGAAGCGAGCAAGATCGACGCTCACCGGCGCATCGCCCGGGCCGCGAGCCTGGGCCAGCTCGGCGATGTGGAGGCCGAGCTCACCGACCGCTTCGGCCCGCCGCCCGAGCCGGTGGCGAATCTGCTCGCGCTGCAGGCCGTCAAGCTCAAGGCGGCGGAGCTCGGCGCCTCCGCCGTCACCGGCCGCGGCGGGCGCCTGCAGGTCGAGGGCGTGGACCTGGACGACGCGTGGGCGGCGCGCCTGCGCGCCGCCGGCGAGCGCCTCGTCTACTTCAAACAGAAGCGGAGCCTG
>JBAZPK010000242.1:0-3434 GCA_041648235.1 Thermoleophilia bacterium
GACGACCAGCACCGTGATGCCGCGCACCACCGAGACGCCCATGTCGACCACGTTGCTCGTGAACTGGGGCATGCGGTCGGCGATCGCCGTGAGCATGGCCCTGATCTGGGCGCCGACGTCGAGCTCGAAGCCGGCGCGGTCGGCCAGCCGCTGCAGGCGCTGGACCGTGGCGCCGGCCTGGTCGGCCATCGTCGGCAGGGCGGCGGTGAGGGCGCGGAGCTGCGTCACGACCGGCGGCCACACGAGCGCCACGGCCAGGGCGAGCACGGCGGCAAAGGCGAGGTAGACGATGAACACCCCGAGGTAGCGCGGCACGCGCACGCGCTCGAGGCCGCGTACCAATGGGTTGAGGACGAGAGCGACGAGCGCCGCGACGAGGAAGATGAAGACGACTTCGGCGATGGCGCCGAGGACGAACCAGCCGATGATGAGCAGCACCGGAAGTACCGCGAGCTGCACCCAGCGCGGCACATGGATCGTTCCTGGACGGGCTTCCGGACTAGCGGCCATGCGGCGGCATCACCTCGACGACTGATTCGGCGCGGGCCGCGAGAGGCCTGCCCGCGGAAAGGTCGCGACGCGCGGCGGGCGCGCCGCCCGGGCTGAGGCTGGTTTGGGCGGTGCCACTACGGGCAACAAAATTGACAGAGAGTGACTCAAGTTTCATGATAGTCGACAGCGTAATCCTGCAAGGAGGGTGATCCATGGGCAAGGTAATCGGCATCGACCTGGGCACGACCAACAGTTGCATGGCCGTACTCGAGGGCGGCGAGCCGACCGTCATTCCGAACTCCGAGGGTGGTCGCACCACGCCGTCGGTGGTCGCGTTCTCCAAGAGCGGCGAGCGCCTCGTGGGCAGCGTCGCCCGGCGCCAGGCGGTCACGAACCCCGAGAACACCGTGTTCTCGATCAAGCGTTTCATGGGCCGCAAGTACGGTGACGTCGCGGAGGAGATGACGATCGTGCCGTACCACGTCCAGGCGGCCGGCAACGGCGATGCCGTCGTCGATGTCAGCGGTAAGTCGTACACGCCGCCCGAGATCTCTGCGATGATCCTCCAGAAGCTCAAGCGCGACGCCGAGGAGTACCTGGGCGAAAAGGTGGCCGAGGCCGTCATCACGGTGCCGGCGTACTTCAACGACTCCCAGCGGCAGGCCACCAAGGACGCCGGCAAGATCGCCGGCCTCGAGGTCAAGCGCATCATCAACGAGCCCACCGCGGCGGCGCTGGCCTACGGCCTTGACAAAGAGCACGACCAGACGATCCTCGTGTTCGACCTCGGCGGCGGCACGTTCGATGTCTCGGTCCTGGACCTCGGCGAGGGCGTGTTCGAGGTGCGCTCCACCAACGGCGACACGCACCTCGGCGGCGACAACTTCGACAAGGCCGTCGTCGACTGGATGGTGGCCGAGTTCAAGCAGAGCCAGGGCATCGACCTGAGCAAGGACAAGATGGCCCTGCAGCGGCTCTACGAGGCCGCCGAGAAGGCCAAGATCGAGCTCTCGACGACCATGAGCTCGGGCATCAACCTGCCGTTCATCACGGCCGACGAGAACGGCCCCAAGCACCTCGACCTCACACTCACGCGGGCCAAGTTCGACGAGCTCACGCACGAGCTCGTGCAGCGCGTCGTCGGCCCCGTGGAGCGTGCCCTGGCCGACGCCAACCTGCGCCCCGACCAGATCCACCACGTCATCCTCGTCGGCGGCATGACCCGCGTACCGGCCGTGCAGGAGCGCGTCAAGAAGCTGATCGGCAAGGACCCGCACAAGGGCGTCAACCCCGACGAGGTGGTCGCCGTGGGCGCCGCCATCCAGGGCGGCGTGCTGGCCGGCGAGGTCAAGGACGTGCTGCTGCTCGACGTCACGCCGCTGAGCCTCGGCATCGAGACCAAGGGCAACGTCTTCACGAAGCTGATCGAGCGTAACACCACGATCCCCACCAAGAAGAGCGAGATCTTCAGCACCGCCGACGACAACCAGACGAGCGTCGAGATCCACGTGCTCCAGGGCGAGCGCGAGATGGCGCGCTACAACAAGACGCTGGGCAAGTTCCAGCTGGTCGGCATCCCGCCGGCTCCGCGTGGCATCCCGCAGATCGAGGTCACTTTCGACATCGACGCCAACGGCATCGTCCACGTGAGCGCCAAGGACCTCGGCACTGGCAACGAGCAGAAGATCACGATCACGGCCAGCAGCGGCCTCAGCGAGCAGGACATCGAGCGCATGATGAAGGATGCCGACTCGCACGCCGAGGAGGACAAGAAGGCGCGTGAGATGGCCGACGTGAAGAACAACGCCGAGAACCTCGTGTACAGCACCGAGAAGTCGCTGCGCGACATGGGCGACAAGGTCGACGCGGCCACGCGGTCCGAGCTCGAGGCCGCCGCGGCTGAGGTCAGGACGGCCCTCGAGGGCGACGACATGGCCGCCATCCAGGCCAGGACCGAGACGCTGATGCAGGCCTCGCACAAACTGGCTGAGGCCGTGTACCAGCAGGCTCAGCAGCAGCAGGCGGCGAGTGGCGACGGCGGCTCCGGCGCGACCGACGAGAACGTCGAGGAGGGCGACTTCGAGGTCCTCGACGACGAGGACAGCAAGTAAGGGATCATCGGCGGGCGGCCGCTGACGCCGCCCGCCACCGACGCGAACCCCGAAGGAGGTGTCGACCATGGCGATCATCAGATGGGACCCGTTCCGCGAGATGACCCAGGTGCAGAACCAGTTCAACCGGCTGGTCGACCAGGTCTGGAGCGGTCGTCAGGAGAGGGAGAGCTGGCTGCCGGCCGTCGATGTGTTCGACAGGCAGGACGCCGTCGTCCTCAAGGCCGAGCTGGCGGGCATGGATCCCGACGATATCCAGATCGAGGTCGAGGACAACGTGCTCACGATCAAGGGCGAGCGCAAGTTCGAGGAGAAGGTCGACAACGAGCGCTACTACCGCGTGGAGCGCCGCTTCGGCAGCTTCCAGCGCAGCCTGGCGCTGCCGCAGGGCGTACGGGCGGACGAGATCGGCGCCGCGTACGACGACGGCATCCTCACGGTGACCGTGCCCAAGGCCGAGGAGGAGAAGCCGAAGCGCATCGAGGTCAGGGCCAAGAAGACGGTCGAGGCGAAGGCGGCCGCGGGGAGCGCGCCCGAGGCGTGACGCGGATGTCCTGCGGCCGCGCCCGGCATGGCGCTCAGGAAGGCGCCACGCCGCGGCCCCGCCGGTCTCACCGCGCGCCCCGGGCGACGAGAGGAGTGTTCAAAGCGACATGACGGACAGGAAGCACAAGACGAGCGACGGCCGGCGGCGGACGGTGCCCCTGACGCACACCGCCGAGGCCGCGCCGGTGGCCGAGGTACCCTCGGCCGAGGCGCCGGAGATCGCCGCCGAACCATCGGCGGCCGGCGCCGGCGGCGAGCGGAGAGGTGCCGGGAGTGAGCTCGCCG
>JBAZPK010000243.1:0-3421 GCA_041648235.1 Thermoleophilia bacterium
GCGCTCGAGCACGTCGGCGTCGGCGCGGCGGATGCGCATCCGCTCGGTCCACATCGCGATCTCCTCCGGCTCGAGGTCACGCAGGAGCCAGACCAACCGCAGCCGCCAGCGCGGCACCTCCCGGTCGAGGCCGTGCGCGCCGCGGAGCTCGTCACCGCGGCGCACCAGCGCCCGGCTGCCGGCGTCGGCGCGCAGACGCCCGTGCACGGAGGGCGTGAGGCCGAGCTCGTCCATGCGACGCAGTGAGAAGTCCACGCGCTCCTCGTCGAGGAGCGCCACGAGCTCGTCCCTGAGGCGGGCGGAGGAGAGGTCGCCCACGAGGTCCATCGCGCAGCAGGCGCGGGCGAGGTTGAGCGTGTGGGCGTCCATCCGCAGCCCGTAGCGGCTTTCGTAGCGGATGGCGCGCAGGATACGCGTGGGGTCCTCGATGAAGCTCAGGTTGTGGAGGACGACGATGCGCCGAGCCTCGAGGTCGGCCATGCCACCGAAATAGTCGAGAAGGTTGCCGAAGGTCTCGGGCTTGAGCGACACCGCCATCGCGTTGATGGTGAAATCGCGCCGCGCGAGGTCGCTGCGGATGCCGGCGTGCTCCACCTTCGGCAGCGCCGCGGGGTACTCGTACGATTCGGACCGCGTCGAAGCCACGTCGACGCGCAGCCGGGAGCCGTCGGCGTCGTGAGCTACCACGGCGGCGGTGCCGAACTTCTCGTGCGGGCGCATGTGCCCTTTGAGGCGAGCCGCCAGCTCCGTCGCGAAGGCGATACCGTCGCCCTCCACGGCGATGTCGACGTCGAAGCCCGGCTGCCCGAGAAGAAGGTCCCGCACGGCGCCCCCGACAAGGTACACGCCGCGCACTCCCGCGGCCACTGCCTGGACCTGGCGCAGCAGAGCATCGCGGCCGAGCTCCCCGAGCGGCCCCGCCAGGTTGGCCACCACGGGAGCCGCGGGCTCGGGCTCCGCGGCGCCGCCGGCCACGGCGCGCCTCGTGACCATCCCGAGCACGTCGCCGCGGCGCACGTCACCCTCAGGCAGGGCGGCGACCACCGGCGCCCAGCCGATCTCGTCCTGCGCCAGGCTCGCCGCCACCCGCTGCAGCGGCGTGTCCGCCGCGACGACCGTGACCCGCGACGTCATCACGGCCTTGACGGGTGCGTGGCCGAGGCCATGGGCCGCAGCGCGCTCGAGGTCGAGGAGGGCCACCCGGCCGCGGATCCACTCCCCGTCGGCCACGAGGACACCTCCGAGCCCTTCGCGCCGGCAGAGGAGGGCCGCGTCGTCGACCGACATCGCCGGTGTCACGGCCGGCAGCCCCGGCACGAGCACGTCGGCGGCCGTGGGCACCGCCGAGACGCAGGCCGGGACGGCCGCGGCGATCGCGGCGGTCACGGCCGCCAGCGACGAATCCTTGACCACCGCCGACGCGGCCGCGGCATGCCCGCCGCCGCCGACGGCCGCCAGCGCCCGAGAGACGTCTACGCGGCCGCCGCGGCTACGGGCGGTCACGAACACGCGGCCTTCCATCTCGACGAGCAGGAAGTAGGCATCGCAACCGGTGAGGTCCATGACGCGGTGCGCCACGACGCTCACGCCTTCCACGTACAACTCCTGGCTGAGCGCGGAGACCAGGACGCTGGCGGCGGCCAGGGGGAGCTCCTGCGCCGTCTGGAGCGCCGCCGCCAGAGTCTGCCGCTGCGGCGCCGTGAGGGCGTTGGCCAGCCACTTCTCGAGCAGCGCCGTGTCGGTGCCGTGGCGCATGCAGAAGGCCAGCGCCTCGGCGTCCCGCGTCGTGGTCGTGGAGAACGTGAGCGATCCCGTGTCCTCGTGGATGCCGAGGGCGAACACCGTCGCCTCGAACGGCGTCACCGCGATCTCGCGCTCGGCCACGATGTGCACGAGCAACGTCACCAGGGAGCCGTCTTCCGAGCTCACCAGGTTCTCGGGCGAGAGAAACGACGGCAGCTCTCCCTCGTGGGTGTGGTGGTCGAACGCCACCACCTGAACGCCCTCGCGGCCGCACAACTCGCTGAGGTCGCCGAGCCGGTTGGCGTGGACGGTGTCGACCAGGATGAGGCGGCGAACGCTGTCGAGGTCCACGTCGCCGGGGTCGACCACCGGGATCAGGTCCGCATGGAGAGCCTGGAACTCGCGCACGTTGCGGTTCACGGCTCCGCCGAGGCAGATCTGCGCCTCCGGGTACAGCTTGTGCGCCGCCACCATCGCCGCGAACGCGTCGAGGTCGGTGTTGGTGTGCGTGGCGATGAGGTCGGGGGTACGCATGCCCTGCAGTATACGGGAGGTCGCCGCCGGGCCCGTCACGCCTTGAGCAGCCAGGCGAGCTCGCGCCCGAAGGCCGCCTCCACGGCGGCGCGCAGGGGGGTCGACTGCGGCCCTTCAAGGCGAGGGTCGGCGGCCAGGATGCCCTGGGCCAGCTCGCGGGCGCGGAGCAGCGCGGCGCGGTCGTGCGCCAGACGGGCGAGCTTGAGCTCCGGCACGCCGGCCTGGCGCGCCCCCATGACCTGGCCCTCACCCCGGATCTCGAGGTCGCGGTCGGCAAGCTCGAAGCCGTCGGTGGTCTCGAGCAGCGCCTGCAGCCGCGCCCGCGCGCTGCCCGTCTCGGCCTGCGAGAAGAGCAGGCAGTAGGACTTCTCCGCGCCCCGCCCCACGCGCCCCCGCAGCTGATGCAGTTGTGCGAGGCCGAAACGTTCCGCGCCCTCGACGATCATCACGGTGGCGTTGGCCACGTCGATACCCACTTCGATGAGGCTCGTGGCGACGAGCACCTCCACCGTGCCGGCCTTGAAGGCCCGCATGACGGCCTCACGTGCGGCAGCTTTGAGCTGGCCGTGCACTACCGCGACGCGCGCCTCGTGGAAGGGCCCGGCCTGCAGCCGCTCGGCCTCCGCCAGCGCCGTGGCGGCGGAGATCGAGTCCGACTCGTCGATGGCCGGGCACACGACGTAGACTTGCCGGCCTTTGGCGATCTGCCCGCGCACGAACTCGTAGCCGGCCTCGCGCTGCCCCTCGTCGACGAGCCGGGTGACCACCCGCTGGCGGCCCGCGGGCGCCCCGGCGATGGTGGTCACGTCCAGGTCGCCGTACACCGTGAGCGCGAGGGTGCGCGGGATGGGCGTGGCCGTCATGTGCAGCACGTGCGGCGCCCGCCCGCTCCGCTCCGTGCGCCGCACCAGCGCATCGCGCTGCTCGACCCCGAAGCGGTGCTGTTCGTCGACGACGAGGAGGCCGAGGTCGGCGAAGCCGACCTGTCCCTGGAGCAGCGCGTGCGTGCCGATCACGAGCCGGGCCGCGCCGCTCGCGAGGCGAGCCCGCGCGGCCCGCCGCTCGGCGGCCGGGCGCGAGGCGGTCAGGAGCTCGGCGGGCACCAGGCCGCCCATGAGGCGCGCCGCCGTCTCGGCGTGCTGCT
>JBAZPK010000244.1:0-3411 GCA_041648235.1 Thermoleophilia bacterium
GCCGGCACCGCGACGTTTCTGATCCTCGGAGCTACCTGCACGCGCGGCTGCCGCTTCTGCGCCGTGGACGAGGCCGGCGGCTCGAAGCGCGACGAGGCCGCCGCCGGCTCGCCGGCCGCCGCCGCGGCCGATGTCTGCGCCCCCGACCCCGACGAGCCGCGCCGGGTCGCCGAGGCGGCGCGCCGCCTCGGCCTGCGCCACGTGGTGATCACGAGCGTCACCCGGGACGATCTGCCCGACGGCGGCGCCGGCCAGTTCGCCGCGGCCGTCGCCGCAGTGCGGGCGGCGTCGGCCGCCGCCACCGTCGAGGTGCTCATCCCCGATCTGGGCGGCGATGCCATCGCCCTGGGCGTCGTACTCACCGCCGGCCCCGATGTGCTCAACCACAATCTCGAGACCGTGCCGCGGCTGTACCCGGAGGTGCGCCCGCAGGCCGCCTACACTCGCTCGCTGCAGCTCCTGAAACGGGCCGCCCTGTGGGCGCGCGAGGCGCCGCCCGCGCCCGCGGGGCTGGCGGCCGCCCGCTCCGCGACCGTTCCGCCCCGCCCGAAGGTCAAGAGCGGCCTCATGGTGGGCCTGGGTGAGGCCGCCGAGGAGGTCGACGCGGTGCTCGCCGACGGCGCCGCGGCCGGCGTGGACGTGATCACCATCGGCCAGTACCTGCGGCCCCACCGCGGCTGCCTGCCGGTGAGCCGCTACGTCGACCCGGCGGAGTTCGCGGCTTGGGAGCGCCGCGGCGCGGCTCTCGGCCTGCGCGTGCAGGCCGCGCCCTTCGTGCGCTCCTCCTACCACGCCGGCGAGATCTTCGGCGGCTCCCGCTGACCTCGGCGCCGCCCTCGCCCGCGCGCCGGCTGCCGCTGCCCACGCCCGAGCTCGTCATGTTCGACCTGGACTACACGCTCCTTCTGCCCAGCGACCAGTTTCTTGCCCCCGGCTATCAGCGCACGGGGGCGAGGTACGGCCTGGAGCTCGACCCGGCGCGCTGGCCGGAGGCGGAACGCGCCGCCCACGCGGCGGTCAAGGAGCGCCGCCGGCAGACCGGCGCGGCGCACGACGACGGCTTGCTCGAGGTGATCGCGCGGGCAGTCATCGGCGGCCTCGGCGGCGGTGGGCCGGCCGCCGTGACGGCCACCGCGCAGGCGATCATGAGGGCCTGGTGCGAGGCCGAGAACTTCGGCCTCTACGAGGACGTGCTCCCCTGCCTGCGGGCGCTCAAGGGCGCCGGCGCGCGCATGGCCCTGGTCTCCAACGCCGTCGGCCATAGCCTCGAGGAGATCGTCGCCCACTTCACCCTCAACGGCTTCGTGGAGACGACGCTCGCCAGCTCCGACATCGGGTTGGTGAAGCCCGCGCCCGAGATGTTCGCCACCGTCCTGGCGCGCACCGGCGTGCCTCCAAGCGCCGCGGTGATGGTCGGCGACAGTGTCGAGGACGACGTCAGGGGCGCCCTGGCCTACGGGTGCGGCGCCATCCTGCTCGATCGAGCCGGCCGCTTCGACCTGCCGCTGCCGACCATCCGCTCGCTGGCCGAGTTACCCGCGGCGCTCGGCCTCTGACCTCGGGCGGGGCGCCGCCGCTCGCCGCCGGCACGACGGCGCTCAGGGCGCGGCTGGGTGGAGCGTCAGCACCGTGCCGTCGTCGCCCGCGGCCCAGCCCGCCACGCCGTCCGTCAGGGCGTCGGAAGTGCCCGGCACGGCGCAGGCACGGAGCGCGTTGTCGGTGCCGGAGCTCACGGCGTGCCACGTCGCCCCGCCGTCGCTCGTCGCCAGGGTCGCGCCGGCGGCGCCGAACGCCCAGCCGGAACCGCCGCTGTTCATCGAGATGCTGGTGAGGACAGCGGCGCACGTCGCTTGCGTCGCCCACGTGCGCCCACCGTCGGCCGTCGTCAGCACTGCACCAGCGGCGTCGTCGCCGTCGGCCCCCCAGTTCTCGGCCGCCGCCCAACCGTGCTCGGCGTCGACGAAGCTCAAGCCGAGGATGCGCCCTCTCAGCGGCGTCGCGATGCCTTCCCAGGTGACGCCGCCATCCTCGGTGCGGAGCACGAGTCCGGCGGCTTCACCGAACGGCGCGCCGCCGCCGGCCCAGCCGTGGGCGTCGTCGACGAACGCCAAGCAGGCAAGATCCTGCGGGGCGGCCGCACTCGCCTGCCACGTGGTGCCGCCGTCGCCGGTGCTCAGCAGTGTGCCCCGGTCGCCTGCCACCCAGGCACGCCCGCCGCCCAGCGCGGCCACAGCCGAGAGGTCCGTCGTCGCGGGCACGGCGCGTTGCGCCCACGTCCCTCCGCCGTCGGCGCTGTGCACGACCGACCCTTGCGTGCCCACGGCCCAGCCCTCCGCGCCGTCAAAAGCGATGGCCTTCACGGTCTGCGTCGTCTCGAGTGCCATGCGCCTCCAGGAGCCGCCGTCGCGGTAGGCCAGGAGGCCGCCCGCACCGCCGACCCAGAGCCGAGGGCCGCGCGCCGCGGCGGCCTTGAGTGAGGCCGTGATCCCGCGCGTGAGGCGCCACCAGGTCCGGCCGCCGTCGCTGCTCCGGGAGACGGTGCCGGCTATGCCGGCGGCCCACAGGCGCCGCCCGCCGTCGGAGTCCAGGGCCCCCGCCATGCCGCGCACCGGCAGGTGGCGGACACGCCAGGTGCGGCCACCATCCTCGCTCCACAACATCACCCCAGCGGCGCCGCTCGCCCAGGCGCGTCCGGCCGAGAGCATGCGCACGGCGCTGAGCTGCGTGGTCACCCCCGACGTCGCTTTGTGCCACCTGGCGCCGCCGTCGGCCGTACGCAGCACCACGCCCCCTTTGCCCACAGCCACCCCGTGGAGGGTGTCGAAGAAGGAGATGCCGTGGAGGCAGGCGGACGTGGCCTTCTCCTGCTGTCGCCAGGTGCGCCCGCCGTCCCGGGTGCGCAGGATGTAGCCGTAGTTGCCCGCCATCCAGCCGTGGAGGGCGTCGATGAAATCCACCGCGAAGAGGTTCTCGGCGGTCCTCGTGAACTGGCGTTGCCAGCTCCGGCCCCCGTCGCGAGTCGCCAGCGCCACTCCCCGTGTCCCCACGATCCAGGCGCGGCTCCTCGAGATCGCGGAGACCGCGAGCAGCGACTCGCTCGTCCCGCTCGTCTGCCGGCTCCAGGTGTGGCCACCGTCCGTGGTGTGGAGGATGACGCCGCCCTCTCCGACCGCCCACGCGGTGGCGCGGTCGACCGCCGCGAGGCCGAAGAGAGGGGCCTCAGTGGAGGATCCCTGCCGGCTCCACGTACGGCCGCCATCGGTGGTCTTGAGGATGGCGCCCAGGGTGCCGGCCGCCCAGCCGCGCGTGGCGTCGACGAAGTCGATCGCGGTCAGCTGATCGCCCTGGGGCGCGGGGTTGAGCCAGTCGAGCGCGCCGGGCGGTGCTCCGCCGCCGCTGCGCGCCGGCGCG
>JBAZPK010000245.1:0-3396 GCA_041648235.1 Thermoleophilia bacterium
ACGAGAACCCGCGGCCGTTCATCTGGCACAAGACTGCCGACGAGATCCTTGAGAGCCTCGCTCAGTATTGTCAGCGGATCAACGACTCAGGACACTAGGTAGATGATGCCGTAGGGACCGGGCTGTGCGACGCGGAGGGGGCGAGTGGACGGATGAACGACCAGGTCACGCCGGGCGCGCCGGCGGACGAAGCGGCGCGGCGGGCCACGCACGACGCCGAGACCGGCCTGCCGAACCGCTACCTGCTCCGCGATCGCATCGGCGTCGCGGTCGAGCAGGCCAGGCGGTTCGGGCATCTCGCGGCTGTCGTGGTCATCGATCTCAACAAGACCATCGAGCAGCGGGCCGCCCTCGGCCTCGACGCCGGCGGGACGCTGACCGGCATGGTCAGCGACCACCTGCTGATCTTCGCCCGCAAGTCAGACACGTTCGCCTCCATCGGCAGCGACCTGTTCGCGATCGTCATGCCTCAGGTCCGCGACCTGCCCCAGATCCTCGGCCTCACGAGCCGCATCATGAAGCTCTTCGACGGCGCCTGGGAGCTCGCCGGGCAGAGCCTGCGCCTCACGCCCGGCGTCGGGGTCGCGTACTACCCCGAGAACGGGGAGGAGGCCGAGGAGCTGATCACGCACGCGATCGCCGCCGCCGGCCGCGCCGGCCGCGAGGGCGCCACCGAGCCGGTCCTCGCCGACCCCGTCTGGCACGAGGAGGCGCGCCGGCGCCTGGCGCTCGAGGCCGATCTGCGCCGCGCCCTGCGGCGCGACGAGCTCCGCCTCCACTATCAGCCCCAGGTCAACATCGTGACCGGCTGCACCTCGGGCTTCGAGGCCTTGTGCGCTGGCAGCACCCCCGGCGCAACCTCGTCGCCTCCGGAGAGTTCATCCCCCTGGCCGAGGAGACGCGCCTCATCGGGCCGATCGGCGAGTGGGTGATCGACGAGGCCTGTGCGCAGCTGGCCCGGTGGCGGCGCGCCGGCTACCCGAAGGTCCGCGCCGCCGTGAACCTGGCCGCCGAGCAGCTCGACGGTCGGGGCCTGGTCAAGCTGGTGCGGGCGCAGCTCGAGCGCCATCGGCTCAGCCCGGGGCAGCTCGAGGTCGAGGTCACCGAGCGCACGGCGATCGCCGATGCCGCCGCGACGGCGCGCACGATCGCCGCCCTCAAGGAGCTCGGGGTGCTGATCACGCTCGACGACTTCGGCACCGGCCACTCCTCGCTGCAGGTGCTCGCCGAGTCTCCGTTCGACACGCTCAAGATCGACCGCAGCTTCGTCGTCCGCTCGCTCCACACGGCCAAGGACCGCAGCCTCATGGCCTCGATCATCGCCCTGGCGCACGCCATCGACATCACCGTGGTCGCCGAGGGCGTCGAGACGCGCGAGCAGCTCGAGCTCCTGCGCGAGTTCGGCGCCGACGAGATCCAGGGCTACTTCTTCTCGCAGCCGGTGCCGGTCGCGGAGTGCGAGCCGTTCCTGACCGGGCGCTGCGCCGTCGAGACCGGCAGGCTGGCCTGACGGCGCGCCGCCGGCCGCAGGCTCAGTGCCGCTGGCCGAGCAGCTTCTCGAGGTCGATCCAGGCTACGACCTCGTCGAGAGGCCCACTCTCCAGCCAATCACAGTCGAGCGGATCGCGGGACTGTTCGGCGGTCGTGATGCAGTACACGCGCACCGAGCCGGGGTCGCGCTTCTTGGCGCGGCGCTTGTACTTCTTGCGTAGCGCTGCGGCCAGGGCCTCGGCGCGCGGGCGGCTCATCATGGAGCACTCCATGGCTGCCTCCGGGGTCGCGGGGTCTACCGCCTCTGCATCGGACGCGCCGGCCGAGTTCATGACCTGCCGCCGCCCAGCCCCGGCTGCCAGCCTCGGCGGGTGCCCGTCAGGGCCCTCCACGACGGCGACAATGGGGAGATCCCGCGCGCTACGTGGCCCGGGCGAGGCACATCTGGCTCTCGGAGGCCGGCGACGACTACGAGATCGACGACGACCTTCCCGGGGCCGAAGGCTCGTCGGGTGGGCGCTTTCTGGCCGGGCCTGGGCTGCGCCCATCCCGGCGAAGGGCGACGCTGCTGACACGAGGATGAAAGGCTGGTAGCGTCGCGCTTGCGCGTTGGGCGGATCGGCAGCAGGGACCGCCGGAGGGGCGGCCGGGTGCGAGCCGGAAGCTCGGGCGCTTGCCGTGGGGCAGAGTGAGGCCGATCGAGAGGGGGCTCGAGAATGTGGCTCATGCTTCTGTTTGTCGCTCTTGCGGGGGCGGTCGGTGGAGTGGTCAACGCCTTGCTTTCGGACGGAGGCTTCCGCATGCCGGGGCGGGAGCGGGCGACGAACGCCACGATCCTTCGCCCGGGCTGGATCGGGAACGTCCTCGTCGGGGCGGTCGCGGCAGCAGTCTCCTGGGGCCTGTACGGCCCGCTGGCTGCGTACTACGTCGCCGGCACCTCCGAGGCGCTCGCGGCCAACACCGAGCCCGAGACGATCGGGCTGGCGCTCTCCTCACTCGTGGGCGCGGTCCTCATCGGCGTGGGCGGAGCGCGCTGGTTGACCAACGAGGTCGACAAGAACCTCCTCAAGGCTACCGCCAGCATGGCGGCCACCGCCCAGGGCACGGGCAAGGAGGCCGAGCAGATAGCGCTGGCCTCTCCGCTGCAGGCATTCAACATCGCCAAAGGCATGAGCTGACGCCATCCCGGGCACGCGGAGAGGCGTGCCCCAAGGCCATGCCGAGCTGCGGGTAGACGAGCAGGGCGCGCCTCGCTCGGCGCGCGACGTCCTTGACAGCCGCCGGCTCAGCAACTAGTTTTCAGGCGATAACTGTTATCGCATGATAGGTAACTCGCCAGCGCCATGCCGCACCATACGAAGGACCTCAGCCGCCTGATGCCGGTGCTCCGGCACGCCACTACGCATCTGGGCATCGAGCAGACCCCGACCGGGAAGGCTCTCGGGCTCACGAACGCCCGCATGATGGCGCTCGCCGCCGTCGCCGCCGACGAGTGCTCCATGAGCGATCTCGCCCGGCGCCTCGCCGTGCCCGCGCCGCTCGCCACGCGAGCCGCGGACGAGCTGGTCGCCCGTGGCCTGGTGGAGCGCTTCGGGGACCCGGGCGATCGCCGCCGAGTCGTGCTGCGCCTGACGGCGCAGGGGCGCTCGGCGCTCGAGACGGTCCACGGCGAGGCGGAGCAGCTCGTCTCCGCCGTGCTGCTCCGCATGACGGAGGCTGAGGCGGAGGCGCTCCTCGTCGGCCTGAAGGCCTTCCTGCGCGTGCTTCACGCGCCTGCCGCCGACGGGGCTCCTGCCGCGCTGCCGGCACACGACCACGGCTTCCCGACCGAGGGGGACCCATGAGCCATGCCGGCGCGCAAACCTCCGGCGTCGTCCTCCACGGCAGCCGGAGCTACGACGTCGT
>JBAZPK010000246.1:0-3389 GCA_041648235.1 Thermoleophilia bacterium
AGTCGATGACGGCGAAACCGTCGCCCTTGTGCTCCACGTCCACCCCCAGGCTACCGTCACGATTGTAGACCCAGCGGGGGACGAACTTGCCGTGGGCCGCCCAGCCGGCACGACGGCTACGCGCGGCGCCTCCCGGGGAACGCTGTGCCACATGGGCTGGGAGTCCGCGGAGAGGCATCGGTGGATCGCCGGCCGCCACGACGAGAGACCGGGAGCAGTGATGAGCCAGCTCACCCTCAGTCAGCTGCGCGAACGCGTGCGCGGCGAGATCATCACCCCAGACGACGACCAGTATGAGGAGGCCCGAAGGGTCTACAACGCGATGATCGACCGGCGGCCGAAGGTCGTCGTGCGCGCGGCCGACGCCGGCGACGTGATGGCCACGGTCGACTACGCGCGCGAGAACGGATTGGACCTCGCCGTGCGCGGCGGCGGCCACAGCGTGCCCGGCTTCGGCACCTGCGACGACGGCGTCGTCATCGACCTCGGCCGCCTGCGCGGCGGCGGCCACAGCGTGCCCGGCTTCGGCACCTGCGACGACGGCGTCGTCATCGACCTCGGCCGCCTGCGCGGCGTGCGCGTCGACCCGGCGCGCCGCACCGCCCGCGCCGAGGGTGGCGCCACGTGGGGCGACTTCAACCATGCCACTCACGCCTTCGGGCTGGCCACCACGGGCGGCATCATCTCGACGACCGGCATCGGCGGCCTCACCCTGGGCGGCGGCATCGGCCACACCGCTCGCGGCTTCGGCCTCTCGATCGACAACCTCATCTCGGCCGACGTGGTCACGGCGGACGGCCGCCTTCTGGTGGCCAGCGAGACCGAGAACGAGGACCTCTTCTGGGCGCTGCGCGGCGGCGGCGGCAACTACGGCGTCGTGACCTCATTCGAGTACCGGATGCACCCCCTGAAGCAGGTCTACGGCGGGCCCATGTTCTTCGAGCTCAGCGAGGCCGAGGCGCTGCTGCGGTTCTACCGCGACTTCATCGCCTCGGCGCCCGAGCAGCTCGGCGCCTTCCCCGCCTTCCAGGTAGCGCCGCCACTGCCCTTCATCCCGGAGGACCGGGTCGGCGACACGTTCATCATCATCGTGGCCGCATGGGCGGGGCCGCTGGACGAAGGCGAGAAGGCCCTCAGGCCCATCCACGACGCGGCGCCGGTGGTGGCCGAGCACGTCGGGCCGATGCCCTACCCGGCCCTCAACGCGGCCTTCGACGCGCTGGTCCCGGCCGGCCTGCAGCATTACTGGAAGGCGAGCTTCGTCGGCGAGCTCACCGACGGCGCCATCGCCGCGCACCTCGAGCACGGGCCGAAGATCCCGACGATGAACTCCGCGCTGCACATCTATCCGATCAACGGGGCCGTCCACCGCGTCGCGTCGGACGCTACTGCGTTCGCCTATCGCGATGCCAACTTCGCAACGGTCATCGCGGGCATGTGGCCCGACCCGGCCGACAATGAGGCGAACATCGCCTGGGTGCGCGACTACTACGCGGCGACCGCGCCGCACTCGGAGAAGGGTGCCTACGTGAACTTCCTCTCGGGCGACGACCAGGGCACGATCCGCGCCAACTACCGCGGCAACTACGACCGCCTGGTCACGCTCAAGAAGAAGTACGACCCGGGCAACCTCTTCCACCTGAACCAGAACATCAGCCCCGAAGGTTAGGAGGACGCCGAGGCGGCACTCGCCGGCGGCGGCCGAGCCGGCGCTCGCCGGCGGCAGCGGCCGCGGCGACCGGCGCGGAGAAGGGTGCCCCCAGAGTCAGAGCGCCGCCAGATAGGCCTTCCAGAAGGACTTCCAGCGCTCAGCCTCGGGCTTGCTGGCGATCTTGTCGTGCCCGACCCCCAGCACGGTGGACGCGCCGCCCGCCTTGGCGGAGATGTTCACCGTCACCTTGGAGCCGTCAGCGAGCTTGACGCGCCAGTAGCGCCACTTCTCGGTGCGGCTCACGGCGGGCTCGGCGGCGAAGGGCACGCCGCCGAGCTCACCCGCGGCGGCGAGCCGCGCGGCCCAGAGGCCGAGCACCTCGTCGGGCGCGCCGGCCACTGTCCGGCTCACCGAGGCCGAGTAGTCGCCGTCGCACCGCTGCCCGGTCTCGCGCCGGCCGATCTCCTTCTCGTAGGCCACGGTCACGCTCTGGCTCCACCATCCGGGCACGCCGTGCTCGTCCCGCAGCAGCCTCGCGATGTCGACGTGCGGGAGTGACCGGGCGCCGCGCTCCTCGAGGATCGCGAACCATTCACGCCACGACTTGCCCGTGGCTTTGGTGACCGCCGCGTCGTCCACGGCCTGCCTCCGATCATTCGGCGCCGTCTGCCGGAAGCGTTCCCGGCCCGCGGGCGGCTTAATCGGGAGGAGCCATCAGCGCGCCGCGCCCCGACGGTGCTCCTCCGCCAGCACCCGCCGCAGCTCGTCGAAGAAGCGGGCCCTGACCCGCTGCGCCCGCAGGGCCTCGGCCACCGTGAGCACCGCCTGATCCTTGTACTCGTGCGCCGCCGGCTCCACCTGCAGCGTGTACGAATTCAGCCACTGCGCCCAGAACCACTCGGCAGAGCCGAACTGCACGTAGGCCGGGGCGATGGCCGGGATCCGCGACAGCCTGTCGAGGAACGCCCGGCCACGGCCGCTGTCCTCGATACCGAAGGCGACGTAGGCGATGCGGTACCGCACCGGGCCGTTGTGCCCGTCCGGGATCGGCGCCAGGCTGTGCTCGTCCTGCTCCGGCGCCGTGAGGAAGTGCCCGAAGCAGCACTGCAGCGTGAAGACGTGCGGCAGCGGCGCGAACGCTTCGACGACGTCGACGATGGGCTCGTCGACGGCGGTCAGGTCGAGCGCGGCGAGCGCCGCCCGCCGCTCGTCGGGGTAGCGGTCGTTCTCGACCAGGTCACGGGGCGGCGTGAACGTCTCCATGGGTGGCGTGCCCTCCTGCGCGCTGCCGTGACGATACCTCGCCGCCCCGTGGTCATCCATCTCCGATCGCCGCCACGGCGTCCGAGGTGGGTCCATCGGGTATGAGCGAGGCAAGGCTACAGATCGGAAGGGAACCCATCATGGCTGACACCCAGGTCACCGCCCCGCCGGGCGTACCGCAGACCATCGTCACCGCCTCATTCGCTGCGCCGCGCGACCTCGTCTTTCGCGCCCATACGGAGCCCGAGCTCCTCGTGCAGTGGCTCGGGCCGCGCCGCTACACGATGACGATCGAGCGCCAGGAGGTCCGTGACGGCGGCCGCTGGCGCTTCCTCCACCGTGACGCCGGCGGCAACGAGTTCGGTTTCCACGGCGTGTTCCACGGCGAGCAGACTCCGGACCTTTCGGTGCGGACGTTCGAGTTCGAGGGCGCGCCCGGGCACATCTCCCTGGAGACGCTGACCCTGGAGGAACG
>JBAZPK010000247.1:0-3381 GCA_041648235.1 Thermoleophilia bacterium
AGGGCCGGATCGTCGAGTTCGGGGCCGTCGCGGCGGTCCTCGACGACCCCCAGCACGCCTACACGAAGAAGCTGCTCGCCGACACGCCCTCGCTCGAGGGTGTGCACGGGGGGCGGGGGTGAGGGAGCAGTGGGGGCTTACCGAGGGGGAGCACGCCGAGCTTGAGGCCGAGGTCGTCGGCCTGCTCTCGCGATTGCTGCGGGCCGACACCAGCAATCCGCCGGGCGACGTGCGATCTGCGGTCGACGTGCTGCAGGGCTACTTCGCCGGCAACGGCCTCTCCGTGACGCTCGTCGGCGAGAGTCCGGAACTTGTGAATTGCGTCGTCAGGCTCGCAGGGTCAGGTGGCGGCCAGACGCTGGTCATGCTGGGGCACACGGACGTCGTCCCCGCGGACCCGGACGATTGGACGGAGCCGCCGTTCGTGGGGGTCGTGAAGGACGGCTACGTGTGGGGACGCGGCGCCCTCGACATGAAGAACCAGGTGGCGGCGCAGGCCGTGGCTCTGGTCCGGCTGGCGCGCCGCGCGGCCGCCGGCGAAACGCTGCGCGGCGACCTCGTCTTTGTCGCCGTGGCCGACGAGGAGACAGGCGACCACAGCGGCGCCAGGTGGATCGTGGAGCATCACCCGGGCCTCGTGCAAGGCGACTTCGTCATCAACGAGGGCGGCTGCGAGATGTTCGAGGCCGGCGGCCGGCGGGTCTACTCGATCCACGCCGGCGAGAAGGGCTACGCCGGCTGCAGGATCGTGGTCCGCGGTAACGGCGGCCACGGCTCGATGCCGCAGCATGGGCGGAGCGTCGCCTGCGCCCTGGCGCGGATCGTCACGGCGATAGAGGAGTACGAGCCGGAGGTGCTGCCGAGCCATGTGCCGGCAGCGTTCATCGATCGGGTCGTCGCCGACCCGGGGCTTCGCGGCCGCTTGAAGGACCCCGCGACGGCGCGGTCCGCCGTGATGGAGCTGGCCGCGCTCGATCACGACCTCGCCCGGAACATCGAACCGCTCCTCGGCCTCACGTTCGCGACGACGAACGTGCGCGCCGGCGACGCCGCCGTGAACGTCATCCCGTCTCACGCCGAGGTCATCGTCGATTGCCGTCTGCTGCCCGGCCAGTCGGAGGAGGACCTGCGCAGGGAGGTCGCGCGGGCGTTGGATGGCGTGGACGCCGACTGGGAGCTGGAGCTCCTGAATTGTGTCGCGAGCAACGAGTCGCCGGCGGAGTCGGCGCTTCGGGACGCCGTCGCGGCGACGATGGCGGGTCTGATCCCCGACGCCGACGTCATCTGCGAGCACTCCTCGGGCTTCACCGATTCGGCCCATTTTCGGGCGGCGTTTCCTGAGGCCGTGGCCTACGGTTTCACGCCCTTCGCCGTCGAGACCGGCCCCATGATCGCGCCTCGCGTCCACGGCCGCGACGAGCGGATCGCGGTACGCGACCTCGTGCTCCAGACGGTGTTCTCAGAGCGCCTGGCCGAGAGGCTGCTCACCTGATGTCGCCGCCTGATCGGCCCCGTGCTTCGCGGCCGCCGGTGCGTTGGCGGCCATCGATGTTGGGCGTTCGCGGGCTGCTGGGCTACGATGAGGCGCCGGAGGCCGCGTAGCGAGCCCCGGCCGTCGCTGCCTCACGCGGCGAAGCCGCGCTCCCGCCGAGGAGCGTCGGCGCGCCTTGGCGGGCGCGCCAGAGCAGGTCGTCGTCCTCATCAAGGAGCCGGTCCATGAGGTTCAACCCCGCCATTGAGAAGATCGTCCCGTACTCTCCGGGCACGTCGATCGAGCACGTCATGCGGCGCTACGGGCTCGAGTCGGTGGTCAAGCTGGCCTCGAACGAGATGCCGCTGCCGCCGTTCCCGGAGGTCAAGGCGGCGATCGTCGCGGCGCTCGACGGACTCAACCGGTATCCCGACGGCGACGCCGTCGACTTGCGCGAAGCCCTTGCCACGCGCTATCAGCGACCGGTCGAGGAAGTCGCGGTGGGCAACGGCTCCTGCGAGCTCCTGATGCTGCTCGGCGAAGCCCTGCTCGAGCGCGGCGACGAGGTCGTTTTCGCCGACCCGTCCTTCGTCGTCTACGGCGACGTCTGCAGACTTCGTGAGGCGAGCGCGGTGGCCGTGCCGGTGCTGCCGGACTTCGGCCACGACCTGGCGGCGATGGCCGCCGCGGTGAGCCCGCGCACCAAGATGATCATCGTGTGTAACCCCAACAACCCGACGGGCAATTACCTGCCGGCGTCCGAGATCGCCGCGTTCGTGGACGCCGTGCCTGAAGATGTCCTCGTGGTGCTCGACGAGGCCTACAACGAGTGTGTCACGGCGCCCGACTCGCAGGGCACGTTGCGGCTGCAGGCCGGGCGCCCCAACGTCTGCATCCTTCGCACCTTCTCCAAGGTGTACGGGCTGGCCGGCCTGCGCATCGGGTACGGGCTCTGCCCGGAGCCGCTCAAGAGCGCGCTGGACAAGGTGCGCCAGCCGTTCAACACCAGCAGGCTGGCGCAGGTGGCCGCAGTGGAGGCGCTCAAGCACGACGAGCGGGTGCTGGAACGGCGAAGGTCCAATGCCGACCTGCGCGACTACATGACCGGCGAGCTCGCCGCCACAGGCCGCGCCACGGTGCCGACGGAGGCCAACTTCATGCTCGTCGACATCAACGATCTTTGCCCCCCTCAGGAACAGGTCTGCGATGCTCTCATGCAGCTCGGCGCCATCGTCCGTGACGGCAACAAGCTGGGCTGCCCCGGATGGGCGCGGGTCACCATCGGCACGAGGGAGGAGATCGACTTCTTCCTAGAGCGCTTGGCCTCGCTAGGGCGGCCGGCGGCACGATAGGGGCGCTGCCCCGGCGCGGGGGCGCAGGGCTCGCGCAAGGGCGGGCCGCTCGAATGCCTCAGCGCTGCCGCGCTCGCAGGCCGATCTTCTGGGCGATGGCCTCCACCATGCGCTGCGCCCTCTCCTCGCCGAACTCCCGCAGGCGCCAGCTCGGCGCCAGGATGCTGATCGCGGCATCCTGCTCCACGACGTCGAGTGCGCAAGCGATGGAGGTCACGCCCTGCTCCACGGCGTCGCGCGCCAGGTGCGCCTGGGAGCGCTCCGCAAAAGCGGCGCCGGTGGCCGTACCCTCGAGCGGCACGCGCCGGCCCACCCAGTGGCTGATCCGCAGCACGTACGGGCTCTCCACCTGGTCGATGTAGAGACCGTAGTTGCCGCTCCTGACGATGAGCGTGGCCGTCTCTCGGGTGGCGTCGCGTAGCTGCGTGAGGCAGCCCTCGCATACCGTTGGGCTAATCCATCCGAGGCAGCTGCAAGACTCGGCTCATGCCGAGGAGCAGCGCAGCGAAGGTGAGATGCCCCAGGTCTGAACACGCGCGTTCGCGGGTGAAGCTCGAC
>JBAZPK010000248.1:0-3354 GCA_041648235.1 Thermoleophilia bacterium
GCCGGCGGCGCCCGCGCCCGCCGCGACAGCTCCGCGCGCCGCGAATCGCAGCGCGCCCAGCGCCTCGAAGAGGCCGGCCTGCTCTGCCACCTCCACCGGCTGCTCGCACAACGCCGCGAACCCCTCGGCGATCGGCGCCACCCGCGCCCCGTGGCCGATCAGCACGACAGGGCCGTCGACCTTGCTCTTGTCGTAGAGGCTGTGGACATTACGGGCGACGCCCACGAAGAGGCCCCTGAAGATCCGCCCGTGAGGCTCGCCCTGATTGGCGAAGTGAGTGAGCTCACTCTTGGCGAACACGGCGCAGCGGCTCGTGACGGCCACCCCGTCGGGGCTCGCTTCGGCCAGCTCGACGGCCTCGGTGAGTGAACGCCCCAGGCGCGAGCACAGGCCCTCCACCGTCTCGCCGGTGCCGGCGGAGCAGCGCTCGTTGGCCTCGTACCTGACCCGGCCGCGGGCGTCCCGCGTGAGCACCGCGTACCCGCCGCCGCCGACCCGTACGACGTTGAGCGGGCCGTCCGGGCACAGCCAGGCGGCGGCCTGCTCCTGGGCGATCTCCTCCGGCAGGCCGCCGAGCACGGGCGCGCCGAGGCGGTCGCCGTAGATGCCCGTGGCGACGACCCCGGCGAGGCGCCCGGCATCGATCTGCGCGTAGAGCTCGAAGAACGGCCCGAGCGGTTCGCCGCGGTGGCGCGTGGCGCGTGTCTCGAGCACGCGCAGCTCGCCGCCCGCGGCCACCTCACCCAGGGCGACGGAGGTGGTGACCTTGCCGAGGTCGACGCCGAGGAACAGCGGCCGGTCGGGCGCCCCTGTTCGCGCCGGGGCGCGCCAGGGGGCGGCCGCGCCGGCGACCGCAGCGTGCTCGCGCGCCGTGCCGGCGGTGAGCGGCTTGTCGGGTCGTACGGTGGGATGATCCACGCTCCTCTGTATACCAGAGCGACGCGGCGGCGGCCATTCGCGGCCCGCGATCCTCGGGCGGCCACGCCCGGTAGACGTGCCGCCGCCCCGCCGCGCTATAGTGGACCGTATGGACGATGACGCACAGCTCGATCCCGCGGTGCAGCGGGACCTTGACGAGGCTTGGGAAGCGATCGAGGACGGCGAACTGGAGGCCGCGGCGCAGGCGCTCGCGAGCGCTCAGGCCGCCGCCGCCGGCGACCCTGCCGTGATGGAGGTCGAGGCCGAGCTGGCGCTGGCCGAGGACGACCCGGAGGCCGCCCTCGCCGCCTACCGCCGCTGGAGCGAGGCCGACCCGGACGACCCGGAGCCCTGGCTCGGCTCGGCCGAGGTCTACCTTGCCTACGAGGAGCCCGGCGAGGCCGCGCGCCTGCTGCGCGAGCTGCTCGCCGGCCCCGAGCTCGACCCGCTCGACGAGGCCGATGCCCGCCACCTGCTCGGCATCGCCTGTGAGGAGAAGGGCGATCGCCGCTGCATGGTCAAGGAGTGGCTCGCCGTGCTGCGCCTGGACGCGGGTAACGACGACCGCGAGCCGCTCATGAGCCCGGCGGAGTTCGAGCGGGTCGCCGCCCGCGCCCTCGACGAGCTGCCGGCCGAGATCCTCGCGCGCCTGCAGAACGTGCCCATCTTCGTGGAGGACCGGCCCTCGGAAGCCCTCGTCCTCGAGGGCCTCGACCCGCGCACCCTGGGCCTCTTCCACGGCATCGCCATGCCCGATCAGTCAGTGCTCGGCGGGGGGCCGGAGACCGGGCTCATCCATCTCTTCCAGCGCAACCTCGAGCGCGACGCGGAGGACCAGGACGACCTCGCGGAGCAGATCCGCATCACGGTGCTGCACGAGACGGCCCACTACTTCGGGGCCGACGAGGGCGACATGCACCGCTTCGGCCTGAACTGACCATGACGGCTGGCCGCGGCCGGCGGCCAAGGCCGCGCCCGAGCCCTGCCGCTCGGCCCGGCGCCGGGCTTCACCCCGGCAGGCCGAGGAGCCGCAGGGCGCGCTTGCGCAGCGCGCCGCCGATCTCGGCCTTGGCCGCTTCGTCGGCGCCGCCCCCGATGAGGAAGGCGTACCCCTGTTCGAGCGCGTTGATGGCCACGGCCAGCTCGTGGGCGTCGTCCTGGGGCAGGGCCCCAGACTTCATGCACTCCTCCAGCGTGGTCTCGACGAGCTCCAGCGACGCCTCGTACAAGGTCGCGAACCGCCGCCTCACCGCCGGGTGACGCAGGCTGAGGTAGAAGCAGGCGTAGAAGACGCTGTCGTCGAGGAGCTGGTGATACACCGGGTCCAGAAACGTCGTGAGGATGGCGTGCAGGCGCTCGAGAGGGTCGGCGATGGCGGCCAGCCGGTCGCCGTACCCTTGCCGGTACTCGTCGAGCAGATAGTCCACCAGCTCGATGGTCATCTGCTCCTTGGTGCCGAAATAGTGGATGAGCAGGCTGGGCGGCGCGTCGATCCGCTTCGCGATCTTGGCGATCGACGCGCCCTGCAGGCCCTCATCCTTGAGCACCTGGTAGTACGCGGCCAGCATCTCGCGGCGCCTGATGCGCGCCCACTCCTCACGCTTCACGGCCGCACCTCCCGGGCTCCGGCCGCGAGCTTCCCCGCGCCGCCGCCTGACTGAACGTTCGATTCCCGACCGGGCAAGCTTACCCTGCCGGCGCGTTCGGCGAGCCGGCGTCACTCCGCGTCGTACTGCACCGGCTTGTTCTCGCACGAAAGGGTCGAGAAGCGGCACAACGCGCTGGGCGGCTGGAGGACCGCATCGCCGGGGCCGTGGCGGACGGCGTCGGCCACGGACTCAGGCGCCTCGAGCCGGTAGTAGTCGTACAGCAGGCCCTCGCGATGCATGGCGTAGTCGCGGTCCTTCATGTTGTTGGGCGCGCCGGTGAGCTTCTCCATCGCGTAGTGGACCTCGAGGCCCCGGTCGGTGACGAGCACATCGGTCACCGGGATCACGCTGAAGAAGCCGGGGAAGAAGCCGGTGTCGACGAGCAGCCAATGCGGCCGGCCATCTTCGTCCACGTACAGGTCGGTGATGGCGCCGATGTCGCGCCCGGTCTCGTCGAGCAGCTCGCGGCCCTGCAGCTCCTCCGCGGTGAGTGAGATGGTGGCCATCGTCCCCTCCAGGATGCTCCCGAACTCGTCGGGCGGTCAGCACATGACGGCTGCGTCCTACCCCGGCGGGAGGCGCCGGTAACCTCGCCTCACGCCCGCCGACCAGGGGTGTGGAGTCAAGCCCCGCAGGTACGCTGCCGATGAACCGGGTACACTCGGCGACGGACCCCGCTCGCGAAAGGCGCCGCATGCTCAAGATCACCCGCAGGCTGACCCTCCTGTTCGCCATCTCGCTGATGCTCGCCGGTCCGGCGGCCGCCGGCGCCACGGCCGCGCCGCCG
>JBAZPK010000249.1:0-3334 GCA_041648235.1 Thermoleophilia bacterium
GAGCTTCACCCGCGAACGCGCGTGTTCAGACCTGGGGCATCTCACCTTCGCTGCGCTGCTCCTCGGCATGAGCCGAGTCTTGCAGCTGCCTCGGATGGATTAGCCCAACGGTATGCGAGGGCTGACGAAGGCTAGCAGCTCGAGCGGCGGCATGAGCATGTCGCCGACCAGGCCGTGCTGCACCTCGACGCCGTCGATGCGCGCGCTCACGCGCGCCCCCGGCGACGGCGCCCCGGTCACGATCCACGGCCCCAGCGGGGCGAAGGTATCGTAGCCTTTGGCGCGCGTCCACTGGCCGTCGACCTTCTGCAGGTCGCGGGCCGTGACGTCGTTGCCGCAGGTGTAGCCGGCGACGTAGTCGGCGGCCTCTGCCGGCGAGACGCCCTTGCAGCGCCGGCCGACGAGCAGCGCCAGCTCGGCCTCGTAGTCGACGCGGTGGCTGCGCGCCGGGCGTACGATGCTCTCCCCCGGCCCGATCACGGCCGTGCGCGGCTTCAGGAAGAGGATGGGCTCGTCGTGCACGTCCTGGTCGAACTCGGCGGCGTGGGCACGATAGTTGAGGCCGACGGCGACGATCTTGCCGGGCAGTACCGGGGCGAGCAGGCGGCAATCCGCGAGCGCCGCCTCGCCGGTGACGGCCACCCCCGGTTCCCAGGCCGGCCGGTCGAGCAGCTCGACGGCCTCTCCGGCGAAGCGGCAGTGCCGCTCCTCGCCGCCCACGGCGACGCGCCCGCGGGCGCCGGCCGGGGGCGCCTCGTCCGGTCCGCCGGCCGACCGCTCTTCTCCGGGCTCTCCGGCGGCCGCCGGGCCCGGCTCGTCGCGGCCGCTCACCGCCCTTGGCTCCTCACCATGCCGTACTCGATCGAGTCCACCAGGGCCTCCCAGCTCGCCTCGACGACGTTCTCGCTCACGCCGATGCTGCCCCACACGTCCTCGCCGTCGCTGGCATCGAGCAGCACCCGGGTGACGGCGCCGGTGCCCTTGTTCTCGTCGAGGATGCGCACCTTGTAGTTCACCAGCTCGATCTCGGCAAGGTGCGGGTACTTGCTCACGATGGCCTGGCGCAGGGCGGTATCGAGGGCGTTGACGGGACCGTTGCCCTCGGCCGTGCTGATCACGCGCTCGCCGCCCACGTGCACCTTGAGCGTCGCCTCCACAACTGCCTTGCCGTCCTCGCGCTTCTCGACGATCACGCGGAAGCTCTCGAGGCGGAACAGCGGCTCGTGCGGCGCCAGCTCCTCGCGGAGCAGGAGGTCGAAGCTGGCGTCGGCGGCCTCGTAGTGGTAGCCGTGGTGCTCGCGGTCCTTGAGGCGCTTGAGTAGCGCCCCGACGCGCGCGTCGTCGGCCGCCAGCTCGAGGCCGATGTCGTGGGCGCGGCGTAGCACCGCGCCCTTGCCCGAGAGCTCGCTCACGAGGATGCGCTGCTCGTTGCCGACGGCGGCCGGGTCGATGTGCTCGAAGGTCTGCGGCGCATGCTCGACGGCCGCCACGTGCAGACCACCCTTGTGCGCGAAGGCCGCCTTGCCCACGTAGGGCTCGTGGGCCCAGATGGCGACGTTGCAGATGTCGGCCACGAAGTGGGCCGTCTCGCTCAAACGCTCGAGCTGCTCGGCCGCCAGCACCGGCAGGCCCATCTTGAGCTGCAGCGCCGGGATGACGCTGACGAGGTTGGCGTTGCCACAGCGTTCGCCGTAGCCGTTCATGGTGCCCTGCACGTGGCGGGCGCCGGCGTCCACGGCCATGAGGCTGGCGGCCACGGCGCAGTCGCTGTCGTTGTGGATGTGCACACCCACGGCGACGGGCAGGCAGGCGGCGATCTCGCCGGTCACGCCGGCGACGAACCCCGGCAGGCTCGCCCCGTTGGTGTCGCAGAGGCAGATCACGGCCGCCCCGGCGTCGGCGGCGGCGGCGGCGCAGCGCCGGGCGTAGGCGGCGTCGTCACGCCAGGCGTCGAAGAAGTGCTCGGCGTCGTACACGACGCGCTTGCCCTGCTCCACGAGGAAGCGTACCGACTCGTCGATGATGCGCAGGTTCTCTTCCCGGCTCACGCGCAGCACCTTGCTGAGGTGCAGGCCCCAGGTCTTGCCGACGATGGCGACCGTGGGCGTGAACACCTCGGCCAAGACGCGCAGGTTCTCGTCGGCCGCGGCGGCGACGCCCTTGCGCCGCGTCATGCCGAAGGCCACCAGCTCGGCGCCGCGCAGGTGCTCACGCTCCATGCGGCGGAAGAACTCCACCTCTTTGGGGTTGGAGGCCGGGAAGCCGCCCTCGATGAAGTGGATGCCGAGCTCGTCCAGCTTGTGGGCGATGCGCACCTTTTCTTCGACCGAGACCGACATGCCCTCCTGCTGCATGCCGTCACGCAGGGTGGTGTCGTAGAGCTGTACCAGTGGCTCGGTCATCGGGTCCTCCCCCGGCCAGGCTGCGGACGCCGGCTGGTCACAGCCGCCGGCGCCAGCTCCCTGCTCGTCAGCCCCTCGCGTACTCCATGAAGTGCGCGAACTCCTCGTCGCGGCCCTCGACGACGGCACGGAACTTCTCCTGGATGCGCCGCGTGATGGGGCCGGGCTCGCCGATGGCATGGTCGTCGACCTCGCGGATGGGCACGATCTCGGCCGCGGTGCCCGAGTAGAAGAGCTCGTCGGCGATCACGAGATCGCTGCGCGTCAGGGTGCGCTCCTGACAGGGGATACCCATGGCTGCCGCCATCTTGAGGACGCTGTCGCGGGTGATGCCCTCCAGCACGCCGTCGCTGGGCGGCGGCGTCATGAGAACGCCGCCGCGCACGACGAAGACGTTCTCGCCCGAGCCCTCGGCCACGTGGCCGTGCTCGGCGAGCATGATCGCCTCGTCGTAGCCGGCGTTGGTCGCCTCGACCTTGGCGAGGATGCTGTTGAGGTACTGCCCGCTCGCCTTGGCCGCCCGCGCGAGGGACATGTGGTCGAGCGACTGGATGCTCGAGATCTTGGCGCGAATGCCGTGCTTGATGCCCTCTTCGCCCAGGTACGCGCCCCAGGGCCAGGCGGCGATGATGACCTCGACTGGCGCCTTGAGCGGGAACAGGCCCATCTCGCCGTAGCCGCGGAAGACCAGCGGGCGGATATAGCAAGCATCGAGGTCGTTGGCCGAGAGCGTCGCGAACGTGGCGTCGTACAGCTCCTCGACCGAGTACGGCACCGGCATGTAGTAGAGCTTCGCCGAGCGCACGAGGCGCTCGAGGTGCTCGGTCAGGCGAAAGACCGCGGGCCCCTTGGGGGTGCTGTAGCAGCGGATACCCTCAAAGACGCCCGAGCCGTAGTGCAGGGCGTGCGTGAGCACGTGGACCTTGGCCTCG
>JBAZPK010000250.1:0-3322 GCA_041648235.1 Thermoleophilia bacterium
AGAACACCGCGTGATCCCGGCTCGCGTGGCGCGCGAGGTTCGCTCCATGCTGGCCACCGCCGTTGCAGAGGGGACCGGCACGAAGGCGCAGATCCCCGGCTACGAGGTGGCCGGCAAGACCGGCACCGCCGAGAAGCCGCTCCCGGGCGGGGGTGGGTACTCGACGAGCAACTACGTGGCCTCGTTCATCGGCATGGTGCCCGCCGATCACCCTCGGCTGGTGGTGATGGTGGCCGTCGACGAGCCGCACACGTCCATCTACGGCGGCGACATCGCCGCCCCGGCCGTGCGGGAGATCATGCTCTTCGCCCTGCGGCATCTGGAGATCGCACCGTGACGCGGCGGGCCGGCCGCCGCAGCGGCTCGGCGCCGGCGGGTGGAGGGGAGCAGGCGGTTTGATAGAATCCGCGGTGATGAAGCTTGCTGAGCTGGCCGAGGGGGTCACCGGCGCCACGGTGCGCGGCGACCCGTCAACCGCCATTCGTGGCCTTGCCTACCACACGCGTGACGTCGCCGACGGCACGCTTTTCTTTTGCGTGCCCGGGCAGCGCTTCGACGGTCACGTCTTTGCCGCGCAGGCTGCCGCCGCCGGCGCCGCGGCTCTGGTCTGTGAGCGCACCACCGGGCAGCCGCTGCCGCAGGTGATCGTACCCTCGGTGCGCGGGGCGATGGCGCTGATGGCGGCCCGCTGGTACGGCCACCCCTCGCGCGAGCTGCGCGTCGTGGGCGTCACCGGCACCAACGGTAAGACTACGACGGCGCACCTCGTTGCCGGCATCTTCGCCGCCGCCGGCGAACCGGCCGGCCTGCTCGGCACGGTGGTCAACCGCATCGGCGGGCGCGACAACCCCGTCCGGCTGACGACCGCCGAGTCGCTCGACCTGCAGCGCATGTTCCGCGAGATGGTCGCCGCCGGCGATCGCGCCTGCGCGCTCGAGGTGTCGTCTCACGCCCTGGCCCAGGAGCGCGCCGCCGGCATCGACTTCGGCGCCGCGGTGTTCACCAACCTCACCCGCGACCACCTGGACTA
Source organism: Thermoleophilia bacterium (assembly GCA_041648235.1). GTDB lineage: Bacteria > Actinomycetota > Thermoleophilia > UBA2241 > UBA2241 > CAIXSE01. Next base: position 1,031 of record JBAZPK010000250.1, read on the forward strand.
CCACGCCGGCCTCGACGAGTACTTCGCCGCCAAGCGCTGCCTCTTCCTGCCCGACGAGGGCCGCAACGGTCACGCCGTGGCGGTCGTGAACGCCGGGGACGAGTACGGCCACCGGCTGGCCGCGGACTGCCGGCCGGCCTACGGCGACGGCCTCTGGACCTTCGCCGTCGTCGACGGCCCGGCCGGGCCCGGCGAGCCCGCCGACGCGGAGGCTCGCGACCTGCGCCTCGGCGCCGACTCCTCGGGGTTCACCCTCGTGGTGCCGCGCCGCGGCGTCGAGGCGCGGGTGGAGTTGCGCCTCGCGGCACGTTTCAACATCGAGAACGCCCTGGCCGCGGCGACCACGGCTCTCGCCCTGCGCCTGCCGCTCGAGGCGGTGCAGCGCGGCCTCGCCGTCACCGAGGGCGTGCCGGGGCGCTTCCAGGCCGTGCGCGCGGGCCAACCCTTCGCGGTGGTGATCGACTACTCCCACACCCCCGACTCGCTCGAGAACGCGCTGCGGGCCGCGCGCGCCGTCACCGGCGGGCGGGTGCTGGTCGTGTTCGGCTGCGGCGGCGACCGCGACCGCGGCAAGCGCCCGCTCATGGGGGCGATCGGGGCAGAGCTCGCCGACCGCGCCTACGTCACCTCCGACAACCCGCGCAGCGAGGACCCTCTGGCGATCATCGCCGAGGTCGTCGCCGGCGTGCCGGAGGGGCGCCGGCAGCGGGTCACCGTCGAGCCCGAGCGCCGCGCCGCGATCCGCCTCGCCTTCGAAGAGGCCCAGGCCGGCGACAGCGTGGTGATCGCCGGCAAGGGGCACGAGCAGGGGCAGAAGATCGGCGACCACGTTATCCCGTTCGACGACCGTGCCGTGGCCGAAGAGTTGCTGGCCGGGCGTCAGGGGGAGGGGTGAGCCCGTGCTGCCCCTGACCCTCGCCGATGTGGCGGCCGCCTGCGGCGGCCGCCTGGAAGGCGCCGACCCGGCGGCCGTGGTCGCCGGGGTGAGCACCGACACGCGGGCGCTGCGCCCCGGCGAGCTCTTCGTCGGGCTTCGCGGGCCCAGCTACGACGGTGACGCCTTCGCCGGCCAGGCCCTTGCCGCGGGCGCCACGGCCGTGGTCGTCGGCCCGTCCACGGCCGCGGCGCTCGCCCCCCGGGCGCCGCGCATCGTCGTCGCCGACGGGCTGGCCGCGCTGCAGAGCCTCGCCACCGCCGTGCGTCGCCGCAGCGGTGTCAAGGTCGTGGCCATCACCGGCAGCGCCGGCAAGACCTCCACCAAGGACATCCTGGCCGCCCTGCTGCGGCCGCTGGCCCGCACCGTGGCCACGGCCGGCAACCTGAACAACGAGGTCGGCGTGCCGCTCACGCTCCTCGGTATCGAGCCGAGCACCGCGGTCGCGGTCGTGGAGATGGCCATGCGCGGCCCCGGGCAGATCCGCGAGCTGGCGCGCGTCGCGCTGCCCGATGTCGGCGTGATCACCAACGTCGCGCCGGTCCACCTCGAGCTCGTCGGCACGGTCGACGACGTGGCCGCGGCCAAGGCTGAGCTCGTCGAGGAGCTGGACGGCGGCACCGCCGTGGTGCCTGCCGACGAGCCTCTCCTCGAACGCCACGTGCACCGCTTCCGCGGCCGCGTGGTCACCTTCGGGGGGCCGCGGGCCGACGTCCACGTCGTCGAGGCGGAGCGCCGCGGCGGCGCCACGCACGCGCTGATCGACGCCTTCGGGCACCGCGGCACCCTCGACTTCAGCTTCACCGGCGGCCACTACCTGCAGGACGCCCTGGCCGCCGTGGCGGCGTTCATGGAGCTCGGTTACCGCCTCGACGAGGCTCGGGAGGGCGCCGCGCAGGTGGCGTTCAGCGACCTGCGCGGGGCCGTCTCGGCGCTGCCCGGCGGCGGCCTGCTGCTCAACGACGCCTACAACGCCAATCCCGCCGCCATGACGGCCGCCGTCGACCACCTCGTGAGCCTCGCCGGCGGCCGTCCCGCCGTGGCCGTGCTCGGCGACATGCTCGAGCTTGGCCCCGGCGCCGAAGCCTACCACCGCGCCGTCGGGGCGCACTGCGCCGCCTCCGGGGTGCGGGTCGTCGCCGTCGGCGCCCTGGCCCGCGACTACCTCAGCGGCGCGCCCGGCGAGCGCTGGTTCGCCACGGTCGAAGCCTGCCTCGCGGCGCTGCCCGAAATCGTCCCCGCCGGCAGCGCCGTGCTGGTCAAGGCCTCGCGCCTGCTGCGCCTCGAGCGCGTGGCCGCGGCCCTCGCCGCCGGCCGCGGCGCCGCGGCACCACCGCAGGCGTCTTCGCGGGAGGCCG
>JBAZPK010000251.1:0-3298 GCA_041648235.1 Thermoleophilia bacterium
GTCGGGCTCGGCGTCGCAGCCGGGCAAGCCGGGCCCGGCGCCGCGCCCGGCCGAGCCGGCCCCGAAGGCCGGCCCATGAGCGCCGGCTTCCGCTCCGGCTTCGTCGCCGTCTTCGGGCGGCCCAACGTGGGCAAGTCGACGCTCGTCAACGCCCTCGTGGGGCACAAGGTCAGCATCGTCAGCGACCACCCGCAGACCACCCGGCGCCGCATCACCGGGGTGGTCAACCGCGAGGGCTGCCAGGTGGTGCTGCTCGACCTGCCGGGCTTCCAGAAGCCCTTCGACTCGCTCACCCGGCGCATGCAGACGGCCGTCGACGACGCGCTCGGCGAGGTCGACGCCGCCCTCGTGCTGCTCAACGCCACGGAGCAGTTCGGGGCCGGCGACCGCTACGTCGTCCAGGCGGTCGCCGGCGCCGAGCTGCCGGCGCTCGTCGTGCTCAACAAGGTCGACCTCGTGGACGGCCCCCGGCTCGGCGCCCGCCTCGAGGAGGCGCGGGCGTTGGCCGGCGGCCGTGAGGTCCTCGCCGCCTCGGCGCTCCGCGGCGACGGCCTCGGTGAGATCCTGGCGCGGCTCGCGGCGGCGATGCCGCCGGGCCCCGAGTACTTCCCCCAGGGTCAGCACAGCGATCAGCCGCTCGAGCTCCTGGTCGCCGAGCTGGTGCGCGAGCAGGCGCTGCGCCTCACGCGCGACGAGGTCCCGCACGCCGTGGCCGTCGAGGTGACCTCGATCGTGGAGCGCAACGACCGCCCGCTGGTGGAGATCGAGGCCACGCTGATCGTCGAGACGGAGTCGCAGAAGGGCATCATGGTCGGCAAGGGGGGCCGCGTGGTCAAGGCGGTCGGGAGCGGCGCCCGGCACGAGATCGAGTCCATCCTCGGGGTGCAGGTGTACCTCGATCTGCGCGTCAAGGTGCGCAAACGCTGGCGGCGCGACGACAGGTACGTCGACCGGCTCCTCTGACGCCGGCTTTGTTATACTCGGAGCGTTCGAGCCGCCCCTGTCGTCTCCCGTCTGAAGGACCACGCTCGTGCACGCCGACGAACTGGCCAAGACCATCGATCACACGCTGCTGAAGCCGGACACCGTCTCGGCCGACGTCGAGCGTCTGTGCCGGGAGGCGGCGAAGTACCACTTCGCCGCCGTCTGCGTCTTCCCGCATTTCATCCCCTTGGCGGACGGCCTCTTGCGCCGCGCCGACGTCAAGGTCTGCTCGGTGATCTCCTTCCCCTTCGGTGCCGACGCCGCGCACACCAAGGTGGTCGCGGCCGAGGACGCGGTGGCCAGGGGGGCCGACGAGGTCGACGTGGTCATCAACGTGCCGGCGCTGCTGTCGGGTGATTTCGGCCTCGTGCGCGACGAGCTGGCGAGCGTCGTCCGCGCTGTGCGCCTCAAGGCCATCAACAGCGGGCGCGGCCAGGTGGTCGTCAAAGCGATCATCGAGACCTGCTACCTCACCGTCCAGATGAAGAAGATGGCTTGCCTGATCTGCCAGCAGGCCGGGGTCGACTTCGTGAAGACCTCCACCGGCTTTGGCCCTCAGGGGGCCACGGTGAGGGACGTCGAGCTGCTGCGTGACTGCCTCGACGAGCACATCGGCGTCAAGGCCTCGGGGGGCATCCGTACCCTGCACGACGTCGAGCTGATGATCAACGCCGGCGCCGTCCGCGTGGGCACCAGCGCCGGCGTGGCGATCATGAAGGAATTCCTCGGCTAGCACCCGGCCGGAAGGCCGGCTCGTCCCGGAGGGCGGACCGATCGAACAACAAGCGTTCCTCGACCTCGTGCGCTACAACGCCGACGGCCTCGTGCCGTGCGTCGTGCAAGACGCCGCCGGCGGCGAGGTGCTCATGGTGGCTTACGCCGACGCCGAGGCCATGGCTGCCACGCTGGCCACCGGCGAGGCGCACTTCTGGAGCCGCAGCCGGCGCGAGCTCTGGCACAAGGGCGGCACCAGCGGCAACGTGCAGCGCGTGGTCAGGGCGAGCCTCGACTGCGACCACGACACCGTCCTGCTCGCCGTGGTGCCCGCGGGCCCGGCCTGCCACACCGGCGCCGTGAGCTGCTTCCGTGAAGCCGCCAACGGCGCCGCGACCGTGGAGCTTGCCGCGGGAGAGGAGTGAGCCCGGCCGCGGGCGGCCTGCCGCGCCCCCGGTGGCCGCTCCAGCGGGCGACCGCGCTGCTCCTCGCGGTGCTCGCCCTTGCCCTCGCCCTGCGGCTGAAGGGCGTCGCCTGGGGGCTTCCCTACAGCTTCGTCAACGTCGACGAGAGCACGGTGCTGCCCAAGGCCTTCGCCGTGGCCCGCGGGCACCTCGACCCGAGGTTCTTCTACTATCCCTCGCTGTTCTTCTACCTCGTCGGCGGGCTCTACGTCGTGGCGACGCCGGTGCTGTGGGCGCTGCGAGGCGCGAACCCGCTCGCCCAGAGCTCGTTCGTCGTCGACCCGGGGCCGTACTTCCTGCTCGCACGGCTGCTGTCGGTGGCTCTGGGGACGGCCTCCGTGTACCTCCTGTACCGTCTCGGCCGGGCGGCCTACGGGCGCCCGGCCGGCCTGCTCGCCGCCCTGTTCCTGGCCGTCACCCCGCTTCACGTCGCCTACTCGCACATGGCCGTCACGGACGTGGCCGCCACGGCCTTCTCCCTGGCGGCGCTGTGGCTCCTGCTCGAGGCCGCCCGCGGCCGCGGGCGGCGCTGGCTCGTGGCCGGCGCGGTGGCGGCCGGGCTGGCCACGTCCACCAAGTACAACCTCGGCTTGCTGGGGCTGCCGGCGAGCGTCGCCGGCGTGTACGCCTGCCGCGCCGAGGTGGCGCGCCGCGCCGCGGCCGGCGGGCGCACGGCGCGTTCATGGGTGGTCCTGCTCGCGGGGCGTGTGTACGCACCCATGCTGCTCGCTTTCGGGCTCGGCTCACCGTTCGTGGTGCTCGACGCGCCCCGCTTCCTTCACGACTTCGCCCGCCAGAGCCGCATCCAGGAGCGCGGCTGGCTAGGCTACGAGAACGCCGGCAACGGGCTCTGGTACAACCTCGAGACCAACCTCGCCGGCAGCCTCGGCGTGCTGCTCCTGGCGCTCGCCGTGGCCGGGCTCGCCTGGGCGCTGTGGCGCCGCCTGCCCCCGGACCTGCTCGCGGCGCCCTACGTGCTCGTGTACTTCGCTTACGTGGGCACCTGGTCGGCGCTCGCCGACCGCTACCTGCTGCCGATCGTGCCGCTCCTGGGGCTGCTGGCGGCCCGCGTCGTGGTGGCGGCCGCGGGAGTGCACCCGGCCCGGCGGCGGCTCGCGTGGCCGGCCGCCGCGCTG
>JBAZPK010000252.1:0-3271 GCA_041648235.1 Thermoleophilia bacterium
GGGCTGGAAGCGGCGCTCGAGAGCCGCGTCCTTTTCGATGTGGGCGCGGTACTCGTCGAGCGTCGTCGCCCCGACGCACTGCAGCTCGCCCCGGGCCAGCATCGGCTTCATCATGTTGCTCGCGTCGATGGCGCCCTCGGCGGCGCCGGCGCCCACCACGGTGTGCAGCTCATCGATGAACAGCACCACGTCCCGGGAACGCTGGATCTCGTCGAGGGCGCCCTTGAGCCGCTCCTCAAACTCACCGCGGTACTTGGACCCGGCGACCATGGCGCCCAGGTCCAGGGCGAGCACGCGCTTGCCGCGCAGCATCTCCGGCACGTCCGCGTTGACGATCTTCTGCGCCAGCCCGTCGGCGATGGCGGTCTTGCCCACACCCGGCTCGCCGATCAGGACCGGGTTGTTCTTGGTGCGCCGACTCAGTACCTGGATGACGCGCTTGATCTCGTCGTCGCGCCCGATGACGGGGTCGAGCTTGCCCTCCCGCGCTTGGGCGGTGAGGTCGCGCGTGTACTTCTTGAGCATGCTCTCGCCGGTCGCCGCGGCCTCGTAGTCGGTGCCCGTGGCGCGCATCTGGGCGAGCGCCCGGCGCAGGCCGTCTTCGGTCATGCCGACGTCCCTGAGGATGGCGCTTCCCGGCCCCTCGCCCTCGAGGAAGATGCCGAGCAGGAGGTGCTCCGTGCCGACGAACTCGTCCCCGAGCTTCTGCGCCTCCTGCACGGCGAGGTCGATGGCCGCCTTGGCACGCGGCGTCATGAACAGCATCTCCGCCGGGCTCGCGGGGCCGCTGGTGCCCACAGGCTGGTTCTGGGCCAACTGGTCGGCGCGCGTCATCGCGCTGCCCTTGTCGATGCTGAGAGCGTTGAAGATCTGCTCCACCACGCCGCCGGGCAGGCTGAGCACCCCGATCAGCAGGTGTTCGGTGCCGAGCACGTTGCCCGGGCCGCGACGCACGACGCCCTGCGCGGTCTCCAGCGCCTCCCGGGCTCTCTCGGAGAAGTTGTTCACGTCCATGTGGTACCTGGCCTCGCTCGCTGTCCTGTGGTGGTGGCCGGAGAAGGGGGGCTCAGAGGCGCCGGCGGCGACGGCCCAGCGGCACGATCTGCGTCCGGGCCACAGGGACGAGCTCGAACCGGTGCGAGCGCTCGACTCGCTCGACCTCGCGGCGCATCACCAGCGCCGCTTCCTCCAGCCGCGCCCGCAGCCGCTCGACCTCGGCCGCCATGGCGCGCAGCTGCTCTTCCATGACCAGGACGCGCTCCACGCCGGCGAGGTTGAGGCCGATCTCGGTGAGCTCCTGGATGCGGCGCAGGCGCTCGACGTCGAGGGCCGAGTACCGGCGCGTGTTCTTGGCCGTGCGCTGCGGCCGGAGCAGCCCGCGACGCTCGTACATGCGCAGCGTCTGCGGATGCATGCCGGCCAGCTCGGCCGCCACCGAGATCATGAACAGGGGCCTGTCGTCGTCGCGTCGCATGCGTCAGCCTTGCAGCCTCAACCGAGCGCCGCAGCCCTCGGGTCCGGGAGCGTGGCGCCCAGCTTCTCGAACAGCTGCCGCTGCTCCTTGGATAGCTTGTCGGGGACCTGGACCCGCAGCTTGACATGCAGGTCGCCCTGGCCACCCTTGAGACGTGGTGCTCCCTTGCCCCTGACGCGCAGGGTGCGGCCGTCCTGGCTGCCCGCCGGGACCTTGAGCGAGACGCGCCCGCCGCCCGGGGTGGGGATCTGAACGCTCACGCCCAGGGCCGCCTCAGCGACCGTCACCGGCACCTGCAGCACGACGTCGTCGCCGCGCCGTTCGAACAGCTCGTCCTCCTCGACGCGGACGCGCACGAAGAGGTCGCCGGACGGCCCGCCGCGCAGGCCGGCCTCGCCCTTGCCCTTGATCCGGATGCGGCTCCCGTCCTTGACACCGGCGGGGATCTTGACCGCGTAGCGACGCGTCCTGTGCTGCACGCCGCTGGCGCCGCAGGCCTCGCACGGATGCTCGATGATCGTGCCGTTGCCCTGGCAGCGCAGGCACGGCTGGGACATCGCGAAGAAGCCCTGGTTCTTGGCGATCACGCCGCGGCCCTGGCAGTCGGCGCACACCTTCGGCGTCGTCCCCGGCCGGGCGCCGCTGCCGTGGCACACCTCGCAGGTGTCGGGCTTGTCGACCGGCACGCGCACGGTCACGCCGTGCAAGGAATCGTCGAACGAGACGGTGACGTCGACCTGGAGGTCGGCGCCGCGCTCGGCCGCCCTGCGCCGGCCGCGGCCGGCGGTGGCGCCGCCCCCGAAGAGATTGCCGAGGAGGTCGCCCAGGTCGCCCACGTCGAACTGCGCGCCACCCGGGCCGAACATGCTGGGGTCGAACCCTTGGGGACCGCCGGCGCCGGGCCGGAAACCACCACCGGGTCCGAAGGCGCCCAGACGGCTGAGCTCGTCGTACCGCTTGCGCTTCTCGGGGTCGGAGAGGGTCTCGTAGGCCTGGCTGACCTCCTTGAACTTCTCCTCCGAGGCCTTGTCGCCCGGGTTCTTGTCTGGATGATGCTCGCGCGCAAGCTTGCGGAACGCCTTCTTGATCTCGTCCTGCGAGGCGTTCTTGGCGACCCCGAGTGTCTGGTAGAGATCGCTCATCTCAGCTCGCGACGATGACCTTGGCCGGGCGCAGCAGCCTGCCATGCAGCAGGTAGCCACGCTCGAGCACCAGGAGCACCGCGCCTTCCTCGTACTCGTCGGACGGCTGCGTGAGCACCGCCTCGTGGTAGGTGGGGTCGAAGAGCGTGCCCGGTTCGACGTCGAGCTCGTCGAGGCCGTGCCCTTCGAGCGTGCCCCGCAGCTGGCCGGCCACCAGCTGCAGGCCGGCGATCAGCTGGCCCTCCTCGTGGCGATCGGCGGCCACGAGGGCGCGGCTCATGTTGTCGATGACCGGGAGCAAGGACTCGACGACGGTCTCGGCAGCGCGCAGACGCAGCTGCTCGGTATCACGCTGCACCCGTTTGCGGTAATTGTCGAACTCGGCCTGCAGGCGGCGAAGGTGGTCGAGGTACTCGTCGCGCTCGGCCGCCAAGGCGGCGAGCTCGCTCCCGGCACCTCTCCGCTCGCCGCCGGCGCCGGCCGCCGATGGTTCGGCGGCGATCTCCGGCGCCTCGGCCGAGGGCACCTCGGCCACCGGCGCGGCCTCGGCGGTGTGCGTCAGGGGCACCGTCCGCCGCCGGCCGTCGCTCGTCTTGTGCTTCCTGTCCGTCATGTCGCTGTGAACACTCCTCTCGTCGCCCGGGGCGCCCGGTGA
>JBAZPK010000253.1:0-3207 GCA_041648235.1 Thermoleophilia bacterium
AGCCGCGCGTCGACGGGATCTGCTCCATCGTGATGGCGACTTCTTTGAGCGAATCGGCGAAGTTGCTCATGTCGGTGAGGAGCACCAGCACACGCCTGCCCTCGAGGGCGAACCGCTCGGCCACGGTCAGGCAGGTGTCGGGGACGAGGAGGCATTCCACGACCGGGTCGGCGGCCGTGTGGACGTAGAGGACGGCGCGCGAGAGCGCCCCCTGCCCCTCGAGGGTGTCGCGGAAGTAGAGGTAGTCGTCGTACTTGAGGCCCATGCCACCGAGGACGATGAGGTCGACCTCGGCGTTGAGGGCGATGCGCGCCAGCAGGGGGTTGTAAGGCTCGCCGGCGACAGAGAAGATGGGCAGCTTCTGCGACTCGACGAGGCTGTTGAACACGTCGATCATGGGGATCCCGGTGCGGATCATGTGGCGGGGGATGATGCGCCGCGTCGGGTTGACCGGCGGAGTGACGATGGGGATCAGCTCCTCGGCGAGGACGGGGCCGCCGTCGCGCGGCCGGCCACCGCCGTCGAACACGCGGCCCAGGAGCGACTCGGAGTAGGGCGTCCGCAGCTGCTGGGCGAGGAAGCGGACCTCGGCGTCGGTGGGGATGCCGCGCGTGCCCGAGAACACCTGCAGGCTCACGTGATCGCCCTCGAGCCTGATGACCTGCGCCAGCGAGGTGAACCCGGGTGCGCTCACGGTGGCGAGCTCCGAGTTGCCGATGCCGTTGGCCCGGACGGTGATGACGTTACCGGCGATCTGCGCGATCTCCCGGTAGACCTTACGCATCGGCGGTCACCTCACCCAGCATCGCCGTGAGACGCGTCTCGAGCGCGCCGAACCGATCGTCGTCCATCGCGGTGGCGTTCCAGTCGCGAGTGGCCTGCGTGAGCCCCTGGAAGAAGCCCCGCGCGGCGTCCTTGTCGGGGAAGTCCATGGGGGCCGCCAGGATCCGTGCCATCTGCGCGAACACGTGGCGCTGCCGCTCGGCCGACGAGGCGCCGTCGATCGGGTCGAAGGCGTCCTGCTGCAGGTAGACGGCGTCGAGATACTCGGCCTTGAGATAGACGATGAAATCGGCCATCGACGTGCCCTCCTCCTCGACGACCTTCATCATCTCCTCTACCTCGTGCCCTTTCGCGAGGATCTGCCGGGCCAGGCGCAGGTCGTGGCCCGGCACCAGGCTCGCGTACTTGCTCCAGCTCTCCAGGGGGTCGATGGCGGGGAAGCGGCGCGCGTCCGCGCGCCGCTGCGAGAGCCCATGGAACGCGCCCACGACCTTGAGCGTCGCCTGCGTCACCGGCTCCTCGAAGTCGCCGCCGGCCGGGCTCACCGTTCCGCCGATCGTCACCGAACCCATCGAGCCGTCATGGAGGCGCACGGAGCCGGCGCGCTCGTAGAAGGCGGCGATCACGGACTCGAGGTAGGCGGGGAAGGCCTCTTCGCCGGGGATCTCCTCGAGGCGCCCGGACATCTCGCGCAAGGCCTGGGCCCAGCGCGAGGTGGAGTCGGCGAGGAGCAGCACCTGGAGGCCCATCTGGCGGTAGTATTCGGCGATCGTCACGGCGGTGTACACCGAAGCCTCCCGGGCGGCGACGGGCATGGAGCTCGTGTTGCAGATGATGACCGTGCGCTCCATCAGGCTGCGGCCGGTGCGCGGGTCGGTGAGCACCGGGAACTCGCGCAGGGTCTCGACGACCTCCCCGGCGCGCTCGCCGCACGCGGCGACGATCACCACGTCGACATCGGCGTGGCGCGACGTGAGTTGCTGCAGGACGGTCTTGCCGGCGCCGAAGGGGCCGGGGATGCAGAAGGTGCCGCCTTTGGCGACCGGGAAGAACGTGTCGAGGACGCGCATCTTGGTGACCAGCTGCTCCGCCGGAAGGAGCCGCTCGGCATAGCAGCGGATGGGCCGCCTGACCGGCCAGGTCTGCATCAGGGTCACGTCACGCCGGGCGCCCCCCGGCTCCTCCAGCACGGCGACCCGCTCGGCCACGGTGTAGCCGCCAGGCCCGGCGAGCTCCACGAGCGTGGCGACTCCCTGGGCCGCGAACGGCACCATGATGCGGTGCTCGAAGAGGCCCTCGGTGACCACCCCGAGCGTCTCGCCGGCGCGCAGGCGGTCGCCGGCGGTCGCCCTCGGGGCGAACTCCCACACCCGCTCGCGCTGCAGGGCGTCGAAGTGCTGCCCGCGCGGCAGGAAGAAGCCGTGCCGCTCGGCGATCACGCGCAGGGGGTTCTGCAGGCCGTCGAAGACTTGCGCCAGGAGGCCGGGGCCCAGCTCCACCGAGAGAAGCTCCCCGGTGAACTCCACGGCATCGCCGGCCTGGACCTCGGCGGTGCTCTCGAAGACCTGGATGTCGGCGTAGCGGCCGCGGATGCGGAGCACCTCCCCGACCAGGCGGATGGCGCCCTGCGTCACGTAAGCGACCTCGTTCTGGCGCACCGACTCGTCGAACTCGACGGTGACGAGGTTGCCGTTGACGCCGATGACTCTGCCGCTCCGGGTGCTCATGCGACCTGCCCTGCGAGGTTGCCCTCGACGATCTGGGTCGCCACGAGGCGGCCGCCGGCGTCGCTCATGGCGGCCCACTTCTCCGCCAGGCGCAGCTTGAAGCCGTAGGCAAAGACCGCCTGGGCGCCGAAGGCCGGGAGGGCGGCGATCTCGTCGAGCAGCGTCCAGCGGTGGCCGTCGAGGGCCAGCTCGCGTTCGAGCGGGCCCTCCGCCGCCATCGCCCGTGCCGCGACGGCCGCGACGCGGGCGTCGTAGCCCTCGTGCTCGCGGGGGCGCCCGGCGATCGGCACGCCCGCCCGCTGCGTGCGGAGGCGCAGCAGGTCGTTGCGCAGCTGCGTCTCCGCGTCGACGTAGCGCCGGGCCTCGGGCGCGCGCACGTCCGCTGGGCGATCCTCGAGGATCGCCCGGAGGTCGTCCCAGTGATCCTCGCGCAGGAGCCCGCTGCACACCTGGAGCAGCTCGGCGGGGGTGAGCGGCGGTGCGGCGCCCAGCTCGAGGCGCGGCAGGCTGGCCACGAGGTAGATGTACTCCACTCAGGCCTGCTTCCCGGGGCTGCGCCTGATGATCTCGCTGAGCGGCGGCTTGAGGAGCGGTGCGAGCGCCTCGACCAGGGCCGGCACGGTGAAATCGTGGTACAGGTTGTCGTCCACGAACGAGACCTTGAAGCCCTTGCCGATGCCTTCGTCCGGGCGCAGCG
>JBAZPK010000254.1:0-3193 GCA_041648235.1 Thermoleophilia bacterium
AAGTACGACGGCGACCTCCTCGGCGACCATCCCAAGCTGAACTTCGCGAGTATCGCCGAGAGCGCGGTGCTCGCCGTGCGGGCCTTCGATGACCTCGACCGGACCGTGCATCTCTCCTACGGCGACTATCCCGCTCGCGAGTACCTCAAGCACATCACCTGCTTCCGCGGCCTGCGCGTCTACGACATCGCCCGGTTCATCGGTGCCGACACGGTGATGCCCTCCGAACTCGTGCGGGGGCTCTGGGACGAGATCGCCCCGGAGGCCGAGCAGTGGCGCCAGATGGGCGTGTTCGGCCCGGCGGTCGAGGTGCCCGAGGACGCGCCGCTGCAGGACCGGCTCCTCGGGCTGACGGGCCGCGCACCATCTCGCTCGTGACGCCGAGGCGATCTCTCACGCTGACGTCTCCCGCGGCGCCCCGGCCCCCTGTCGCGGCTCGGCCGCGGCTTGAACCCGCCCCAAAGACGAGGCAGGGTTAGACCCGTACGGTCCGGCGCACGCCATGCGGCCGGCACCTGGACGCCGCCGACGGGAGGGGCAGCGTGCGGAACTTGATCACCTGGTCGACGCGCGGCAAGCATCCGTGGATCGTCATCGCCGCCTGGGTGCTCGTCGCCGGTGCCCTGGCCATGGGGCCGAAGATCCAGAGCGTGACCACGAACGACGCGTCGAAGTCGTTGCCGGCATCGCTGGAGAGCAAACGGGCCGACGCGCTGCAGCAGGCGAAGTTCGCCGCTGCCAAGGGCACGCCCATCATCGTCGTCTACAGCGCCGCGGCACCGCTCACAGCCGCCCAGAAGAGCGCCATCGGCTCCGGCAGGAGCTGGCTGGAGGGCGGTGCCGAGCCCATCAACAGTGCCCGCGTCGAGTACTCGCCCGACGGCCGCGGGGCGCTGCTCTTCGCCAGCCTCGACGGCAACCCGGGCGACGAGCGCTTCCGTGCCTCGGTTCTGGCCATCCGCGAGCACTTCGGCGAGCGCGTCGCCGGGATGGAGGTCCGCGTGACCGGCCCCGGCGGCCTCATCACGGATGTCTACCAGATCTTCCTCAACGCCGACGTCAAGCTGCTCATCGGCACCGTCATCCTCGTGCTCGTCCTGCTGCTGATCATCTACCGCTCGCCGGTGCTGCCCTTCGTCCCCCTGCTGGCGGTGGGCTTCGGCTATTTCGTGGCCGGCGGTATCCTCGCCCTCGTCGCCACGGCGACCGGGTCGATGCTCTCCGGCCAGGCGACCTCGCTCATGGTGATCCTGCTGTTCGGCGCCGGTACCGACTACGGCCTGCTGCTCATCTCGCGCTATCGGGAGGAGCTGCGCCGGCAGAGCGACGCTCGCGTCGCCCTCACCACGGCGCTGGCCGAGACCTGGGAGGCGATCACCGCCAGCGGCCTCACCGTGACGCTGGCGGTGCTCACGCTGCTCTTCGCGGACTACGGCGACTACCGCTCCTTCGCACCAGTGCTCGGCCTGGGCGTGTTCGTCACGCTTGTCGCCGGGCTCACGCTCATGCCCGCCCTGCTCGCCGTGCTCGGCCGGCGCGCCTTCTGGCCGCGGGTGCCGCACCTCGGCGAGACCTCGGAGCACCGCACGTGGCGCCGAATCGCCGAGGCGGTGGCCGCCGGCCCACGCAGGTCCGCCGCCGTCGTCGCCGCGGTCCTGGCCGTGCTGGCCCTGGGCACGCTTCTGTACAGCCCGCGCTTCAGCTTCACCGAGGACTTCCTGAAAGACATGCCGTCCAAGCAGGGCTACGCCTTGCTCGAGCGGCACTTCCCCAGAGGCAGCCTCGCACCCACGACGGTGCTCATCCAGGCGCCGCAGGCGCCGCCCGCGTTCGTCACCGGGATGATCACCGGCGCCCTCAACAAGGCGCCGGGTGTGGCGGCGGCCTTCCCGACGGGCACGGCCGATGGCGGCAGGCTGCTCAGCTTCCAAGTGGTCCTGACGGGCGACCCGTACTCGAAGGAAGCGCTCCAGCAGGTGCGAGACCTGCGGCGGACGGCGCGCAAGGTGGCGGCCACCGGCAACGGGACGGCGCTGGTGGGCGGCCCCTCGGCCATACAGGCCGACACCTGGGCCCTCTCCAACCGCGACACCCTGCTCGTCGCCGTCGCGGCGCTCGTGGTGGTCGGCGCCATCCTGGCGGTGCTGCTGCGCTCTCTGGTGGCGCCGCTCTACCTTCTGGCCACCAACCTGCTGTCGTACCTGGCGGCGTTGGGAGCCACCATCTTGATCACCGAGAAGCTGTTCGGCTGGGAGCGCATCAGCTACCGGATCCCCCTCTACATGTTCATCTTTCTCGTGGCGCTCGGCAGCGACTACAACATCTTCATCACGACGCGCATCCGTGGCGAGGCGCTGGCGAGAGGGCTGCGCCACGGCACGGTGAAGGCCGTGGCGGCCACCGGCGGCGTGCTCACCAGCGCCGGCCTCATCCTCGCCGGCACCTTCCTCATCCTGCTCTCGCAGCCCGTCAAGGACCTGGCCGAGATCAGCATCGGCGTGGCACTCGGCGTGCTCATCGACACGTTTCTGGTGCGCACGGCGCTGGTGCCGGGCCTCACCCTCGCCGTCGGCCCGGCGGCAGGCTGGCCGGGGCGGCGCTGGACGAAGCAGGCGGCGGGCGGCGACACGTCGCAGGCGCCGCCTGAGCAAGCCGCACTCCCGGCCGGGCGGAGGTAAGCGGCCCCCGCAACGGAGGCCGGCTGGCGCCGCCCCAGCCTGCCCAGCGGCTTCGAAAGAGCGCGAGGGGCCGGCGAACGCCGGCCCCTCGCGGGTCACACGGGTGTGCATGCCGCTCTCTCAGTCGTCGCTCGACCCGCGGGCGACCGTCAGGGTGTTCCTCGCAACGTTGGCGCCGGCGTTCCCGGCGACATCGCGGACCTTGACGGAGAACCGGTAGATCCCGACCGGGAGCTTGCACCGGAAGCCGGCCGTGAGCGGTGTGTTCACCGGCCGGTCGTGGAGAGTCAGGACCTTCACCACATCCCCGCGCCGGTTCCGGACGGTGAGGACCACCTTCGCGGAGCCGCCGTTCGGGGCCGCGTCGGCGACCTCATACCTGAGCGTCGCCAGCCCTCGCATACCGTTGGGCTAATCCATCCGAGGCAGCTGCAAGACTCGGCTCATGCCGAGGAGCAGCGCAGCGAAGGTGAGATGCCCCAGGTCTGAACACGCGCGTTCGCGGGTGAAGCTCG
>JBAZPK010000255.1:0-3164 GCA_041648235.1 Thermoleophilia bacterium
GTGGAACCGGTGGTGCTGCGGCGCACGAAGGTCCGCCGCAGCACCATGCTCGGGGTGGGGGTGGGGACGCTCTACCTGAGCGTCATCGTCCTTCTGCCTCTGGCAGCCGTCGCCTGGCACGCCGCCCAGCTCGGCCCCACGGACTTCTGGCGTGTGGTGAGCAGCCCCGACACCGTGGCCTCCCTGGAGCTCACGGTGGGTGCCTCACTCCTCGTCGCCCTGGTCAACGCCGTCCTGGGGACGCTCACCGCCTGGGTCCTCGTGCGCGATTCGTTCCCCGGCAAGACCGTGGTCAACGCACTCATCGACCTGCCCTTCGCCCTGCCGACCATCGTCGCGGGCCTCACGCTGCTCGCCCTCTACGGGCCCAAAGGTGGCCTCGGGATCAACATCGCCTACACGCGAGCCAGCATCGTCCTGGCCCTCCTGTTCGTGACGCTCCCGTTCGTGGTGCGATCCGTCCAGCCGGTGCTGATGGAGCTCGACCGCGAGGCGGAGGAGGCGGCGAGCTCTCTGGGCGCCGGCGGCCTCACGGTGTTCCGGCGCATCGCCCTGCCGAGCCTCCTCCCGGCGATCGTCTCCGGGACGGGGCTCGGCTTCGCCCGTGCCGTCGGCGAGTTCGGCTCCGTGGTGCTGATCTCCGGCAACATCCCGTTCAAGACCCAGATCGCGCCGGTGCGCATCTTCGCCCTCGTCGAGAGCGGCGACTCTGCGGGAGCCGCGGCCCTGGCCGTGGTCCTGCTGGCGGTCTCGTTCGCGGTGCTCCTGGCCCTGAACCTGCTGCTGCGCCGCAGCCGGAGGGACCATGCCTAGAGTGAGCCTGCGCCTCGCGGCGCTTGCGTACCTGGCGTTGATCCTCGTCCTGCCCGTGGCGATGGTGTTCTACCGGACCTTCGCCAGCGGCCTGGCCCCGGTCTGGGAGGCGCTCACCAGCGCCGATGCCCTCCATGCGCTCTACCTCACGGCGCTGATCACGGCCATCGTCGTGCCCGTGAACACCGTCTTCGGGGTGTTCTGCGCCGTCCTCATGGTGCGGCGGCGATTCCCCGGCAAGGCCCTGCTCGGGGCGCTCATCGACCTGCCCTTCGCCGTGTCGCCGGTGGTCGTGGGGCTCTCCCTGGTCCTCGTCTACGGGCGCACCGGCTGGTTCGGCGGCTGGTTCATCGAGCACGGCATCAGGGTCATCTTCTCGCTGCCGGCAATGGTCCTCGCGACGATCTTCGTCTCCTTGCCCTTCGTGGTCCGCGAGGTGGTCCCGGTGCTCGAGGAGGTCGGCGTCGAGCAGCAGCAGGCGGCCTCGACGCTCGGCGCCTCGCCCTGGCAGGCCTTCTGGCGCGTGACTCTGCCGTCGATCCGCGCCGGGATCGCCTACGGCGTGGTGCTCACCACGGCCCGTGCCCTCGGGGAGTTCGGCGCCGTCAGCATCGTGAGCGGCAAGGTCGCCGGGCAGACGTCCACCCTCACGGTCCACGTCGAGGAGCGCTTCCAGCAGTTCGACCTCGTGGGCGCCTACACGTCGTCGCTGGTCCTCGCCGTGATGGCCCTGGTCATCGTGCTGACGATGACGCTCATCAAACCCAAGGAGGGCAGCTCATGACGATCAGCGCCATCGACATCACCAAGCGCTTCGGCGACTTCCTCGCCCTCGACGATGTCACCCTCGAGGTCACCGGCGGCGAGCTCACCGCGCTGCTCGGCCCGAGCGGCTCAGGCAAGTCGACCCTGCTGCGCGTCATCGCGGGGCTCGAGAAGGCCGACCGTGGCCAGGTGATCATCTCCGGCGAGGACGCGACCGGCATGCCGGCGCGCGAGCGCGGCGTCGGCTTCGTCTTCCAGCACTACGCCGCATTCAAGCACATGACGGTCCGCGACAACGTCGCCTTCGGCCTCAGGATCCGCAAGCGCCCCAGGGCGGAGGTCCGTGCCCGCGTGGACGAGCTCCTCCACCTGGTGCAGCTCGACGGGCTCGCCGAGCGCTACCCGTCGCAGCTCTCCGGCGGCCAGCGCCAGCGCATGGCCCTGGCGCGCGCCCTGGCCGTGCAGCCCAAGGTGCTGCTCCTCGACGAGCCCTTCGGCGCCCTGGACGCGCGGGTGCGCAAGGAGCTGCGCGCCTGGCTGCGCCGCCTTCACGACGAGATGCACGTCACGACGGTCTTCGTGACCCACGACCAGGAAGAGGCGATGGAGGTCGCCGACCGCATCGTCATCATGAACGAGGGGCGCATCGAGCAGATCGGGCCGCCGCGGGAGCTGTACGAGCGGCCCGGCAACGAGTTCGTGATGAGCTTCCTCGGGCCGGTGAACAAGCTCGGCGACCTGCTCGTGCGCCCGCACGACGTGGAGATCCTCCTGAGCGCGAACGGCGCCACCACGGCGGCGCGGGTGGAGCGGATCACCTACCTCGGCTTCGAGGTCCGCGTGGAGCTCGAGCTGCCCAACGGGCGCAAGCTCTGGGCCCAGACCACGCGAGAGCTGGCACAGCCGCTCGCGCCGGGCCTGGCCGTCCACGTGCGGCCGCGCGCCGCGCGCACCTTCGACGGCGAGGGCGGCGAGGTGCCGCCGGCCGGCGACAGCCCCTGGTGGGACCGGCGCGTCACGATGGAAGTCCATCACGAGTGAGCTTCACAGCCGCGTAGGCCGAAGGCCCCGCCGCTGACAAGCGGCGGCGCCGCGGCCGGAGGCCGGGCCCGCGATCAGAACAGGTCGCGCCGCTTCTGCTCGAACTCGGCGGCCTCGATCTCGCCGGCGGCATAGCGCCGCTTCAGCACGTCCGCGGCGCTCTCGCGAGCGACCTGTGGCACGGCCCGCGCGGGCCCGGAGCCGGCCACGCCCCGAAGCCCCCAGACGGTGAGGGCGACCACACCGACCACGAAGACGATCATGCTGAGTCCCATCGCCCAGCCACCCCAGCCACCACCCCAGCCAGACATCATGTCGTAGTAACCCATTGTGCGTTCCTCCTTGCCGCGCCCGTTGCCGTGTCCGGCAACGAAGGCGATCGGTTGCAGACTCACTCTGCCCGGGAGCCGTGAAGGCGGCGTGAAGGACCTGCGCGGATGTTGTGATGCCCTTGACCCGCCGGGCGCGGGGCGGCGCACCGCCTCCCGGCCCCGCCGGGCTCACGCGCGCCTCAGGGCAGCGTCTTGAGGTACGCGAGCAGGTCG
>JBAZPK010000256.1:0-3162 GCA_041648235.1 Thermoleophilia bacterium
TCGTGGCCGGGCACTTCCCCACGCGCAGCGCGAGTGACGGCGAGGAGTACGCACGCCTCTCGCGGACGGCGGTGGTCGACTACGTCAAGGCGCAGGTCCTGCTCTCGGCCGCGCTCGGCGCCAGCGTGGGCCTGGCGATGTGGTTCCTCAGCCTCGTCGGAGCCTTCCCGTCGGGCGCCCGGTACGCCCTCTTCTTCGGCGTCTGGACGGGCCTCATGGAAGCCATCCCGTACCTGGGCCCGGTGCTCGCGGCCGTGCCACCCAGCCTCGTGGCCGTGTTCGATTCGCCCCTCGCGGCCCTCTGGGTGATCATCACGTTCATCCTCATCCAGCAGGTCGAGGGGCACATCCTCGTGCCGGTGATCATGGGCAACCGCTTCCGCGTGCATCCGCTGGTCGTGATCTTCGCCGTCCTCGCCGGCGGCCAGGTCCACGGCGTCACGGGCATGCTCATCGCCATCCCGCTCATCCCGCTCGTCAAGGAGAGCTACGTCTTCCTGCGCCCGCGGCTGCGCTTCGAGGGCTGGTGCGCCGCGGTGACCGGCGCCGTCGACGGCGCGGTGGCCGCGGCGCCCCAAGATAGCCCGGCGGCGCCCGCCACCGACGCGTCCGCTGTCGAGCCCTGAGAGCCGCCGACGGTCTTCCGACCGCAATCCGCGGTCAGGCTCGCGTCGAGGGGGGTCGAGGCCTCTCCGGCGCTGGTGCGCGGAGGCTCGTTGCGATTGCCAACACGCTCGAATTCCTGTATATCTTGCCGGGTAGGTCGGCTTGCCCCTGAGGGAGCGCCGCCCTGCCAGATTGCAGCGGGCATGGGGACGAGGGGTCATTGGGACACCGGTACACACCGATACGCGGTCTGGCCACACGGCGGCAACGAGCTGCTCTGGCCCGTGCGCCTCTCCTTTCCACCCCTGCTCATCCCGACACGGACACGCCCTCCGCGGCCCCGCCGCACGGGCTCGTTCGACCCATCGCTCCGCTTGGGGAGGGAGGTGATTTTGTGAGAGCGGACAGACTCTCCCATCCCGTCCACCACACCCCCAAGGAGGTGACCATGGTGAAACGCTTCGCCATCGTCGCGCTCGTGTTCGCCGCCACCCTTCTGCTGGCGGCTCCGGCCCTGGCCTACAACGGCTACCGCGACGACTACACGGTGAGCGCCGCCTGCGCCATCTGCCACAGCGGCATCGCCGGCATCCCCGCCGTCTACCCCCAGTGGTCAGACACCAAGCACGCCGTGGCCGGCGCCCACGGTCAGGCAACGCGCCTGCCGTACGGCTCGAGCTGCGCCGGCTGCCACACGTCCAACTACAGCCCCACCAAGGTCGTGCCGACGCCGACAGCCACAGCCGCCAACGGCAACGTCTCCTGGGGCGCCGTGATCGCCGATCCCTTCCCGGCTCAGTCGACCGGTGAGGAGGCCTTCTCGGAGAACTTCGTCGGCTGCTCCTCGTGCCACTACGGCGCCGACGTCGCCGGCACGATCGGCTCGACCTACGGCGGCGACCCCAACGATACCGCCCACGCTTCGCAGGACGCCGACCGCGCCAACGCCGACATCTGCGGGCAGTGCCACTCGCGCTACGCCTACACGGCCGACACCTACGACGTCACGGCGGTGCCGTACGTGAAGGTGACCACCCCGCTTCCGGGCACGCCGATCACCCCCAACCCGAGCCCGACCACGCTGCTGCAGCCGCAGCACGCGATCGGCTTCCCGATGCTCGGCACGCCCGACGGCGACGGCGCCTTCGTCGTCGCGCCGCTCAGCGACTACCTCAAGACGCAGTCCCCGGGCTGGAGCCCGACCCCGGACCCGGCGGCGACCACGGCCGCGGGCCTCATGATGTACTGGAAGGACGCCGCCGGTAACGACCTGCCCTGGCAGCAGGTCGGTCACGACGGCAGCGCCGCCCAGTACCCGGAGTGGGCCAACGAGGGCCACGCCAACTCACTGATCGACCTCAAGGAGGCCATCGGCGACAACCCGCCGGCGACCTGCCTGCAGTGCCACTCGGCCGACTACCGCATCGCCAAGGCGGGCGAGAAGCCGACCGGCCTCCAGGCCAAGTACGGCATCACCTGCGTCGGCTGCCACACGCCGCACGACGCCGGCACCGTCACGGGTGTCTGGGACGAGGAGTTCGACGCCCAGCTCATCGGTGACAGCCGGTCCATGTGTGAGGATTGCCACAACGCCAGCCTCACCGCCGGTCAGGCTGCCGCTCCGGGCACCGAGATCCATCATCCGATGAAAGAGATGATGGCCGGCTTCGGCGCCATCGACGTGCCCAAGATCCCCAGCGTCCACAAGGGCAAGTGCATCCAGTGCCACATGCCGCCGACGAGCTACAGCCGCGGCAGCGCCCAGCTGGGTGGCAACCACACGTTCACGATCATCGAGCCTGGGGTCGCGGCCGAAGCGTCGCCGATCCCGATCCGCACTACGACGCCCTCCCCGAGTGCCTCGCCGGTCGTCACCACCGGCGTCATGCCGTACTCGGCCTGCAGCACCTGCCACGGCCGCGCCACCGATCCACTGGCCACCTACGTGCAGGACACCATCGAGCAGCGCCAGGAGTGGACCAGAGCTGAGATCGCCCTCATCTGGGACGAGCTCGACGCCGGCGCCGGCCGCCTCGGCTACGCCGACAGCACCGCAGCTCACACGGCCCTCATGGCCATCCCCGCCGGCAGCCGCACCGCCGGCCAGACCAGCTTCCTGAAGGCCTTCACGAACGTCGAGTTCGTGGAGAGCGAGGGCAGCTACGGCATCCACAACTGGGCCTACACCAACGCCATCGTCAACAAGGCGATCGACCAGGCCCAGGCCGCCGTGGCCGAGCCCGTCGTCCTGCACCCCTGGGTCGTGACCTTCAAGACATCGAAGGCCAGCGTCCTGCGCAACGGTACCGTCAAGTTCAGCGGCACCGTGAAGACCAGCGCCGGCGACCCCGGCACCGGCCGCGTTCGCATCCAGATGCGCAAGGCTGGCGGCTCCTGGAACTTCACCTGGAAGCAGCCCCTGCTGAACATCAGCGGCGGCTTCGCCACCACGGTCCGCATGACCGCTCGCGGCACCTTCTACTTCCGCACCGTGATGGTCGCAAACGCTGACAACCTGCGCGGCCAGAGCACGACGGTCAAGCTGGTCGTCAGGTA
>JBAZPK010000257.1:0-3160 GCA_041648235.1 Thermoleophilia bacterium
CCGGAGCGCAAGGTCCAGGGCCTGCCCGAGGTCAAGAGCTACACGTACATCAGCAAGGAGGAGGCGCTGGCGCGCTTCCGCAAGCGCTTCGGCGAGCGCATCGTCGACAACCTGCCCATCAACCCGCTGCCGGCCAGCTACGAGATCCAGGTCAAGGACGCCGACCAGGTGGACAAGGTCGCGCGGCAGTTCTTCGACGACGCGACGGTCGACAACGACCCGGGCACGCACAACGGCGTCAAGTACGCCCGCGAGACGGTGCGCAAGATGCTCGGCACCATCAGCCTCATCGAGAAGGGCATGTGGGTGACCACGGGAGTCTTCGCCGCCGCCGCCGTGCTGCTCATCAGCACCACGGTGCGGCTCAGCATCTTCGCCCGCCGTCGTGAGGTGGAGATCATGCGCCTCGTCGGCGCCACCAACTGGTTCATCCGCTGGCCGTTCGTCCTCGAAGGCTTCATCACGGGGCTCGTGGGCGCCGTCTTCGCGGCCGCCTTCGTCTGGGTCTGCAACTGGGCCCTCGCCAACTGGATCAAGAGCAGCGACATCGATTTCCTCGACCTCAGGGTCTTCAGCATGTGGTGGCAGGGCGGCTCGTGGCCGCTGGGCCTTCTGCCCACGCTGGCCGTGCTCGGGGCGCTGCTCGGCGCCGTGGGCAGCCTGGTCGCGCTGCGCCGCTACCTCAAGACCTGACCGTGAGCCGGCCGTTTCCGGGCGGCGGCCCTACAGGATTTCCGCCGCCGCCCGAAGAACGTTACTGAACGCTATGACGACCACGCGCAGGCTCATCCTCCTGATCATCCTCGCGGCCCTCGGTTCGGGCCTCGGGGCGGCGCTCGCCGGCGCCGCCCCGCCGGCGACCCTCGAGCAGGCGCGGGCGCGCATCGCCGCCGCGCGGCAGCAGAAGGCGACGCTCAGCGACCAGATAGGCTTGCTCGACGGGGAGCTCGCGGCCATCGACAAGCGCCTGGCCAGCCTGGGTGACAAGATCGGCGTGGTGGAGGCCAAGCTGTCGACCACGCGTGAGAAGCTCGAGCTCCTTCAGGACCAGCTCCGCCTCAAACGACTCGAGCTGGAGAAGGCCGAGCGCCGGCTGGCCGCCGAGGAGGCGAGCTTCGAGCTGCGCATCGTGCTCGCCTACAAGACCGACGATCTCAGCTACGTCGACGTGGTCCTCGACTCGACGAGCTTCGAGGACCTCATCAGCCGCATCAATGTCGTGAGCGACTTCATCGCCGGGGACAACGCCCTGGTCGGCGACCTCGCGACGACCCGCGACGGCATCGCCCGCGAGAAGCGCGCGATCGCGGAGAAGGAGGAGGCCGTCCACGCCGCGGTGGCCGACCTCCAGCAGCAGAGCGACGAGCTCGCCGAGCTGCGCGCCGCGCGGGCCGCGGAGCAGGACGCGGCGCTGGCCATGCGTAAGGAGAAGGACGGCAAACTCAGGGCCGTCGAGACCGACCTCGCGGAGCTCGAGCGCCAGGAAGCCCAGCTCCTGGCCGAGAGCAACTCCCTCTCCGGGGTCATCAACGGCGCCTCGGGAGCGGGCGGCGGGACCGGCGATCTCGCGTGGCCGGTGAGCGGCCCCGTCACATCGCCCTTCGGGTGGCGCGTGCATCCGATCTTCGGGGTCAGGAAGTTCCACACCGGGATCGACATCGGCATCGGGTACGGCGTGCCCATCCACGCGGCCGACAGCGGCACGGTGATCTACGCGACCTGGATGAGCGGGTATGGCAATGTGACCATCATCGACCACGGCGGCGGCATCTCGACGCTCTACGCGCACCAGTCGTCGTTCGCCGTGAGTGGCGGCGCCACGGTCGGCCGCGGCCAGGTCATCGGTGCGGTGGGGTCCACGGGCTACTCCACCGGCCCGCACCTTCACTTCGAGGTGCGGCTCAACGGCGTTCCGGTGGACCCCCTCGCCTACCTGTAGCCGCGTGCCTCGCCGTTTGAAGCGCCACCTCCCAGCGGCTACCATGCACGGGTGATGCGCGCACTCCGCTCGATCATCGTCGTCCTGCTGGTCTCACTCGGCTTCCTCGGAGGCTACTTCGTGGGCTGGTACCTGCACGGCGAGAGCGTGGTGAGCCTGAGCGGCACCGAGCGCGCCGCCGCCAAGAAGGCGGGCGACCTCCAGCAGCGCATCATCGAGGAGCTCGAGGGCCGCTACTACAAGCCCGTCGACGCCGAGAAGCTGGGGCAGGCCGGCGTGCGCGGCGCCCTCAAGTCACTCAAGGACCCCTACACGGTCTACCTCTCACCGCGCGAGACCCAGGACTTCGAGGAGAAGCAGAAGGGCCAGTACTCCGGCATCGGGGCGGCTCTGCAGAAATCCCCCGAGGGGCTGCTGATCACCAGCGTGTTCGCTGGTTCGCCGGCCGCGGAGGCCGGGCTCAAGCCCGGGGACCTGATCCTCAGCGTCGACGGCGAGGCGACCGCCGAGGTGGCCATCGACACGAGCATCGCCCGCATCAAGGGCGAGGAGGGCACACGCGTGACGCTGCGCGTCAAGGCGAAGGCGGGCGGGCCGGCCAGGGAGCTCAGCCTCACCCGCCGGCGCATCGAGATCCCCGAGACGCACACGCAGTTGAAGACGGTGGGCGGCAAGCGGGTCGGCTACATCCAGCTCTTCGAGTTCGGCGGCTTCGCCGGGCGCGACGTGCGCCGCGACGTGGAGGCGCTCGCCAGGAAGGGCGCCGACTGGTTCATCCTCGACCTCCGGTACAACGGCGGAGGCCTGCTCGCGCAGGCCGTCGACGTGACCGGCGCCTTCCAGGCCGGGGTCGTGACCTCCACCAAGGGCCTCCACTCGCCGCTCGAAGTGCTCAAGGCCACCGGGCCCACCGCCACGCGCAAGCCGATGGTGCTGCTCGTCAACGGGTACTCGGCGAGCGCCTCCGAGATCGTCACCGGCGCCCTCAAGGACCACGGGCGCGCCACCGTGATCGGTACGCGCACGTTCGGCAAGGGCCTCGTGCAGAGCATCGTGTCGCTCGGCAACGGGGCCGCCCTCAAGCTCACCACCGCCGTCTACCTGACTCCGAACGGCATCGACATCAACAAGAAGGGCATCCTCCCTGACATCGTGGTCACCGAGCGGCCCAAGACCCCCAGGGACGAGCAGCTGCAGGCGGCCCTGGCGTACATCGCAAGG
>JBAZPK010000258.1:0-3151 GCA_041648235.1 Thermoleophilia bacterium
GGCCGGCCCCGGCCGCGCCGCCGGCGCGCCCTCGATGCTCAGCGTCGGCAGCCACTCGAGCCAGGCCGGCAGGTACCAGTTCCAGCGGCCGAGGAGCTTCATCGCCGACGGCACCAGGATCGTGCGGATCAGGGTCGCGTCGAGCAGCACGGCGACGGCCAGGCCGAAGCCCACCTGCTGGAACATCACGAGGTCGCCCATCGCGAAGCCGGAGAACACCGCGACCATGATCAGGGCCGCGCCGGTGATGATGCCCGCCGTGCTGCCCACCCCGCGGGTCACGGCGAGGGTGTTGTCGCCGGTGCGGTCCCACTCCTCCTTGACGCGGCTGAGCAGGAACACCTGGTAGTCCATCGAGAGCCCGAAGAGCACAGAGAACAGGAACAGCGGCACCCATTGCTCCACGATGCCGACCTGCTGGAAGCCCAGGAAGCCGGCGCCCCAGCCTTTCAGCGACACGAGGGTGATCAGCCCGTAGGCCGCCCCCACGCTGAGCAGGTTCATGAGGATCGCCTTGGCCGGGATCACGACGGAGCGGAACGCCACCATGAGAAGGATGAAGCTCAATCCGAGCACGAGCGCGAAGACCCACGGGAAGGCATTGTCCACGATGTCGATGTAGTCGACGTTGCCGGCCGTCTGGCCGGTCACGTAGACCCGGGCGCCGCTGCCGCCGAACGCCGCGGGGATCAGAGCCGCCCGCAGCTCGCGGACCTTGGCGAGGGCCAGGCTGCCGACGGCGTCGCCGTTGACCGGCACCGTGAGCAGGGCCAGGTCACCCGAGGCGGCGACCTGGGACTTAAGCGGGCCGAAGGCCGTGTCGGCGGCCAGCGCCGCCCGCAGGCGGGCGATGCCGGCCTTGACGGCCGAGGCGCCGGCCGGCCCGTCCACGACGATCTGCACCGGGTCCACGCCGCCGGCCGAGAACTGCGCGTCGAGCACGCCGAACGCCTGCTTGCTGGCGAAGCTGTCGGGGAAGCTGCTGACGCCCGAGACCCCCGACGTCATGTCCAGGGCGGGGGTGGCGAGGAGGAGAAGGACGGCCACGCCGAGAGTGAGGGCGAGGGCCGGGCGACGCATCGCCCGCCCGGCCAGCCGCGCCCAGAACGAGACGCGGCCGTCGGCCCTTGAGGCCAGGAGCCGCCGGCCGAGGTACGGCACTTTGAGGCTGTCGACGCGGTCGCCGAGCAGGCTCAGCGCGGCTGGGAGCAGCGTCAGCGCCGCGAGGACCGACATTGAGACGACGAGGATGGCGCCGATCGCGAGGCTGGCGAAGATGTTGGTCGGCACGATGAGCAGGCCGAGCAGGGCCAGCACCACGGTGAGGCCGCTGAAGAGGACGGCGCGGCTGGCGGTGCCGCCGGTCACGCCGATGGCGTCCACCTTGTCGCGGCCCCGGGCGCGCTCCTCGCGGTAGCGGGAAACGATGAACAGCGAGTAGTCGATGCCCGTGGCGAGGCCCATCATGCTCACCATGTTGACGGCGAACACCGAGACGTCGAAGGTCCGCCCCACGAGCGCCGTGAGCGCCACGGCGAAGGTGATGGCGATGATCGCCAGGAAGAGGGGCAGGGCGGCGGCGACCAGGGCTCCGAAGACGAGCAGCAGGATGACGAGCGCGATGGGCACGCCGATGCCTTCGCCGCGCCGCAGGTCGTTCTCGGCCGCGTGGCTGAAGTCGCTCTGGATGCTGGCCGTGCCGGTGACCAGCGTGTCGAAGCCGCCGCGGCCGTCGGCTGCGTGCACGATGCGGCGCACCCGGTCGATGTTCTTCTCGGCCTGAGCCAGGTCGCCGGCCATGGTCAGAGGCAAGATGGCGGTGTGGCGGTCGGCCGAGGCCAGAGTGCCTCCACCGCCGCGGTAGTAGCTGGCGACGCCGTCGACGACGCTCGGCCCGAGCGCGGTCAGATCCCGCTGCAGGCGCAGGACGGCGGCGCGGAAGGCGGGGTCTGCGACCGTCGCGGTCGCCGAACGCACGATCACGACCTCGTTGGCCTTCTGCGGCAGGTCGAGCTTCTGCGCCAGAAGGTCGAGCCCGCGCTTGGAGTCGGGCTCGCCGAGGAAGCTGTATTGCGCCGTCAGGCTGCCCGGCAAAACGAGCGCGATGACAGCCGCCGCGGCGACGAGGGCCAGACCCCAGACGCCGATCGTGCGCCAGGGGTGCCCGGCTGCCCCGCGGGCCAGGCTCGTCGTGGAAAGTCTCATCTCGTTCCCTCGCAGGTACGGCCCCGCGCGGCGGCGCGGTAACCGGGTTGATTCGATCCTGATAGAGGTGTGCCTCCCCGCGCGGCGGGAGATGGAAACCGCGGCCGGCGGAGCGCGAGCCGGAGGCCGCCGGCCTGGCCGGCGGCGTCGCGTGGCCGGGCCGCGGCTCGGGGAAGACTCCGGTCATAGGGTGGGCCGGCAGTCGCCGGCCCCGGCAGCGGAGGATGACGATGAACATCGGCGTGCTCGGGACGGGCATGGTCGGCCGGGCGATCGGCAGCAAGCTCGTGAGCCTCGGACACAGCGTGACGATGGGGTCGCGGACGGCGGCCAACGACAGGGCGAGCGAGTGGGCCGCCGCCGGCGGCGAACGGGCCGCGCACGGCACGTTCGCGGACGCGGCGGCCTTCGGCGAAGTGGTGTTCAACTGCACCGCCGGGCTGCACTCCCTCGAGGCGCTGCGCGCGGCGGGGGCGGCCCATCTCGAGGGCAAGGTGCTGATCGACGTGGCCAACGCGCTCGACGGTTCGCGAGGCATGCCGCCCCGGATGGGCGTCCCCGACGACGACAGCCTGGGCGAGCAGATCCAGCGCGCCTTTCCCGCGGCGCGGGTCGTCAAGACGCTCAACACGGTGAACTGTGAGGTGATGGTCGAGCCAGGCAAGGTGCCCGGTCTGCACACCATCTTCCTGAGCGGCGACGACGCCGCCGCGAAGAGCGACGTGCGGGCGCTCCTCAGGGAGTTCGGCTGGCCGGACGAGGCGGTGCTCGATCTCGGCGACATCACCACGGCGCGCGGCCCCGAGATGTACCTGCCCCTGTGGCTGCGGCTCTGGGGCGCGCTCGGCACGGGCCACCTCAACATCGCCGTGATGCGGTAGGGCGGCCCCGCGCGGCCGCCGTGGCCGCGGGGCCCGAGGCGGCGGCCTGAGGCGGCGGCCGGAGG
>JBAZPK010000259.1:0-3091 GCA_041648235.1 Thermoleophilia bacterium
GCTGCCGCCCGGCACCCAGCGGGCATCGTCGCCGAGCGCCTCGATGCTCCTCAGCATGCCGATGATGTCGCCGGCCAGCGTGACCTCATGCACCGGCGAGGTGAGCTCGCCGTGCTCGATGAGCACGCCGTTGATGCCCACGGAGAACTCGCCCGAGATGGGGTTGGCGCCGGAGTGCACGCCCACCGCGTCGGTGACCAGGACGCCGCGCTCGAGGCCGGCGACGATGTCGGCAAGCGGCGTCACCGGGCCGCGCACGACGAGGTTGGTGGGCCGCACGCCCGGCAGGCCGGCGTAGGACCCGCGAAGCCCGTTGCCGGTGGAGCCGCGGCCGGCCTTGCGCCCCGTGTAGGTGTCGTAGAGGAATCCCTGCAGCACGCCGCCCTCGATGAGCGGCGTGCGCCGGCAGGGCGTGCCCTCGCCGTCGAACGGCGCGCTGTCGAGGCCGTCGGGCAGGGTGCCGTCGTCGTCGAGCCCGAAGAGCTCGCCGGCCACCTGCTGCCCCTCACGGCCGGCGAACAGGGAGCGACCCTTCTGCACCGCGTCGGCGGTGAGCGCCGAGCTGAGGACGCCGAAGAAGGCGGCGGCCACGAAGGGGTCGAGCACGACCGGGGCCTTCATCGAGGCGCACTTGCGGGCCCCGAGCAGCCGGCAGGCGCGCTCGGCGGCCTCGCGGCCACAGGCCCCCGGATCAAGATCCTCGAGTGCCCGGCCGACCGTGTAGGAGTAGCCGGTCTCGACCTGCCCGCCCTCCTCGGCGAGGGCGTAGGCGAAGGCATAGCACTGGTTGGCGCGGTAGCTGCCGCGCACGCCCGCGCTGCTGGCGATGAACACCTCGCCGTCGCCGTCGGCGTACATCGTGTCTTCGACCGTCTTGACGCGCGGGTCGGCGGCCAGCGCCGCGGCCTCCACGGCCAGCGCCAGCTCGATGCGGCGCGCGTCGGTGGCCGCCGCGAGCCGCTCGTCGAAGGGCGTGACGGCGGCCGGCTCGCCGACCGGCTCGGGGAGCGCCGCGAACTCGTCCGGGTCGCTGACCGCGGCGTGCTCGACGGCACGCCGCACGACCTCGTCGAGCGCGCCGCCGCCGAGGTCGGACGTGAAGGCGTGGCCGACGGCACCGTCGACGAAGACCCGCACGCCCACGCCGCGCCGCTGCGCCGCGGTGAGCTCCTCGACCTGCTGCCGGTACACCTTGATGCGGCGCGAGGTGGAGCGCTCGGCGTACACCTCGACGTGACGGGCGCCGTGGGCCAGCGCGCGCGCCAGGACATCGTCGACGATGGCGAACATCAGCCCGTCCCCCCTACCGTCATCTCGGCGATCCGGAGCGTCGCCTGCCCGGTGCCCACCGGCACCCCCTGCCCGTCCTTGCCACACATGCCGGTCTTGACGTCGAAGTCGGCGGCGATCATGTCGATCTTCATGAGGATGTCGATGCCGTTGCCCACGAGCGTCGCCCCGCGCAGTGGCGAGGTGAGGCGCCCGTCCTCGATGAGGTAGCCCTCGGCGACCCCGAAAACGAAGTTGCCGCTGGCCGGCTCGACCTGGCCCCCCGCCAGACTCTTGGCGTAGAAGCCCCTGGGCGTCGCGGCGATGATGTCGCCCGGCAGCGCGTCGCCGGGAGCGATGTAGGTGGTGGTCATGCGCGGGATGGGCACGTGGCGGAACGATTGCCGGCGGCCGTTGCCCGTGGGTCGCGCGCCTGCCGCGCGGGCCCGCAGCCGGTCGTAGAGGTAGCCGGTGAGGCGGCCTGCCTCGATGACCATCGTCTTCTGCGTCGGCACGCCCTCGTCGTCGAACGCCTGCGAGCCCCAGCCGTTCTGCACGGCGCCGTCGTCGTAGGCGCTCACGATGGGCGCCGCCACGACCTCGCCGAGCTTGCCGGCGTAGATGCTGGCACCCTTGGCCACGGCGTCTGCCTCGAGGCCGTGGCCGCAGGCCTCATGGAAGAGCGTGCCGCCGAAGCCGTTGGCGAGCACCACGGGCATGGCGCCGACCGGCGCCGGCCGCGAGTCGAGCATCACGAGCGCCTTGGCGGCCGCCTCGGCCGCCGTCGCCCGCGCCGTGGCCTCGTCCACGAGCTCGAACCCGGCACTCCCGCCCACCGTCTCGTGACCCGTCTGGATGACCGCCCCGCGGCGGGCGACCACCTGGGCCGAGAAGCGCGTGCGCGTACGGTCGTCGTACACGAGGTCGCCGAGCGAGTTGGCGATGAGCACGCACTGGCGCGTGTCGCCGTAGCCGATGATGGCCTGGGCGATCTCGGCGCCGGCGGCCCGCGCCGCCTCGTCGCCGGCGCGCACGAGCTCGGCCTTGCGCGCGATGGCCACCGTGTCCGGCGGCACCGACACGGGATGGCGCGAAGGCTCGCTGCGCACGGCCCCGAGCTGCACGACCGCCGGCCCCGCACCCCCGGAGCGGACGGCCGCCGCGACGGCGTCGGCGGCGGCGGCCAGGCCGGCCTCGCCCAGCGTGTCGCTGAAAGCGTAGTAGGTGCGATCTCCGGACAGGAGGCGGACGGCGGCGCCCACCTCGCGGCCGCCGCTCGTCTGCTCCACGCGGCCGTCCTCGAGGCGCAGGCCGAGGCTGTCACGGTCCTCCACGTAGACCTCGGCGAAATCGCCGCCGCGGTGTAGGGCGCGGGCGATGGTCGCCGCGAGCAGCTCCGTGTCGAAGGTACGGAGGTCCATCAGCCGTCCGCCAGGGAGGCGCGCCGCAGCTCGCCGGCCAGCTCACGGAGCTCCCCGGCGTCCGTGGCGAGCAGCGCCTGAACGCTGCCGTCGGCGAGACCGAGCTGGACCGCGGGGGCCGCGGTCCGGCGGCGGCGGTGCCACCAGAAGGCCGTGCCGGCGGCCGTGACGGCCACGACGGCCGCGGTACGCAACCTCACGATGTCTCCTCCTCCGCGAACGCGTCGCTCAGGCAAGTGCGCAGGTCGAACAGCAGGAGGCCGACGGCCGGCCGCGGTCCCGTGACCGCGGCGATACGGCGGCCGTGCGCCGCGACCATGGCGACGGCGCCGGCACCCTCGTGCACGATGATGTGGTCGAGGCCGGCGTCGCCCAGGCCGGCGGCGCGAGCCGCGGCGGCC
>JBAZPK010000260.1:0-3088 GCA_041648235.1 Thermoleophilia bacterium
CGGCCGCCGACCTGGCGGCGGCGGCCCGCGGCGCCCGCCAGCTCTTCGACCGCCTCGAGGAGCTCGCCGCCGCGGCCGACGCCCTCGGCGGGCGCTACGAGGTCCTCGGCCGCCTCGCCGACGTGGCCAGCGGAGGCAACCCTCGCCACCTCTCGTTCCAGAGCTACGTGCTCGGCGCCTTCCTTGACGACGTGCTCGTCGCCGCCTCCCACCGTCTGCAGCTCATGAGCAAGGGGCGCTACCGACTCGAGCGCACGGAGCGGCGCAGCGGCCGCAGGTCCGCCGCCGGCCTCGACCTCGAGGTGTACGACGCCTGGACGGGCGTCAACCGGCCGGTCGCCACGCTCTCGGGCGGCGAGACCTTCCTGGCCGCGCTCTCGCTCGCCGTCGGCCTCGCCGAGGTCGTGCAGGCCCACGCGGGCGGCATCCGCCTCGACACGGTGTTCGTCGACGAGGGCTTCGGCTCGCTCGACGACGAGTCGCTCGACCTCGCGGTGAGCACCCTGATCGACCTGAACCAGGGCGGCCGCCTGGTGGGCATCATCTCGCACGTGAGCGAGCTCAAGGAGCGCATCGACGCGCGCCTCGAGGTGAGCGCCGGCAAGGCGGGCAGCACGGCGCGCTTCGTCGCCCCCTGAGGCGCGGCCCGGCCCGCCCACGCGCGGCCGCCTCGGCGGCCCCGCGACGGCGTATCATCGCCCCAGGCATCCCCCCGTCGTCACTGGAGGTCACCGTGGCCGCTCGCGCCTCCCTGCAGCCCGACCCTGCGCGGCTCATCGCCGCCCTCGACTTGCGCGTCCCGCTCATCGGCTTCTACGACGCCCCCGAGCCGGAGGCGTTCGCGCCCCTCGTCGCGCCCAAGGCGGGCCCCGGCCGCGGCCCCTGCGTCTTCCACTACTACCGCCGCTGGCTCCAGGGCGACACCCTGCACCTGACCGCGAGCGCCTTCGGCTGCGGCGGCTGCGGCCGCTCCTTCTTCGGCGTGCAGGTGCGCGAGCGCGAGGATTTCATCGACTTCCTCTGGAAGGACGAGGGCCTCCGTGCCAGCCGCGCGCTCATGGCGGGCTGGGACGACAACGCCCCGACGTACGCCCCCGAGCACGGCCACGTGCTGATCGGCCCCCTGCGCCCGGCGCTCGGGCGCTACCTCAGGACGGTGACCTTCTGGGCGAACCCCGACCAGCTCAGCGCCCTGCAGCACGGCGCCTACCACCACCACGCCTGGGGCGACCCCGACCCGGTGACGGTACCCTTCGGCTCGGGGTGCTCCGAGCTCGTCGTGCCGTTCCGCGACCTCGAAGCCCCGCAGGCGGTGATCGGCGGCACCGACGTCGCCATGCGTGGCGACCTGCCCGCCGACCTCCTGGCCTTCACCGTCACCGTGCCGCTGTTCGCCCAGCTCTGCGCGCTCGGCGACGACAGCTTCCTGGGCAAGGGTTTCCTGGCCCGGTTGCGCGCGGCGCGCGGCGGCTGCCTCGGCTGACCGCGCGGCGCTGCTCCGCCCACCGCTCCGCCACGCGCCGCTGCCAGACCTGACAGCGCTTTCCGCACCGCGGAACGCCGCGGAGCGCCTGCGGCCGCCGCGGCCCGGGTACAACAGGGTCAGGTCAGTGCGTGAGAGAGGGGGCATCATGAGACTTGGATCTGTGCTCGGGCCGCGCGACCGCCAGGCGGGGGTGCTGCCGGCGGCGCTCGCTCTGGCCGGGCTCATCACGCTGGCACTGCTGTTCATCGCCACCGGGCCTGCGTGACCGGACTCTGAGGTCCGGGGTCGGCTACAATCGCGGCATGACGCGCCGTGAAGCCCTCCGCCGCCTCAACCGCAACCGCGAGAAGCTGCGCACCTACCACGTGCGGCACATCGGCGTGTTCGGCTCCACGGCGCGCGACCAGGCCACGCTGCACAGCGACGTGGACGTGCTCGTGGAGTTCGACCCCCAGACCCCGGTGGGCCTCTTCACGTTCGTGCGCCTCCTGGACTTCCTGGCCGACATCATGGGCACGCGCATCGACCTGGCCACCCCGGAGGCGCTGCGCCCCGAGATGCGCCCCGAGATCCTCGGCGAGGTCGTCCGTGCGTTCTGACATCCACCCCCGCGCCCCCGGCGCGCCCGGCACCTCCGCCGATCGCCGGGCGCCCGGGTACGCCGAGCGCCAGGCCAAGTTGCGTTTCCGCGACTGGCGCTTCCGCGTCCGCGACATCCTCGCGGCCCTGGGCAACATCGCCGCCTATACCGAGGGCATGACCTGGGAGGAGTTCGCGGCCGACGCCCGGACGGTCGACGCCGTCGTGCGCAACCTCATGACCATGGGCGAGTCGATCCGCTGGATCCCCGACCCGGTGCTGGACGAGCACCCCGCGGTCCCCTGGCGCACCCTGCGCGGGGTGCGCAACGTCGTCGTGCACGAGTACTTCGGCATCGACCTCGCGATCCTCTGGGAGACGGTGCAGGGCGACCTGCCGCCGCTGGTGGCCAAGCTCGAGGCGGTCCTCGAGGGCTGAGCGCCGCCCGGCGACGCACGCCCCGCCTGGCGCCCGTGTACAATCCCTGCGAGTCCGCGGCGGTCGTGCCGCGGCGCCGGAAGGAGCCCCAGTGCAGCAGGCGCGACCGCACGAGCAGGTCCAGTACGCGAGCCTGAGCTGGCGTTTCGCGGCCGTGATCGTCGATTCGGGGGTGCTCTTCCTGCTCCTCGTCGCGGCCTTCGTCGTCCTCGTCGCCTTCGGCGTCCTCGACCTCAACGACCCGCTCCTCAACCGCGGCTTCAGCCTCGAGCGGGCGGTGCCTTCCTGGATGTACGTCCTCAGTTACGGGCTCGTCTTCGTCTACTACACGCTCCTCGAGACGCTCACCGGCAGCAGCCT
This sequence comes from Thermoleophilia bacterium, assembly GCA_041648235.1. GTDB lineage: Bacteria > Actinomycetota > Thermoleophilia > UBA2241 > UBA2241 > CAIXSE01. The sequence continues at coordinate 2,864 of JBAZPK010000260.1, forward strand.
TGGCAAGCTCGCCTTCGGCATGCGCGTGACCATGGACGACGGTTCCCGTCCCCACGGGCTCGCGGTGGTGGCGCGCAACCTCGTGCGCATCCCCGAGGTGATCTTCTGGTACGTCCCGGCCGGTATCTCGTGCCTGCTCAGCGACAAGAACAAGCGGCTCGGCGACGTCGTCGCGCACACCGTCGTGGTGCGGCGCGGCGCGGCGGCCGCGACGCCGCTGCGGCC
>JBAZPK010000261.1:0-3064 GCA_041648235.1 Thermoleophilia bacterium
TGGAGTTACGTGCTGGCGGCCCTCGCCAGCCTCTCCCCGGAGACGGCGGTCGAGACCGTGCCCGGCATCACCGCCATGGCCGCCTGCGCGGCCGCCCTCGGGCGGCCGCTGGCGGAGGGCCGCGAGCCGCTGCTCGTGTGGCCCGACGCGCCGCCGGCCGACGCGGCCGCGCTCCTCGAGCTGGCGCCCAACATCGTGTTCATGAAGGCCGACCGGCACCTGGAGGCGCTGGCGGGCCTCGCGGAGGGCGCCGGGGCCACGGCCGCCGCCGTGCGGCGGGCCTCGCAAGCCGGCGCCCGCACCACCACCGACCTGCGCTCGTGGGCCGGCGACAAGGAGTACTTCACCACTGTCCTCATGCATCGGGAGGAGAAGCCATGATCTGGTTCGTCGGCGCCGGCCCCGGCGACCCCGAGCTCATCACCGTCAAAGGCCGCCGGCTGCTCGAGACGGCCGACGTGGTGCTGTACGCGGGCTCGCTGGTCCCCGAGGCCGTGCTCACCTGGACGCGCGACGACTGCGCCTGCCACGACAGCGCCCCCCTGGCACTGGAGGAGCAGGTACGGCTGATGGCCGAGGCGCACGCGGCCGGCAAGGAGGTCGTGCGCCTGCACACCGGCGACCCGAGCCTCTACGGCGCGATCGGCGAGCAGATGCGCGCCCTCGACGGGCTCGGGATCGAGTACGCGGTGGTGCCCGGCGTGAGCTCCTTCGTCGCCGCCGCGGCGGCGCTGCCCACCGAGCTCACGCTGCCGGGCGTCTCGCAGACGGTGATCATCACGCGCCAGCCCGGGCGCACGCCCGTGCCCGCCGGGCAGGACGTCGCTTCGCTGGCCGCCCACCGGGCGACGATGGCCGTCTTCCTGTCGTCCGGGCTGCTCGAGGACACCGTGGCGGCGCTGTGCGAGCACTACCCGCCGGAGACGGCGGCGGCGATCGTCCAGCGCGCCTCGAGGCCGGAGCAGCTCGTGCTGCGTGGCACCCTGGCGACCATCGCCGCGCAGGCGGCGGAGGCCGGCGTGGACCGCACGGCGATGATCCTCGTCGGCGACGCCCTGCGCAATGAGGGCGAGGCGTCGCTGCTCTACGACCGCGGCTTCACGCACGGATACCGCAAAGCCGAAGCGGCGGGCGACCCGCCGCCCGCAGGCGACGCCGGCTCCGCTGAGGAGCCGCGGTGATCCACGTGGCCCGACCCGGCGCCGTCGCCGTCATCGCCGTCTCCGAGGAGGGGGCCCGCCTCGGGCTCGGCCTGCGGCAGCGCTTCGCCGAGCCCGAGCGGGTCACCCTGTGGGCGGCGCGCCCGTACATCCCGGAGGCGCGCGTCTACGACGGCCCGCTGGCCGAGTTCCTCGGCGGTCTCTGGGCCGACCATGCCGCGATCGTCGGCGTCATGGCCAGTGGCATCCTGGTGCGCGGCATCGCGCCGCACGTGGCGAGCAAGTACGAGGACCCGGCGGTGATCGTGCTCGACGACGCCGGGCGCTACGTCATCAGCCTGCTCTCGGGGCACGAGGGCGGCGCCAACCGGCTGGCCGAGCAGATCGCCGCCGCGACGCAGGGCACGGCGGTGGTGACCACGGGCAGCGAGGCGCGCCGCCGCGTCGTGCTCGGCATCGGAGCGCGTAAGGGTGTGAGCGAGGCGCAGGTCCTGGCGGCGGTGGACGAAGCCTTGGCCTCCACCGGGCGCACTCGCGAGGACGTGCGCGCCCTCGCCACCATCGACCTGAAGCGGGAAGAGGCGGGCATCCTGGTCGCCGCCGCGCGGCTCGGGGTGCCCGTGCACATCATCGACCGGAAGCGCATCCGAGCTTTGCAGGACGTGCTGCGCGAGCCGGGATTCGTCGAAGAGATCACAGGAGTGGCCGCAGTATGCGAACCGGCAGCGATGCTGACCGGCGCCCAGACGCAGCTCCTCGCCCCGCGGACGGTGCGGGACGGAGTGACGGTGGCGCCGGCGCAGGACATCTGTGGCTTGTCGGCCTGGGACCAGGCGGACGAGACCACCTGACACCGGCTGCGGCCGCGGCGCTCGCCGCGGCCGAGGTCGTGGTCGGCTATACACCGTACCTCAAGCTGGTCGCCGACCTGGTGGCCGGCAAGCGCACGGTCGCCAGCGGCATGCGCCGTGAGACGACGCGGGCTGAGGCGGCCGTCGCCGAGGCGACGGCCGGGGCCCGCGTGGCCGTTGTCAGTACAGGCGACGCCGGCGTCTACGGCATGGCCGGGCTGGTGCTCGAGCTGCTGCCCGAGGGCTCGCCGGTGACGGTCGAGGTGCTGCCCGGCGTGAGCGCCGCCGGCGCGGCCGCGGCCTGCCTGGGGGCGCCGCTCATGAACGACTTCGCGGTCGTGAGCCTCAGCGACCTGCTCACTCCGCTCGAGGTGATCGAGCGCCGCCTGACGGCGGCCGCCGAGGGCGACTTCGTGCTCGCCCTCTACAACCCGCGCAGCACGAAGCGGCACGAGCCGCTGCGGCGGGCGCTCGGCATCCTGCGGGCGCGGCGCGCGGTGGAGACGCCGGTGGGCCTCGTGCGGCACGCGCTGCGCGCCGGGCAGGAGGTGCGCGTCACCACGTTGGGCGAGCTCCGCGAGGAGGATGTCGACATGATGACCATGGTCATCATCGGCAACAGCACGACGGTGGTGCGCGACGGGCGCATGGTGACCCCCCGGGGGTACCGCACGTGATCCTCCTCCTCGGAGGGACGAGCGACGCGCGGGCCCTGGCCGCGGAGCTGCGCGCCGGCGGCCACGAGGTGCTGCTCAGCGTGGTCACCGAGTACGGAGCGCGCCTCGCCGGGAGCGACGCCGACGCCGTGCGGCAGGGCGCGCTCGGCGAGGACGAGCTGGCGCGGCTGGTGGGCGACGCCGCGGCCGTGGTCGACGCCACGCACCCGTTCGCGGCCGAGATCTCGCGCCTGGCGGCCGCGGCCTGCGGGCGTGCCGGCAGGCCGTACCTGCGGTACGAGCGCGCCGCAACCGAGCTGCCCGGCGAGGTGCTCGTGGCGAGCGACGCGGATGAAGCGGCCCGCCTCGCGGTGGCCGCCGCGGCTGCGGCCGGCGA
>JBAZPK010000262.1:0-3063 GCA_041648235.1 Thermoleophilia bacterium
GGTCGGGCCGCCGCCGGCCGACCCGCGGCCGGCCCCACCCCCCACCACCGCCTCGTCCAGGCCGACTGCCTGCGCTGGCTCGCCGACGCCCAGGGCGAGGGCCACTACGACCTCATCTGGCTCGACCCGCCCACCTTCTCGAACTCCAAGCGCATGGGCCAGGCGAGCTTCGACGTGCAACGCGATCACGCCGACCTCATCCGTTTGACCGCCCGCCGCCTCCTCGCCCCGGGCGGTATCCTGCTGTTCGCCACCAACCGGCGCGGGTTCAAGCTCGACCACCGCGAGCTCGGCGGCCTGGCCGTCAAGGACCTCTCGCGCGCGACGTTGCCCTTCGACTGCGCGCGCGCCGCCAACCGCCACCACGTCTTCCGCCTCGAGCGCCCGTAGGAACCCGTTCGCGCTCGACGGCGGCAGGCACGTGCCGGGCGCCACGACCCCTCCTCGAACGGCCGCGAGGATTGTCCCAAGTCAAGGCCGGGTAGGGCGGCCCCTGGAGACAATGAGTCGTTCGGCTCACGTCATGGGGAGGGGAAGACGATGCGACGATCCGTGCTGTTCATCACTCTGGGGCTCGCCGGCGCTGCCTTGCTGGCCGCCGCGGTTCCGGCGCTGGGGGCGGATTTCACCGCGGCGGAGTGCGTGCAGTGCCACGCCGCGCTCACTCCCAAGATCGTGAGCCAGTACGCGAGCGGGGCCATGGCAGGCGCCGGCGTGACCTGCGTCACCTGCCACGGCGCCGATCACGCCGTTATCTCTCAGCACGACGGCCAGGTACCGGCGAGCACCTGCGCCCAGGCGGGTTGCCATCCCGAGCAGTACGCCGAGTTCGCCGCCACAGACGGCGCCGGCGCCTACCTCAACAAGCACGCCATCGGCTGGACTCGGATGACGGCCGCGGCGCGGTACTCCGTGATGCCCGCGGCGCAGCGCTACGAGATGTGCGAGCGCTGCCACAACATCGGCTACGTCTCGGCCGACGGCTCCGTGGGCAAGTGCGACTCCTGCCACACGCGGCACACGTTCTCGGCCGCCGAGGCCGCCGAGCCGGAGGCCTGCGGCACCTGCCACATGGGCCCCGACCACGAGCAGATCGACATGTGGGAGAAGAGCAAGCACGGCGTGGTCTACACCACCGAGAAGGAGCGCGCCGGTGGTGACCCCAGCCGCGCGCCCACGTGCGTGACCTGCCACATGCCCGAGCCAGTCAGCGGCGGGGGCAACGGCGGCGGCCAGGCGCTCGTCCACGACGTGTCCACCAACCTCACGCTGGGCACCGTCGCGCAGGGCGCCCGCCTGACCGGCGTGGCGCTGCCGGTGACGATGCGCACCATCGGCGGGACGGAGTTCGACCGCAACCGCGGCCGTATGGAGAGCATCTGCGGCCACTGCCATGCGCCCTCGTTCGTGGAAAAGAACCTCGAGGGCGCCGACCAGATCAAGGCCGACGTCGACACCCTGCTCTGGGACCCGGTGATGCGCATCCGCGGCCTCTGGTACGACGGCCTGCTCGACCCGATGCCGGTGAACCGCGACCCCAACCCGATCTTCGGGCAGAACCTCGTCCTCGGCGGGCAGCAGCTCTACGGCGGCACGTCGGCGATCGAGCAGCTCTTCTTCAACACCTACAAGTACGACCACGTGAACACCTTCAAGGGCGCGTACCACATCAACCCCGACTACAGCCACTGGTTCGGCTGGGCGCGCGTCAACGTGGACCGCGACCTCATCAAGGGCGAGGAGGCCAAGCTGCGCCAGCTCGGGGCACCCGGCGACGCCGGGTTCACGGTCGCCGCCAAGGCGACGGTGGGAGAGCCGACGACCTTCGACGCGTCGCAGCTCGCGGCCTGGGGCGACGCCTCGGCCAATACCTATGAGTGGCGCCTCGGCGACGGCGCCCAGGCGATGCCGTCGAGCGCGGCGGTGCTCAGCTACACGTACGCCGCTCCCGGCACCTACACGGCACAGCTCACCTGCGCGGACAGCGACCTCGTCAACAACTCTGCCGCGCCGACGACGTGCTCGGCCAAGCGCACCACCAGCAAGCGCGTGCTGGTCAAGTACGGGGCCACCGTCACGCTGGCCAAGCCCACGGGCCGGGCCACGCGCACCTTCAGGGCGACGCTCACCACCGGGAGCGCCGGCGGCGGCTCGGTGGAGCTGTGGCGCAAGGTCGGCAGCGGGGCCTGGCGCATCGTGAGCCGCCAGGCCGTCACGACCGCCGCCGGCACGCCGCTCACCAGGGCGTTCCGGGTCGTGGTTCGGAGGACGGCGCGGTTCCGCGCCGCGTACACCGGCGACGCCCAGACGTGGAGCGCGCAGTCGGCCGCGAGGACGGTGCGCCCGGCGCTCTGATGGCGAGCTGAGACAGAGCGACCTGGCGAGAGGCGCGGCGGGGCGGGTGGCCCCGCCGCGCCTCTCGCATGAGCCCTACTGCTCTGTCCGCGCCAGCGCATATACTGCGCACAGCAATGGGGGGCCATCTCAGCAGCGGGCAGGGGTCGACTTCGGGGGCAAGAGTCGTTGCGCCCTATGGCTCGTGGCGCTCGCCCATCACCGCCCGCCTCATCGCCGAGGCCGGCATCGGCTTGGGCTGTCTGCAGGTGGCCGGCGGTTCTCTGTTCTGGGTCGAGATGCGACCGCTCGAAGGCGGGCGCTACGTGATCGTCCGCCGCGCCCCCGATGGTCCTGTCGCCGACGTCATCCCGGCCGGCCGCAACGCGCGGACGCTGGTGCACGAGTACGGCGGCGGCATGTACGCCGTGCACGCCGCCGGCCGCGACCCCTACCCCCACTCCGACCCCAACCCCGACCCCGGCCTGACCGTCGTCTGGAGCGAGTTCGCCGACCAGCGCCTGTACCGCACCGACCTGCTCCCCGACGGCTCCTGGTCGGAAGCCCGAGCGCTCACGCCCGAGCCACCGGCGCCACGCAGCGTCAGGTACGCCGACGGGCGCGTGAGCCCCGACGGTCGCACGCTCTACTGCGTGCGCGAACGCCACGAAGGCGACGAGGTGGCCAACGAGCTCGTCGCCGTGCCGACGGACGGGTCGGCGGCGGGCG
>JBAZPK010000263.1:0-3045 GCA_041648235.1 Thermoleophilia bacterium
CCGATGAGCAGCCCCGCGAGGGAGCTTGAGATCCGCTGCTCGGCGTGCGCCATCAGGAGCCACGGCAACGACATCTCCAGGACCGTGAAGGCGAGCAGCCAGGGCCAGTGCGCGAGCACCCGGCGGAGGCCACCCTGACGCAGCGCGAACGGCGTCAGCACGGCCGCCGCCAGCAACGTGCGGAAGAACACGAGGGTCTGCGGTGGAAGCTCGCGCACGGCCACCCGGATCATCATGTAGGGGATCCCCCAGATGAGGCACAGGGCGAGGAACAGCAGCCAACCTTTGCGCGACACGGCCGTCACCTCCTCGGCTCGCTCGTCGACGGCGGCTCCAGTCTACGTGCCGCCGCCGCCCCCCGGGGAATCCCGTGTCGGTCGGCCTCGCGCTTGCTGGGCCCCATCCGCCAGCCCGTGCGACCGGCGTTGCCTGAACGGGAGATGGTACTCACCGGTGTCCGCATCGTGGGACTGGACACATCCCACGGAGGGTATAGCCTGACGCCGCGCCGGTATCGACGCACCTCCCGGCGTCGAGCCGGCGCAGCAGGCTTCCGTAAGCACTTGTCGCACAAGGAGGATGGGACTGTGAAGCTGAACCGAAGGGCTCTTCGTCGTCTGCCGATCGCGTTCGTGTTCCTGGCGTTGCTGCTGCTGGCCTCGGTGCCCGCGGTGGCGTCCGCGGCCTCGGCCCCGGACCTCGTGACGCAGATCTCGCTGGCGCCCCGCACGCCGAACGTGATGCCGATCAACACGGACGTCGACATCACGTTCGACTACACCACGACCGAGGCCGGCGGCGTGCGCATCTTCGCGCGGCCCTTCACGGGCGGTGCGCTGACCCCCAACTACGCAGCCCACGGCTCGCCACTCTACCCCGTCGGCTCCGGCTCCAGCAGTGGATTCTTCACGATCACCAGTGGCAACGTCACCGTGGACCACATCCGCTTCGAGATGTGGAACGCCAGCCAGACCACGCGGCTGTACGTGGCTTTCATACCGGTGAGCTACAAGTTCCGAAGCGCCACCACCAATCGGATCGGCCTGATCGGGCTGACGGCGACGCCGAACATCCTGAAGTTCAAGCAGAAGGTGTCGGTCTCGTTCCAGTACAAGACGACGAGGGCGGCCGGGGTGCGCATCTTCGCGCGGCCGCTCACTTCCGGCTCGCCGACCCCGCACTACGCCGCCTCCGGCTCACCCCTGTACGCGGTCGGCACCGGGTCCGGCAGCGGCTGGTTCACGGTCACCAAGGGCACCGCCACGGTGACCAAGATCCGCCTCACGATGTGGAACGCCACGCGGACCAAGCTGCTCTTCACGGTCGACGTCCCGGTCAGCTACGCGTTCAAGCCCGCGGCCAACATCGTCAATTCGATCAAGCTCACCCCCGCGAACCCGAACATCCTCAAGTTCGGCGAGAACGTCGGCCTCACGTTCAAGTACACGACGACCCAGGCCGGCGGCGTGCGCATCTGGGCGCGGCCGTTCACGAGCGGTGCGCTGACGCCGAACTACGGCGCCCACGGTTCGCCGATCTACCCGATCGGGACGGGCGCCGCCAGCGGCTTCTTCACGATCAGCGACGGTACCGTGAGGGTGGACCAGATCCGCCTCCAGATGTGGAACGCCGCGCAGACCAAGCTGCTCTTCCAGGCGAAGATCCCGGTCTCGTACCAGTTCAAGTAGAAGAGGCGGGGCGGCGAGCTCGCGCGGTACAGCGCGCTCGCCGCCCCGGAAGTCGCCGCCCCGCCGGGCCGCCCGCCCGGCACCCCGCCTACTCGGCCTGGACGTCCCGAACGGCCTCGGCGAAAGCTTCGCGGCCGGCCTTGGGTCGCTCGTGCCAGGTGGCGTGCTGCCACGGGTCCCAGGAGTAGCCGCGGGTCACGCTCAGGGAGCGGCCGGCCGCGACGGCGATGCCGATGCGCGGCACCGCGACCGTGGCGAGCGCCCCGTCGGGCCTCACCGCCAGCGCCAGCCGCGACGAGGGGTCGCTGAAGCCGATCATCTGCCAGGGTAGCCGCACCTCCAGCACGTCGCCGGCCGCCCAGGTGACGCGGCTGTCGAAGGCCGGGTCATCGGGGTCGCTCGTCCCGAAGCGCAGGTCGCCGACCGGGACCGATTCGACCGGGAGCCGTTCCCCGGTGCTCGGGACCGTCAGCGGGCGATTGGTGATCAGCCGCTGGAGGTCCCAGGCGCCGCTGCCCTCCCGGAGCGCCGCGGCCTCGTACTCGAAGTACCCGCGGGCCTTGCCGTAGAGGATGACGTACTGGTCGTTCGAGGCGCGTACCAGGGCACGGCCGTCCGCGCCCGGCCCCAGGACGACGGTGTAGTCTGCCTGAGGGTAGCGGCCGGCGAGGCCGGGCAAGCCGCCGCTCGTCCCCGGCAAAACGTCGAAGCCGAGCGTCACGGGGTGCCGCCGCCAGGAGCCGGGGTCGTCGAGGACGAGGCGGAGGTACAGGTAGGCCTCGTCCTTGACGGCGCGCACCTCGCGGACGGCGCCCCGGCTTTCGCGGATCACCTGGGAGCCGTTCGTCCGCCACTCGGCGTCCACCCCGTCCACGGTGACGGCGGCATCCTCACCCGGCTCCATCGCCACAAGCCCGAAGTGCTCCTCGTTCGTCCACGGGTTGCGCCAGAGCTGGCGGCGGTCGGGCGGCAGCTCGCAGTCGATCGTGTTCCACGTGAACTTGAACCACTCGTCGGCCCATTCGAACACGAAGCCGCCGGCAAACCCCTGGGCGTGGATGATGCGCAGCAGGTCGGCGTCGATGCGCATGGCCTCCTGCTCGGTGTGGCCACCCTGGTCGCGGCCGAGGGGGCCGTGGTGTGCCAAACCCACGGAGGAGGGCACGCCGAACTCGGTGATCATCACCGGCATGCCCGCGTGGTGCTCGCGGAGCGCGGCGAGGTAGCCGGCGTCAGCCCTCGCATACCGTTGGGCTAATCCATCCGAGGCAGCTGCAAGACTCGGCTCATGCCGAGGAGCAGCGCAGCGAAGGTGAGATGCCCCAGGTCTGAACACGCGCGTTCGCGGGTGAAGCTC
>JBAZPK010000264.1:0-3035 GCA_041648235.1 Thermoleophilia bacterium
GAGCGCCTTGAGGAAGGCGCGGGCCGGCAGGCCGAGGAAGGCCGCGACGTCGGCGATCGTCCGCGCCCCGGGCGTGTGGACCTCGCCCTCCGGCGGCACCTCGGCCGGCGCCTCGCGGCCGGCGCCGGCCTCGGCCAGCTCCGTGTTGGCGGCGTAGCCGCACTCGCGGCAGAAGACGATCTCGTCCTCCCCGGCCTCGGCGTAGGCCATGTACTCGTGGCTGACGGAGCCGCCCATCATGCCCGAGTCGCCCTCGACCATCATGCAGTCGACTCCGCAGCGCGCGAAGATCCGGTCGTAGGCGGCGATGTGCTTGCGGTAGCTCTCCTGCAGCGCCTCATGGCTCACGTCGAGGCTGTAGGAGTCCTTCATGATGAACTCGCGCGTCCGCAGGACGCCGCTCTTGGGGCGCGCCTCGTCGCGTTCCTTGGTCTGGATGTGGTACCAGAGCTGCGGCAACTGCTTGTAGCTGCGCACCTCACGCGCCGCGAGCCACGTGACGACCTCTTCGTGCGTCATGGCGAGGGCCATGTCCGTGCCCTTGCGGTCCTTGAGGCGGAACATCTCGCCGCCGACGACGCTCCAGCGGCCCGACTCCTGCCAGATCTCCGCCGGCTGGAGCACCGGCATGAGCATCTCCTGGCAGCCGATGGCATCCATCTCCTCGCGGATGATCTGGGCGACCTTCTGCATCACGCGCCAGCCGGCCGGCAGGTACACGTAGATGCCGGCGGCGAGCTGGCGCACGAGGCCGGCGCGCACCATCAGCTTGTGGCTGACGGCTTCGGCGCCGGCCGGGTCCTCCTTGACTGTGGGCAGCAGCAGCTGACTGGCGCGCATATGACCTCGCGATGATGAGTGGCGGACGACGCCCTATGCTACCAAGCCGCGCCCCATGGCGCAGGCGTGCGGGCCGGGCGGGGGCCGCGCCGGCGCATGTGGCTGAGGCCGCCAGCTGGCGGCGGCCGCGGGGCCCGGCTGGGAAGGGTGCATCCCCTCGCGGGCACCTCAAGTGGCGTACACCTTGCACACCTCGTGCGAAAGGGCCGTTCTACAACCGAAGTCAGGTGTCGTCGCATGAATGCACCGGCGCCTCCGCGGGTCCGGGGACCTTCGCCGGCCCACGACGGCGGCGCGCAGCCCGGCCTGGGTGCGTGGGGGGCCGTCGGCGCGCGAACACCACCTCCCTCTTGTGTGCACCCGACCCCGCACGTATCGTAAACGGTGTAAACGCTTGTCAATCTTGTCGTCCTTCTGAAGGGGTGCGACCATGAGCAACGTTGTGGCGACGCGATTCTCAGATGAAGTGCTGGGTGAGATCGACGATGTGGCTCGGGAGCTGCGGCGCACGCGCGCCGAGGTGATCCGCCGCGCCGTCGAGGTCTACCTGGTGGAGTTCGCGGACCAACAGATCGCGCTGGACCGGCTCACCGATCCCATTGACCCCGTGCTCACCACCGAGCAGACGTGGGACGAGCTCCGATGGGGCAAGCCGGAGGCCTCGGGCTGACGTGCCGCACTACGAGCTGCGGTGGAAGCGAGGCGCCCAGCGCGACCTTCGAGCGCTGGGAAGGCCTGAAGCCGAGCGGATCCGCCGCGTGGTCGAGAGCCGGCTACTCGCCGACCCACGGTGCGGCGAGCCGCTCCGCGGCCCCGGCCACCCCCTTTGGAGGTTCAGAGTCGGGGACTACCGCATCATCTACGTGTTCAACGATGCGGAGGTCTGGGTGCTCGTTCTTCGCGTGGCTCACCGCTCCAAAGCGTACCGCGGGTCGTAATCGCGTCTCAGCGGCTCCGCAGACCCACGCGCACCGGCAGCGCCCCGGCGGCCGACGCCCTACTTGACCACGAGCACCGTGCTGAGCCCCGTGGTGTCGGGGGCCCAGAGCGCCGTCGCCGCAGTGTAGGCCTTGAAGCGGTACTTGCCTCTGGCCGTCAGCTTGATCCTGGCGCCATACCGGGTGTTGGCTCCGCTGTCGGCGTTCACGGCCGAGACCTGCCTCAGGTACGTCCAACGGTGGTTCCTGTAGCGGTAGATCTTGACCCTGACGGTCTTCTGACCGGCGGGGAAATGCGGCTTGAGCGTGCCGTAGACGGTGAACGACCGCCCCACCCTCACCCACGTCTGCACCCGGGGCGTGCCCAGGACCGGCCGCACGCCCACCTTCACCACGACGCTCAGCGAGTCGCCGTACTCCGAGCCAACACCGGCCAGGAAGCGCAGCCGGTAGTACGTCGGCCCCAGCGGCGTGATCGTCAGTGAGCACGCACCCTCGGAGCCGGTGACGGTGCTCGTTGTCAGGGTCTGGAGGCCCACCCACGGCCCGGTGGCCGCGGCCGCAGACTGCACCGTCACCAGCCGATCCCCCATGCCCACTTCGTTGAGCGGATCGCCCGAGTCGAACAACGTTCCCCGGAGAAGGGTGCCGGAACCGTAGCTGACGACGGTCCTGGCTACGCTGATGCCGAGCCGCGTGGCCGTGCCGGCGGCGAAATCGACGTGGATGGTGTGGTCCGCGCTCACCGCCAGGAGAGCGTAGCTCGTGGGCGCGCCCACGGAGACGCCGTCCAGGAGCACGTTGCTGACGCGATAGCCCGTCGCCGGCGTGAACGCGAAGGTCTGGTCGGCGCCGTACTCCACCGTTTGCGGCGTCGCCGGGCTGATGCTGCCGTGTGCCCCGGCCGAGGGCGTGATCGTGAAGGTGTCGATGGCGAAGCTGGCGCTGATCGTGTGGTCGGCGGTGACGTTGGTGAAGGTGTAGCTCGTCAGCGCGCCCACCGAGCCGCCGTCGACCAGCACGTCGGCGACGTGGTAGCCGGTCGACGGCGTGATCGTGAAGCTCTGCGAGGCGCCGTAGTTCACGGTCTGCGGCGTCGCCGGGCTGATGCTCCCGTGGAGCCCGGCGCTCGGCGTGATCGTGAAGGTGCCGATGGCGAAGCTGACGCTGATCGTGTGGTCGGCGGTGACGTTGGTGAAGGTGTAGCTCGTCAGCGCGCCGACGGACGAAACGTCCACGAGCACATCGGCGATGTGG
>JBAZPK010000265.1:0-2974 GCA_041648235.1 Thermoleophilia bacterium
GACTACGAGGCGATCTACCGGGCGGCTTTCGCGCAGGGGGGCTGAGGGAGCGGGGGGCGGCGCCTGACAAGGCGCACGGTGCCGGCGGCCCCCGAGGCCTCGACTGCCGAAGGCGCCCGGGCGCCGCCTCGTGCTAGCATCGAGCCATGCAGTACCGTGACTTCGGCAGGCTCGACTTCAAGCCCTCGGCGCTAGGCTTCGGCACCATGCGCCTGCCCGTGCACAAGGACGCCGACGGCAGGCCCGACTTCAAGCGCATCGACTACCCGGCGGCCACCGCGATGCTGCGGCGGGCTGTCGACGGCGGCGTCAACTACGTCGACACCGCCTACGTGTACCACGAGGAGCAGAGTGAGGTCTGGCTGGGCGAGGCGCTCACGGGCGGCTACCGCGAGAAGGTCAAGCTGGCGACCAAGATGCCGGTGTGGAAGGTCGCGCGCCCCGGCGACTTCGACCGCCTCCTGGGCGAGCAGCTTCAGCGGCTGCAGACCGACAGCGTCGACTACTACCTGCTGCACAGCCTCGACGACGCCCACTGGCAGGCGGTCCTGGAGCAGGGCCAGCTCGCCGCCGCCGGCCGGGCGCTGGCCGACGGCCGCATCGGCCACCTCGGCTTCAGCTTCCACGGCGAGTACCCGCTCTTCGAGGAGGTCCTCGCCGCCAGCGACCTCTGGGAGTTCTGCCAGATCCAGCTCAATTACATGGACGAGGAGTACCAGGCCGGGCGCCGCGGCCTCGAGCTGGCCGCCGGCCGCGGCCTCGGGGTGATCGTCATGGAGCCCGTGCGCGGCGGCATGCTGGCCCGCAACCTGCCGCCGCGGGTCGAGGCCGTGTGGGCCGAGTCACCGGTTCCGCGCTCCCCGGTCGAGTGGGGCCTGCAGTGGGTGTGGAGCCTGCCCGAGGTGTCGCTGGTGCTCAGCGGGATGAGCACCCTGCAGCACGTGGAGGACAACCTCGTGTACGCGGGGCGCTCGCGGCCGGGCCTGCTCACGGCGGAGGAGCTCGCGCTGGTCGCGCGGGTACGCGACCTCTACCGCGAGCTCAGCCCCGTGCCGTGCACGGCCTGCCGCTACTGCCTGCCGTGCCCGCAGGGCGTCGCCATCCCCGAGATCCTCGAGCTCTACAACGGCGCCCACATGTACGGCGAGCCGGGGCGCCAGCGGATGTTCTACACGTGGCTCGACGAGGGCGCGCGGGCCGCCGCCTGCACCGCCTGCGGGGAGTGCGAGAGCGCCTGCCCGCAGGGCATCGCCGTCGCGAGCTGGATGGAGAAGGCGCAGGCCTTCCTTGGCGGCTGCGCCTGAACGGAGCCGGCCTCCCCAGCGGCCGAGACCGCAGCCGAACCTGAGGGCGCGGGCTCGCTGACGCCCGCCGCGCCCTGCGTGCCCGCCGCCCCTACTTCAGGCGGGCCCCGTAGATGTGCGTGTGGCTGAGCACGCGGTCGGCCGGCCCCGACTCCCACACCACGACGTTGCCGCTCAGGGCGGGGAAGAGGCAGGTCAGGTCCGGCTGCCCGATCCGGATCGTGACGCCGCGTGCGAGGTCGCGCACCGAGATGTCGGCGCCTGCCGTGTAGCTGATCGTGAACGTGCCGCCCTGGCCGCCGCCGTCCCACGCTACCAGGGCGCCGTCGACGCGCGGCCGGGCGCCGAGGTGCACGAAGAGGCGAGTGTGCGTCTTCAGGTTGAAGAGCATCACCCGGCCACCGGCCTGCCACCAGACCACGCGGTTGCCGCTGATCTCGGGCATCCACTCGAAGCGGGTGTCCCGCGAGATCGCGAACGGCGTACCGCCCGGCAGGTCGCGGCCGCTGATATTGCCGGTCCCGGCGGCGTAGACGGCCGTGTACACGGTCTTGCTGCCGACCAGCCGGCGCCCCAGGCCCACCGAGCTCAGGACCTTGGTGGTGGCCACGAGGTAGCTCGTCCGGGCAGCCAGGTTGCGCGCCTTGACGTAGTACGGCCCTGCGGCGGCGTCGGCCTCGATCCACACCACCCAGTGGTCGACGATCTTCGGGTACCACTTCAGGCGCGCGTTGCGCGCCGCGATGAAGTTCGTGCTCCTGGTGATGTTCCGCCCCAGGATGTCGCGCGCCTCACTGCCGCTGTGGTAGCGGCTGTCGACCCAGACGGCCACGTACTCGGTGGCGCCGCCGGCCTCCGTACGGGTCACGGACGGGTTGTCCTGCGAGCCGGTCGCCCTGCTGACCGGGAAGGTGTTCCGGGTGCTGAGGTTGCGTGCGTAGATGTCGGCCGAGCCGTTGCGGAAATCGGTCCACACCACGAGGCTGCCAGCGATGTCGGGCCCCGCCTGGCCACCCATGGCGATACTGATGACAAAGGGGGTGGGGGCCGCCTGGGCGGCGGCCGGCGCCAGAAGCGCCGCCCAGGCGGCCGCCAGGACGAGCACCGCGACGGCCGCAGCCGCCTCGAGGTGTTTGCGGTAGGGCTTCGTGACCATGGATGCCACCTCCGATTCGGGCCTCACAGCCATCATGGTACTCCACGATCCTCGCGGCGTGGGGCACCCCGGCCGCGGCGTGGCGGCCCGGCAGATGGGCTCAGGCGGCGCCGTCGGCGCGGGCGACGCGCAGGTAGGCATCGTGCACCTGCTCGTCGGAGGCGGCGGTGAAGTAGGGCTCCAGCTCGCGGAACAGCACGGCGAGGTCGGCGTGCTGCTGGCAGGCGTCGTGGAGCGTGGCGCCGGCGCGCGCCGCGGCCGCGCCGGCGGCGCCGTGCGCCTGCTGCATGGCGATCACGGCGTCGGCGAGCGTGTACCAGGCGGCCACGTACTCCGCTGAGTAGGGAGCCGGGGCCTCGGCCTGGCCCGTCGGGGCGCCGGGTTCGGCCGCCTCTCGCGCGAGCTCGAGCTCCGAGAACCTCAGGTAGGTGTGGTGGGCGCCGCGCACCGCGAGCGCGGCCGTCTTGAGCGCCGCGAGTGCTTCCGGCAAAGCCGGGAGGCTGGGCGGCGCCGG
>JBAZPK010000266.1:0-2949 GCA_041648235.1 Thermoleophilia bacterium
CGCCGGCACTACGGCAACCCGCCTAGCCTGACGAAGAAGATGGTCCGTAGGCGATGGTCGGCAGGCCCATGCTATCCTTGCGTGGCGGTCGAGAGGCCGCCGCCGTCCGCCATCGTGGGTGCGTGTGCGTCGTCCCCGTCGCGGAGAGCGGGGCGGCAGTGGCGGAGGAGACTCTCATGTCTCCCTTGGGGGGTCGATGCGGGATACAGTCTGGGTCACCGGAGCCGGGCCGGTCGCGCTCGTCGCACGGATCTGCTTCGCGGCGGCCGCGGCGTGAGGGCGTCCCCAACACCGGGACCGTCGGAATCCGCGCCGAGCCTGGTCATCCAGCCGTCGAAGGGCTGGGTCAAGCTGGGGCTCCGCGAGCTCTGGCGGTACCGCGAGCTTCTGTACTTCCTGACCTGGCGTGACGTGCTCATCCGCTATAAGCAAGCCGTGCTGGGGGTCGCTTGGGCGGTCCTGCAGCCAGTGTTGACGATGGTCGTCTTCACGGTCATCTTCAACCAGCTTCTCGGCGTGGGCACGGGTACCTACGATGTGCCCTACCCGGTCTTCGCCTACGCGGGGCTGCTCCCTTGGCAGTTGTTCTCGGGCTCGCTGGCGCGCTCCGGCACCAGCCTCGTCGGCAACGCTTCGCTCTTGACCAAGGTCTACTTCCCACGTTTGGTGATCCCCACCAGCGGGGTGCTCGCCGCGCTGCCCGACTTCCTTATCAGCTGTTTCGTGCTCGCGGTGCTGATGGTCGCTTACGGGGTGACGCCCACCTGGCACGTTGTCTTCCTGCCGCTGCTCGTGGTCGTCGCGCTGGTCACCGCGCTGGGCGTGTCGCTCTGGCTGAGCGCCCTCAACGTGCTCTACCGCGATGTCCAGTACATCATCCCGTTCCTGGTGCAGCTTTGGATGTTCCTCTCGCCGGTGATGTACCCGACGAGCCGCATCGACACCCTTCCCGGCTGGGTGCAGGTGCTCTATAACCTCAACCCGATGACGGGGGTGATCGGGGGGTTCCGCTGGGCGCTCTTCGGCCAGCAGGCGCCGGACCTGCTCTTCTTGGTCTCGGCCGGCGCGGTCCTGCTCGTGCTCGTCGGCGGCCTCTACTACTTCCGCCGCATGGAACGCGTCTTCGCGGACGTGGTCTGACGCATGACGGAGTACGCGATCAGCATCAGTGGCCTCGGCAAGCGGTACACGATCGGCGCTGCCGCTGAGCGCTCCAAGACCCTCAGGGACGCCCTTACCAGCGCTGCCGCCGCTCCGCTGCGCCGCTTGCGCCACGCCGGCTCCTCGACCGGGCGCGTCAACACCATCTGGGCCCTCCGCGATGTGAGCTTCGATGTGGAGCCGGGGCAAGTGATCGGCATCATCGGCCGGAACGGCGCCGGCAAGAGCACGCTGCTCAAGATCCTTTCGCGCATCACGGAGCCCACCACCGGCAGGGCGCTCATTCACGGCCGCGTCGGCAGCCTCCTGGAGGTGGGCACCGGCTTTCACCAGGAGCTCTCGGGAAGGGAGAACATCTACCTCAACGGGGCGATCCTGGGCATGACACGCGCCGAGATCGGCCGCAAGTTCGACGAGATCGTCGCGTTCTCGGAGATCGGGGAGTTCCTCGATACGCCGGTCAAGCGATACTCCAGCGGCATGTTCGTGCGGCTCGCCTTCGCGGTGGCGGCGCACCTCGAACCCGAGATACTGCTCGTGGACGAGGTGCTGGCCGTTGGCGACCTTTCCTTCCAGCGCAAATGCCTCGGCCAGATGGAGGAGATCGCGGGCACCGGGCGCACCGTGTTCTTCGTGAGCCACAACATGAATGCCGTCCGCAGCCTCTGCACGCGTGCGGTGCAGATCGACGGCGGCCGGCTCGTCGCCGACGGCCACACCGAGGACGTCGTGCGCAACTACATCGTCGAGCAGACCACGGACTCGGCGACCAAGCTGGACCTCGCGAGGCCTATCGGCAAGGAGGGCGAGCTGCTGCTCACGGGGCTGCGCGTGCTCGACCCGCGCGGTAAGGCGGGGGGGCCGTTTCACAGCAAGGAGGAGCTCACCGTCGAGATCGACGTCTCGGTCTTCCGCCCCAACGAGGCCTACCAGGTGGGGTTCGACCTGATCTGTGCCAACGGGCTGGCGTTCCGCTCCTGGCACACCGACGGCGACCCCGGCGGATGGCCCGCGTTGCCGGTCGGCGACACCACACTACGCTGCACGGTCCCGGCCGGGGTGCTCAACGAGGGCAGCTACGGCGTAGTCCCTCGCGCCGACGTCTATCGTAGCCACTGGATCGTCAATGGAGACGACTCGGTGTGGTTCGAGGTCATCAAGGACCACTCCGAGTCACCCTACTTCTGGACGCGGAATCCGGGGCCGGTGGCGCCGGTGCTCGAGTGGCGGTCCGACCTTCCTGCCGACGATACGGACACGCCGGCCGCCCCCGATGCGCCGCAGACGCCTTCGTTCCCGACGCTCTGAGCGCTACCGGCGCCGGGGCGATGTAGCTCTATGAACCTGGTCAGGCTGGCGCTCCCCACCGCCCTGGTCCTCTGGTTCGTGTGGAAGGCCAGGGACAATCGCCTCTTCCTCCTCGGCATCCCGGTGCTCATGGTGATGCGAGGCTCGGTCTTCTTCGACGAGATGCGGCCGTTCTGGACGCCGGGCCGGTTCGACCCGGCGACGCACCTGATGGGTTGGCTCTTCCTCGTCTGGGTCGTGACGGGAGCCAACCGCTGGCGGGACGAGCGTGGCGGCCTCGTGCCCTTCGGGGTGAATCGCATGCTGCCGGAAGAACTGGCCCTGAGTCTCATCGGCTTGCTCATGGGCGGGCACGCGCTCGTTGTCTATGCGGCGAGCAGTGATCCCATGGCGGCGGTGTCGGCCGCCGGGAGCTCGTTCTACATCCTGATGGGCTTCCTGCTTGTGAGAGGCATCGTCAGCCGTGCGACCCGGGAGGAG
>JBAZPK010000267.1:0-2853 GCA_041648235.1 Thermoleophilia bacterium
GGCCCCAACCACGCCCAGGGTGCGGCCCTCGAGGTCGAAACCCCGCAGCCCCTCGACGTGGAAATCCCCCAGACGCGTCCTGTCGGCGGCCTCGACGACATGCCGCGAGACCGCGAGCAGCAGGGCGAAGGCGTGCTCGGCCACCGTCGGGTCACCATAGTCCGGCACATTGCAGACCGCCACCCCGCGCGCGCGGCAGGCCTCAAGATCGATATGGTCGAAACCGGTGGAGCGCGTGGCGACCAGCCGCAACCGGGGCAGCGCCGCGATCACCGCCGCCGAGACCTCCGAGCCGACGAAGGGGCTCACCACCTCGGCTTCAACATAGTCCGGCGCGGTCTGCGGCGTCAGGCGCCCCGCGGTGCAGCGCACCCGGTGCCCCGGCTCCAGCCGCAGGCAGGCCTGGTGTTCCCACTCCGCCGCTTCGAATACCGCCACATCCATCCTGCCTGCTCCTATTGCGCCGCCGGCGCGGCGCGTGGCGCGCCGGCCGCCCCAGAGTTCCGGGGGCTGTTTGACCCGCCGCCCGCTCGGACGCGCACCACCATCGCGGGACAGGCCGCTTCACGCACGACAGCCTTGAGGGTCTCGGCGCGCTCGGGCGCCCAAATCCCCCTCCAGGTCAGGATGATGAGGTCGACGGATTCTTCACGCGCCACTCGCAGGATTTCTGACGCCGGAGAGCCGCGAGCGAGCAGCAGCCGGACGCGCAGGTCGGAGAGCGGGCATATGCAGGCGAGCCGTTCCATGAATTCGACCGCCCACGCCGGCCACTCGTGCTGGGGCTGATCCAGGTAGAAGGGCGACGTCAGCGAGCCCCGCGCCTGGGGACTGGCGGGGCCTGGCGCGGCGACCAGGAGCACCAGGAGGTCGGCGTCCGCGCGGCGCGCGAGCTCTACGCCGGGTTTCACGGCATCGCTGGCGGCCGAGGTCCCCTCGTGCGGGAGCAGAACCTTTCTCAGCCGCCAGTCCTGCAGCGGTTGCGCGGGGTTGACCAGGATCACCGGGCAGGATGCCCCGCGCAGCACGGAAAGAGCAGTCCCGCCGACCTTCCCGGCCGGGCTGCCCGGCGCGGTGTGGGTGCAAAGCACGATAAGACGGGCGTGAAGATCGTCGGCCGCTGCGAGGATCGCGGCGGCGGGTTCGCCGGTGCGAGTCTCGAGACTGGCGCCGTGCAGGTCCTCGGCGGCAAGCCCGAGTCGAGGCGCGATCTCCGCCGCAGCAGACGCCTGCTCGGCGACATGCAGGATGCGGACGGCCGCGTGCTCCAGACCCGAGAACACCTTGGCCACGGATAGCGCCGGGAGGGCGTCGGCCATCCCGTCCAATGGAACGAGGATCACGGGCTGATCGCTCACGGCGCAATTCCTGGCGCGGCTCCAATGCGCGCGCGGTCGTCCGGAAGCTTGAGCTCGTGATCCTTGCCGCGCCACTTGAAACGCAACGACACTCCTCGCCATTGCGGCGGCAGGTTCGGCTGATGCTCGGGCCCTTCCTCGGTGAACCGCAGGCCGGCGAAGCCGAACACCGCAGCCTGCCAGAGGCCCCCGAGGGCCGCCGCATGCACCCCGGCCGCGGCATTGCCCATGTTGTCCCCCAGGTCGATATCGCTCGCCTGTCGAAAGTAGCGCTCCGCGAGCCTCACGTCCCCGAGCCGCGCCGCGACCGCCGCATGGATCGCCGGACTGAGGGAGCTGCCGTGCGCGCAGCGCGGCTCGTAATAGCGGAAGTTGGCCTCCCGGACCTCCGGCGGGAAACGGTCCCACAGTAGATGCAGCAGCATCACGACATCCGGCTGCTTGATCGTCTTCGATTGGCGGATTCGCTCGCGACCGAGCAGCACGTCGATCGGCGCGTTGCGCGGCTCAAAGGCGGCGAGATCGATCTCCTCCAGTCCAAAGTAGCCCTGGAACTGCTCAAAGAGCCCGGTGCGCACGTCGAACCCCGTGTAAAGCTCCCGCGCCGCCGCACTCCAGGCAAGGGGCTCGGCCGCATCCATCGCCAGCGATTCCGAGAGCACACGCCACCGCTCTGGCCAGCGCTCGACCAGAAGCCGCGCCACGGCGTTCCCGGTCTCGAGATTCCACTGCGCCATGCCATTGGTGTAGGCGTCGTCGTCGACCGTCTCATGATACTCGTCCGGGCCCACCACGCCGCGGATGTGACGTAGGCCATCGCTTTCAAGCTTCGCGCGGCCGGCCCAGAAGCGGGCGGTCTCGAGGAGGATTTCGGCGCCGACGTCGAGCAGAAAACCTTCGTCCCTGGTCGCGCGCCAATAGGTCCAGACGCCGTAAGCGACGTCGGCGCTGATGTGCTGCTCCTGGTCGGCGAGCAGGATCGGGATGACCTCCCCATTCGGCGCGACAACGAAGGGCGGCGTCACGTCCTGACCGGTGTCTGCGGATTCCCAGGCATAGAAGGCGCCGCGCTCCCCATGGTGCGCGGCCTTGTCCCGAGCCGCCGGAAGCGTCCGATGGCGGTAGGTCAGAAGGGCCCTGGCCGCTTCCGGCCATGTCAGCACGTAGAACGGCAGCATGAAGATCTCGGTGTCCCAGAACACATGGCCTCCGTAGGCGGCGCCGGTGAGCGCCCGGGCGCCGATCGAGACGCGGTCATCGTCTGGGTCCACGGCGCTGAGCAGGTGATAGACCGCGAAGCGCAGCGCGCGCTGCGCGGCCGGGTCACCGTCGATGCCTATGTCGCTCGCCTCCCACCTGACCCTCCAGGCCTCCCGGTGGGCGGTGATCAGGGCCGACAAGCCTGTGTTGATCGCGCGGCCGGCCCGGCTGCGTGCGGCGACCTCCGGCTGATCCTGTTCCCTTGAGGTGCAAACGGCGACCACCCTGTCGAGTC
>JBAZPK010000268.1:0-2832 GCA_041648235.1 Thermoleophilia bacterium
TTGGCCCACGGAAGCGCAGTGAAGGGGACGTCATGAAGAAGTGCGGGATGATCGCGTTGGTGCTCGCCAGCGCGTGCCTCGCCTCCTGGACCACGGCGATGGCCGTGGCACGCGCCGGGGATCTCGCGCAGCCCAGCCCGGCTGCCGACGCCGCCGCACTATCGACAAAGGGCGGCGGGCGGAGCGCCGACCGTCCTCTGCGCGACGCTCCGGGCCCGGCGACGCCCGCGCCGGGAGGCGCACTGGCCGCGTCGGACTGCGTCGGCTGTCACCCCCGCGCGGCACGTGGAGCCGGCGCTCTCTCGCACCTCGGCGCCGCCGGCCCCAGCGACCGCGTCAGCTGCGTCGACTGCCACGGCAGCGACCACCGGGCGATCGTCGCGGCTCACGGTCGGGTGGCCGCCGGCGCCTGCGGCCATTGCCACCCGGAGGAATACGGGGGCTGAGCCCGCGGCCCGACATCGAGGTCTCCGCCGAGGTGGTAGCCTCAAGGAGACCATGCTCACCGCGCCCAGCATCTACCCCATCGCCCTCGGCTTCGCCGCGTTCGCAGGATGGCGCGGCGTGGCGCGCCGGCTGCCCGCCGGTCAGATCGCGGCGCGCGTGCTCCTCGCGGTCTACCTCGGCTGGCTGATCGGGGCGACGCTGTTCCCGCTGCCGCTGCAGGGAATCGCCGGCGGGGAGGGGCTCGCCGGGGTGCTCAACCACCCCAACTTCGTCCCTTTCGCCACCATCGGGGAGACGCTCGCTCTTCCCGGCCTCTGGCCGCGCGTGCGGCTCCTGGGCGGCAACGTGCTCGTCTTCGCGCCGGTCGGCTTGCTGCTGCCGACCATCTGGCCGCGCCTCGCCAGACTCCGGCGCATCGCCCTCGCCGGCCTCCTCGTGAGCCTCAGTCTTGAGCTCGGTCAGCTCGCCGTCTCACTCCTGCTCGGCACCTGGTACCGCATGAGCGACATCGACGACGTGCTGCTGAACGTCGGCGGCGTGCTCCTCGGCTACGAGCTGCTGTTGGCGTTGAGGCGCCGGTCCTCACGGCCGCCCGTGGCGTAGCCGCGTCGTTCGCAGCAGGACCAGCGTACGGCCCACCGGCCCCTCGGCAACGGTCTTCCCCGTCACGAAGATCTGAAGGCGGCCCCGCCGCACCTGGGGCCGCCCCCAGCTCTTCGTCAATCGAGGGAGACGAGCGTCGTGGTCACTGGCACCGAGCTCACGAGGATGTCACGGACCGGCGACGTGTCCTGCACGTACCGGCACAGCTCGTCGAGCTGCTCCTTTGTGGAGTTCGGGGAACGGACCCAAGCCTTCGCCCTGATCGCCGAGAACCCGGCGCGCGGTCCGTCGAGGCCGAGAAACCGGTGGAGGTCGAGGTCGCCCTCCACTTCGTAGCGGAGCTCCTCGATCTGGATGCCCTTCGCCGCTGCGTTGTACGCGTAGCCGACCGCGTAGCAGAACGCAAGGGCTTGAAGGACAAGCTCCACCGCGTTTGGCCCCGCGTTCGAGCCGAGCAGTACCGAAGGCTCGTCGCCCATCAGGCTGAACGGCTGCGGGCGCTCCGACGTGGTCGCGCCCGCATGCTCGAACTCGCGGATCTCGCCTTTGTTGCGGCCCCCGCTCTCCCACACGCTGCGGGCTCGAAACGTGAACTTGGCTAGTTCTGGATCGTCCTTCACTGCACCAACGGTGGCGACGAGACGGTCCACGTCGACGCCGTTGAGTTTCGTAGCGGTTGTCATGTCCTTCCTCCTGCCGGTGCTGCCGGTGCTGGCTGACCTGCTGACCGGGTCGTCGCGACTCGGTACTTCGGAGGCTTCCCCTGTGGCACACGTGTCAATCAGTTTGGGCTGGCGCTCACGGCCTGACCGTCCCGAAGCCGCAGGTCCGCCTCCAGCGCCGCGGTCGAGGCACACGCCACGGTGATGATCCAGTCGGGCGTGTTGGTGCCAGCCCTGTGGACGAGCCCGTGATCGTGATGGCTGGGGTGTCGTCCAGTGACGTTGCGTCTCGTCGCCGCCCAATGCTCTCGTCGGGTGACTCGCCGAGCTCGTCTACGTGAAACAGCCCGACCTCCTGATGGGCGCCGCACCACCTCAGCGGTGCGTGAGAGCCGCCGGCGTCAAGAGCCTTGATGCCCCGCTCCGGGTGGTGCTCACGCCGCCGTAAGTCGCTGCCGGACGGCGGCACCAGGTCGGCTCTTTCAGCAACTCGCCCGCACGTCGCGAGCCGCTGGAGCCGGGCCGCGCGGAGAGACCTGTGCCGCGGCCCCGCAGCGAGGGCCGCTTCTACGTACGGTCGGGCGAGCACACCGGTCTGGCTGTCCTGTCAGGCCTCGAATGTTGCCGCAAGAGGCGGGCCTGGCCGCCACAGTCCGCTCTGGTATACTCGAAGTGCTTTAGGCGAGCCGGGAAGTCTGGTCGGCACCGGCGCTCGCCTGCACCGAGGGCGCTGGACATGGCAACTGCCGTCCGCGCCTTTTCTCTTGCAAGGGCGCGGTGGCCCGAGCGGAGAGGGCGAGGGCGTCCGATGAACCAGGCCGCTGCGGTGATCATCTTCGCGATCAGCCTCACGCTCATCCTCACCGAGCGCATCCATCGCACGATCGTCGCGGTGGCCGGCGCAAGCGTCATGGTAGCCGCCGGCCATCTGCTCGGGTTCTACGGCGAGAGCCAGGCGCTTGCCGCCGTCGACTTCACGACCATCGGCCTGCTGCTCGGCATGATGATACTGGTCGCGATCCTCGAGCCCACCGGCTTCTTCGAGTACCTCGCCCTGCGCGCCGGCAGGCTCTCGCGCGGCGAGCCGCTGCGCCTCTTCATCCTCCTCGGCGTGGTCACG
>JBAZPK010000269.1:0-2829 GCA_041648235.1 Thermoleophilia bacterium
GGGCGGAGGGCTGACGGCGGCCGCTGGGCCGTCGCGCGCCGCCGCTCCCGCGGCACCGGGCGCGGCGTGCCCTGAGACGTATGGCGTCGGGCCGACACTCTCGCCGTCGTGCTCGCAGCGCTGCAGGCGATGCACGCGTCTGACCTGCATCGGCGACCGCCGGTGCCGCGCGCGAAGGTTCGCGCTCTGCCGACCCGGTCGCCGTGCTAAGCTCGCGGCTCCGCATCCGCCGACGCGCCCCTTGAGGAGCCTGCATGAACGCCTTCGTCCGCCTGATCTACCTGGCCGTCATGGTCTACGCGTGGCTCATCGTCGGGCGAGCGCTGCTGTCCTGGCTGCGGCTGCGCCGTGGGTCGGTGCTCTACCGCATCCAAGGCGTCCTGTACGATGTGACGGAGCCGTACCTGAGCCTGTTCCGGCGGGTCATCCCGGTGGCGCGCGGCGGCGGCCTCGGTATCGACCTGAGCTCGCTGGCGGCGCTGCTCGTCCTGTTCATCGTGTTGCAGGTGCTGGCGTAGCTGTAGCGGCAGCGCAACCTCCGGCGGCTTGCGGCACAGCTCACCCGCCGGCACCCTCTCACACCCAGGCGCGCTCCTCGTACAGACGGTAGCCCGCGGCGAGCGCCTCCTCGATCTGTTCTCTCAGCGTCGGCGTGAGCCGCTTGATGTGGAAGCACGACTTGCCTCTGAGGGTCGCCAGCAGCTCGGGGCCGAACACCGCCCGGAGGTCGGCCGCGGCGTAGACGGGCATGAAGTAGAAGCCGACGTAGGTCTTCCGGACGACGAGCCCGGCGAAGAAGACCTCAGCGCGCCGGCGCCCCTCGATCACCAGGTCTTTCTCCGACCAGAGGTCGTACGAGCCGGGCTCGTCGCGGCGCGCGATCAGAGCACCGCCGTGCGCCTCGAGCAGGGCCTTGAGCTCGTCGAACAGCGGAAGCAGCGCCTCGTTCTTGACCGTCACCGCAGCCTCCTTCGGGCGATCGTCCGTGCCCTGCGTGTTCCCCCTGTCCGCCGGGCGTAGACTTCGGGCACAGGCACGGCGACCGGAGGTGGATGCAGATGGCACGGACGACGAAGCCATACCGGCTCGTCCCGGCGGAGGTCCCGCCGCGGAGCGGCCGGCGGAGCGGCGTGTACGCCGAGATCGTCGCGGAGTTCGAGCGCGGGGCGCCGACGTCGGTGCTCGTCGAGCTGCCGGGCAGGAAGCCGGAGACCCTCGCTCTCGGTCTGCGCAAGGCGGCCGCCGCGCATGGCGCGGTGCGCGTCGTGACACGTGGCGGGCTCGTGTACCTGGAGAAGGTGTGAGGGAGCGGGCCGGACGCCCCAGCCGCCGCCACTCGCCCGTGGCGGCATGACGGGATCGGCGAAGGCCGGCCCCGCGGCGCTCGCGCGCCGCACCTTCCGCGCTCTGCGGATCCACAACTTCCGCCTGTTCTTCTTCAGTCAGGTGGTGAGCATGAGCGGCACCTGGATGCAGTCCGTGGCGCAGAGCTGGCTCGTGCTGGAGCTCACCGGCAGCGGCATCGACCTGGGGGTCACGGTGGGCCTGCAGTTCGGCCCCGTGCTCGTGCTCGGCGCCTGGGCCGGGGCGCTGGCCGACCGCGTCGACAAGCGAAAGCTGCTCCTCGTCACGCAGTCGCTGGCGGCGGGCCTCGCGCTCGTCCTCGGCGCGCTCACCGCCGCCGACGTCGTCACGGTGCGTGTGATCTGGGTGCTCGCCGGCCTCACCGGCGTCACCGTGGCGCTCGACATGCCATCGCGGCAGAGCTTCGTCTACGAGATGGTGGGGCCGGACGACCTCGCCAACGCTGTAGGGCTCAACGCGGTGGTCATCAATTCCTCGCGTATCATCGGGCCGGCGCTCGGCGGCGTGCTCATCGCCGCCTTCGGGGTGGCGCCGTGCTTCTTCTTCAACGCCGCCTCGTTCGGCGCCGTCATCGCCGCGCTGCTCGTCATGCGCACCGCCGAGCTGCGGCGTAGCGCCCCCGTGCCGCGCCGTCCTGGGCAGGTGCGCGAGGGTCTTCGCTACGCGTGGCGTACGCCGGAGCTGCGCGTGCCGCTGCTGATGATGGCCGTCGTGAGTACCCTCGCCTACAACTACTCGGTGGTCCTGCCGCTGCTCACGAAGTCGGCGTTCGGGCGCGGTGCCGGCGCCTACGGCGCCCTCTTCGCGGCCATGGGTGTGGGCGCGCTCGCCGGCTCCCTGCTCATGGCGAGCAGGGCGCGGCCCTCGCGCCGTCTGCTGGTCGCCAGCACCCTTGCCTTCGGGGTCGTCACGCTGCTGCTCGCGGCGGCGCCCGGCTACCTCTGGGGCATGGCGCTGCTGGTACCGCTGGGCGTCGCCGGGGTGCTCTTCATCAGCACCACGAATTCGTTGCTGCAGCTCAACGCCGACGACGCGATGCGCGGCCGCGTCATGGCGCTGTGGTCGGTCGTCTTCCTCGGCAGCACGCCCGTTGGCGGGCCGCTCACCGGGCTCTTGGCGCGCGGCTTCGGCGTGCGCGTCGCAATCGCCGGCGGCGGCGCGGCGGCGCTGGCCACGGCGGTGGGCGCCGGCTTCTCTCTGCGGCGCCGGCAGCTGCGAGCAGGCACTTGCGAAGTGCCGGTGTGCCTGCCCGACGGCCCGGCGCCCGGCGACGCCCTGGGCGAGGGCGTGCCGGTGCGCACCGCGGCGGCCCAACGGGAGAGCACCGCGGCCCGCCCCTAGCAGGATGCAGAACAAAGCCGCCTTGAGAGGAGCGCGTTTGCCGGGTGGAGCGGCAGGGAGCGGGAAGCGGGTGGGTTTCGCCCCCCGCGAGCCCTCGGGGCGGGCCCCTGAGCCTTGTTCTTG
>JBAZPK010000270.1:0-2812 GCA_041648235.1 Thermoleophilia bacterium
GCTGTACGGCTTCGGCTACCTTGTGCCGCTGGTGCTGACCATCCTCGCGATCGGCACGCCGCTGCTCCAGGCGGCCGTGGCCGTGCAGCTCCTGGTGGCCGCTGTGTCGGTGGTCCACGCCCTGCGCGTGCGCCCCTACTACCGGGCGCTCATGTTCGGCGATGCCTCACCGCGTTCTCTCCCCGCACCCCCGCAACCATTGGCATTGGCGGCCCGCGACCGCCCGCGGCTGCCTGCCGGCATCGATCAGCAGACCGCCGAGGTGTTGCAGTCGGCGCGCAGGGAGGTCGACGCTATCCTTCGAGCGGCGAGCTTCGTGGCCAGACCCGAGGTGCGCGCCGACGTGCTCGCTCTCTGCCGCACCGCTGACCAGATCATCGACGAGCTGGCGACGCAGCCGCGCAAGCTCGAGGCGGCGCGGGGCTTCCTTACGTACTACCTCGACACCGCGCAACGTATCGTGGAAGGTTACGTACACTTGGGGAAGCGCGGCGGGTCTGCACCCGAGATCGCCCAGACGCTGGGCCGTGCCGAGGCATCTCTCCGGATCGTGCAGAAGGCCTTCGACCGTCAGCTGGCGAACGTGCTCGAGGACCGCGCCCTCGATCTGGAAAGCGAGATCGAGCTGTTGGAGCGCACGGTGCGCAGTGAGACCATGTACACCCACACCGGGGAGCCGTGATGAGCGACGAGATGCAGGGGCGGGGTGCGGCGTCCGACGCGCCGGCTGGAGACGAGGCCGCCGGCCTGAAGGCGGCCGCCGAGACGCCCGCCGCCGGGCCGTTGAGCCCGGCCGACCTCGCTCGCGTCGCTGAGGTCAGCGCTGGCGTCGACGTGAGCGACGCGCAGAGCGTGCTAAGCTTCGGCCTGCCCGCCCAAAGCCGTATCGCCACCTTCGCCGACTCGCTGCTCGGCGACGTGCGCAACAAAGACGCCGGCACCGGGGGCGAGGCGCTCCGCGGTCTGCTCAAGAAGGTCCGCGAGCTCGACATCGATGCTCTCAGCGCCGGCACGGGCAAGGCCCGGATCCCGATCATTGGCCGCTTCACCGATACATTCGAACGCTTCTCCACTCGGTACCAGAAGGTCGCGACCAGCATCGAACGCATCCTCGACGCCATGGAGCGCTCGCGCATGGCCTTGCTCAAGGACATGACTGTCCTCGACAAGATGTATGAGCTCAACCTCGACTATCTCAAGCAACTCGACGTGTACATCGCCGCCGGCGGGCAGGCGCTCCGGGAGCTCCACTCCGTCAAGATCCCGGCGCTCGAGGCCGAGGCCGCCGGTAGCGGCGACGTGATGGCCGCGCAGCGGCTGACCGACCTGCAACAGGCGACGGCCCGCTTCGAGCGCCGCCTGCACGACCTCAAGCTCACGCGCCTGATCGCCATCCAGACGGCACCGCAGATCCGCCTCATCCAGGCCAACGACCAGAACCTCGTGGAGAAGATCCAGAACTCGATCCTCGCCACCGTGCCGTTGTGGAAGAACCAGATCGTGGTCGCCATCAGCCTTTACCGCCAGCAGAAGGCGGTGACGCTTCAGCAGGAAGTCACCGACACCACCAACGAGCTCCTGGCCAAGAATGCCGAGCTGCTGAAATCGGGGTCGGCGAAGGTCGGGCGCGAGGTGGAAAGGGGCATCGTCGACATCGAGACGCTGCAGAAGGTGAACGCGGACCTGGTGGCGACACTTGAGGAGACGATCCGCATCCAGGAGGAGAGCCGGGCCCGGAGGTTCAGCGCGGAGGGCGAGATCGGGCGCCTTCAGATGGAGCTCAGGCAGAAGCTGCTCGAGCTCAAGTCACCGGCGCCTCAGCTCGGCAGCGGCGACGCGCCTCCGCGGCTGATGGAGTAGCCGCCTGCCGCGGCCGGCCCTACGCGCCCTCGTCTGCGGCCGCAAGTAGCGCATCCAGGTCGAGTGCCTCGACGCCCATCACGTAGCGGCCGTCGTCACCGACCGGCCACGACTCGCGCGGGCGGTCCCAGTACAGCTCGATGCCGTTGCCGTCCGGGTCGCGCAGGTAGATCGCCTCACTCACCGCGTGGTCGGAAGCGCCGTCGATCGGGTAGCGCCGCTCGATCAACGCCCGCAGGGCGCGCCCCAGCGCCGCCCGCGTCGGGAAGCGGATGGCGACGTGGTAGAGGCCGGTCGCGCCGCGCGGCGGCGGCGCTCCGCCGCGCGACTCCCACGTGTTCAGGCCGATGTGGTGGTGGTAGCCGCCGGCCGAGACGAAGGCGGCCTGATCGCCGAGCCGGCCGGTGAGCTCGAAGCCGAGCATCTGCTGGTAGAAGTCGAGCGCCCGGTCGAGGTCGGCGACCTTGAGGTGCACGTGGCCGATATCGGTGCGCGGGTCCAGCGTCGGGGGGTCGAGCTGGAGCGGATCGAGATGCGTCTGCATGGGGCTCCTCCCGGAGGCTGATGGCTGAAGGGGTGGCGACTGCCGCCCAGCGGCCGGCAGAACGGCCGTCTTCACGCCTCCGCGTTGACGACTACAGGCCCCGGCTCGCAGGTGCCCAGTACCTCGTCGCACGCAGGCTCGCGGTCGTGCAGCGACGAGCGCAGCCGCCAGCGCCCGGGAGTGCGGGTGATGACCAATGCGACGACGAACCCGCTGAGCGCGACGAGCCCGGCGATCATCAGGCCGGTCGAGAAGCCGTCGGTGAGCGCGCGATACAGGACGTCCGGCGGCAGGCCGGCGGCGCCCGCCGCGGCTCCGGCGCCGTTCGCGACCGCCGGCGCGCCGCTGGCCGCGGCGGCCGCCATCTGGTCGCTCACGCTGTTGGCGACCGAGGTCCAGGCCACCGTC
>JBAZPK010000271.1:0-2804 GCA_041648235.1 Thermoleophilia bacterium
CACGGCTACTCCGCCAGGGGCCCGAGGAGCTTCCAGCCGTTCTGCCAGCTCCCACCGGTGCGAAGCTGCAGGGCGATGTTGAGGAACGCCATGCTCTCGAGGTGGCGGGCCATCGCCAGCGGGCCGGCGTCTATGGGCCGCAGGCCGATCGACCCGGGAGGGACCGTGCCCCTGCGAGGTCCGGCAACGTTCTGCCGTTGATGCGTGTATCGTAGATAGCTACAACACACGTTCACCATCTGATCGGAGTCTGGACTCTCATGTTTCCAAGCTATGAAGACCGCATCCGCCTGGCCGTACCCTCCGAAGCGCCGGGCGGTCTCGACGCGGCGCGCTCGGGGCACTTCGGGCGCTCGCCGCAGTTCACTCTCGTCGACCTCGTCGACGGCGACATCAACGCCGTCACCGTGATCAGCAACGCCCCTCACGCGGACGGCGGCTGCATCGCCCCGGTGCTCATGCTCGGAGAGCACATGGTGGACGCGGTCATCGTGGCCGGCGTCGGCCACCGGCCGCTTCTCGGCTGCCTGCAGGCGGGCATGCGTGTGTTCGCCGGCGAGGACCGCGCCGACGTCCGCAGCGTGGTGCAGGCGTTCGTCGACGCTGAGCTCATGCCGGTCGGCCCCGACGCCACCTGCCGCCACTAGGCTCGGTCAGCCGGCCATCCGGTCCGGTCGGGCGTCGGGGGCTGGGTCTCGCCGACGACACGGCCGCGGCCGCAACGCCCCGGTGCCGGTTCCCTGCCGCCTCCGCCTGGCGCCAAGCCATGCCATTCGTCCAGGCCAAGTCAGGCGTAACGGCTGACTTTGCGGTTCCCATTCGCGGGAATGAAGCCTGAGGAGCACGCACGCCGCGCCGTGACCGAGGTGCGGCGAGCCACGACGGCGAGCGTCACAGCGGAGGGGGAGCCATGGCCGGGGACCGCGTCAGCAAGCGCCTCAATCGGCGCGACTTCATCAAACTCACGTCACTGGCCGCCGCCGGTGCGTACGTGGGCGTCACGAGTGACGCCGCCCGGGCCATGGGCGGCGGAGGCGGCGGTATGGGCGGCGGAGGCGGCGGTATGGGCGGCGGAGGCGGCGGTATGGGCGGCGGAGGCACCGGCATCATCGACCCGCCCATCGGCGCACCGCTGGCAGACCCCGCCTCGCTGCCGCTGACGCGCACGGCGCCCGGCGTCCTCGCCGGTACCATCGAGCCGATGGTCAGCCGCGTGCCCATCAACGGGTCGTTCGCCGACCTGATGACCAACAACGGCGCCTTCCCCGGGCCGGTGGTCCGCCTCACAAAGGGCGACAAGTTCGCCTTGAAGTTCGTGAACGGCCTCCCCACGCATTCGGGCGCCAACGTCCTCGGTTACGAGCGCGGCGTCACCAACATCCACACGCACGGCTGGCACGTTTCGCCCTCCGGGATGATGGACGACGTCATGCGTCACTTCATGCCGGGCGAGCAGGGCGACTACCTGTACGACCTGTCGCTGCAGGAAGCCGGAACGCTGTGCTGGTACCACCCCCACATCCACGGCCTGACGGCCGAGCAGGTGTGGGGCGGCCTGCACGGGCCGCTTGTGATCGAGGACGAGACGACCCTGCTGAGCGGCCTCGAGACGCACATCCTGGTGCTCAAGGACATCACCGTGAGTTCGGGAGCGCCGGCGCCCTACTCCTCGACCATGGAGTACATGCAGGGCAAGGAAGGCGCCACGATCATGGTCAACGGCCAGGTCAACCCCGTCCTGAGCATGCGCCCCGGGCAGGTGCAGCGTTGGCGGCTGCTCAACGCGAGCACCGCGCGCCTTTACAAGATCTCGCTGCAGGGCCACTCGCTGCGCGTCATCGGCACCGACGGCGGCCTGCTCGACAAGCCGTACGCGCAGTCGGCCGTGCTCCTCGCTCCGGGGAAGCGCCTCGACGTGCTCGTCAAGGCGAGCGCCACGAAGGGCCTCTACAAGTTCCTCGCCCTCCCGTACGCGCGGCACGGCAGCATGCAGTCCCCGCAGATCACGCTCATGACCGCCAACGTTTCCGGCACGGCGACGAGCGGGAGCATCCCTTCCGCCATCAACCCCGACGCGAATCGCCTCGCCGTGGACCTCTCGAAGTGGCCGCAGCGGGCCTTCGCACTGAGCATGAGCAGGGGGCCGCGGCTACATCAACGGCCAGGACTTCGACGTCATGCCGTATACGGTCGACTCGGAAGTGATGCCCGGCATGGACGGGATGCCGGGGATGGATATGTTCGAGG
Source organism: Thermoleophilia bacterium (assembly GCA_041648235.1). Taxonomy (GTDB): domain Bacteria; phylum Actinomycetota; class Thermoleophilia; order UBA2241; family UBA2241; genus CAIXSE01. The sequence goes on from JBAZPK010000271.1 coordinate 2,248, forward strand.
TCTGGACGATCAGCAACCAGTCGGGCATGGACCACCCATGGCACCAGCACGTGAACCCGGCCCAGGTGCTCTCGATCAGCGGCGGTGACGCGGCCTACGCCAGCCTCTACACGCAGAGCCCGGCCTGGAAGGACGTCGTGGTGGTGCCCAAGTGGGGCAGCGTCAAGCTGCTCGTCAAGATCAGCGACTACACCGGCATGGCCATGTTCCACTGCCACATCCTGGAGCACGAAGATATCGGGATGATGGGCATCTGGAACCTCGGCGACATGGGGCCGATGCCGATGTGAGGTGGGGCGCGGCCGGCCGGGCCTTACGCCCGGCCGGCCGCGGTGTTCGCCGGCCTTGTCGCCCGGCCTACGCCGCGCGCTCCGCCCCGCCGCCTGCGCGGCCGCTCTCGTTCGCCTGGAGCCGGGCCAGCAGCTCCTCGAGCCGTTCCATCCCCTCTTTGACGCCCTGCTCCATGCCGCTCCGCACCATGGCGTCGCGGTCCTCGAGCGTCTGGTAGGCGGAGCTCTCGCGCAGGTAAGTCCTGCCGCCGCGTTCCTCCAACGTCA
>JBAZPK010000272.1:0-2779 GCA_041648235.1 Thermoleophilia bacterium
GCTGAGCACCACCTCGGCCGTCGGCCGCCCACGTCGTGCCATCGCCGCCTCCCCTCGCCGCCATCTTACAAGGGGAGTTCGTGACCGCCAGACGTTGCCCTTCGAACTAACGACTCAGGACACTAGCCGTTCTCCTAGAAGCAGCATCACCGATGACCCATCGACTTGACAATCGCTTGGTTCACTATGCGGACGGTAGCCATACGGAACCCTTGAACTGCGCTTTGAATGTGGCTCCTTCTCTGTCGTTGGATAACCTCAGATTCTGGTTGATACGCACTCTGGTGGCCGGCTTGCCTTCGAAGCTCTTCCTTGTGAGGGTCGGATACTTTAGCTTCCAGTCCCAAGGTGTACACCACGCGCTCCCGTGGACGACCGCGGCCATCATGTGAGGGGGGCACGCTGTCAATGGCATAGCGCCACGCGGCGTTGCCCGAAGCGACAGCAAAGCCGTGGCGAGCCCGGCGCTGCGGGACCGCCCGAGCCATGCCCGCCGAGTCAGCCCGTGGCGCGGGCGAAGCGCAGGGCGCGCAGGCGGCCGCCGGTGTGGTAGCCGTACAGGTCGTGGACGTGGCGCAGGGCCTCGGTGACGGCCGCCGTTGGCTCCGCTTCGCGGAGCTCGGCCAGCGGCCGTTCCAGCGCCTCGCGCAGCACCTCCACGGCCTCGGGGGCGATCGGTACGGCGTCCTCGAGGCAGCGCTCGCAGACGAGCCCGCCGCGCGCCGCCGAGAAGCCCAGGGCGCGCTCCCCGGCGCCGCACGAGGCGCAGCGTTCGAGCACCGGCATGTAGCCGGCCTCGTAGAGCAGCTTGAGCAGCGCCCCGAGCAGCAGCGGCGCCTGCAGCGCCGGCCCGCGGAAGCCCGCGTCGAGCTGCTTGAGCGCGTTGCGCAGGAGCGCGAAGACGCGCTCGTCGGGCTCGTGCTCGGGCGTCAGGCCGGCGACCGCCTCGCACACCACCGCCGCGGCGGTGAGCCCTTCGCGCTCGTCGCGCAGCCGCAGGCATACGTCCACGAGCTGCGCCTGGGTCACCGTGTACAGCGAGCGGCCGGGGTAGAGCACGAGGTCGCAGACGTTGAAGGGCTCGAGGCGGCCGCCCCACCGGGAGGTCGTCTTGCGTACGCCCTTGACGACCGCGTCCACGCGGCCCAGCTCGCGCGTGTAGAGGCGCAGGATGCGGTCCGCCTCACCGAGGGGGCGCGAGGCGAGGACGACGGAGCGGGCCTTGACGCTGCGCACGTCAGCCCGCGGCTTCGCGCCGCCGGGCGCAGAGCACCCGTGCGATGCCGGCGAGGTCGGCGTGCTCGGCCGCCGGCGCGAAGGCGCCCGTGGCGGCGAAGAGCGCCGCCACCGCGGCCGCCTGCCCGGCGCCCACCTCCACGGCCAGGGCGCCGCCGGGCCGCAGGCGCTCGGCGGCGGCGGGGATGAGGCGCCGGTACACGTCGAGCCCGTCGGCGCCCGCGTGCAGGGCGAGCCGCGGCTCGTACTCGCGCACGTTGGGCTCGAGGCGCTCGTACTCGGCCGCGGCCACGTACGGCGGGTTGCTGACGATGAGGTCGTAGCGCTGCCCCGGCGGCAGGCCGGCGCAGAGGTCGCTGACCAGCACCTCGACCCGGCCGTCGAGCCCGAGGCGCGACGCGTTGCCGAGCGCCACCTCCGCGGCGGCCGGGTCGACGTCCACGGCGACGACGCGCACAAAGGGCTCCTCGGCGGCCAGGGCCAGGGCGATGCAGCCCGAGCCGGTGCCGATATCGAGCACCAGCGGCTCGGCCGCGCCGCCGGCGGCGAGCGCCTCCAGCGCCACGTCGACCAGCGTCTCCGTCTCGGGCCGGGGGATGAGCACCGCCGGGGTCACGTCCAGCTCGATCGTCCGGAAGGCGCGCCGGCCGCGGATGTAGGCGACGGGCTCGCGCGCCTCGCGGCGGCGCAGGTAGCTCGCGAAGCGCTCGGCCTCGCCGCCGCCGAGCTCGCGCTCGGGGGCCCGGAAGAGCTCGGTGCGGTCCACGCCGAGCGCCGCGGCGAGCAGCAGCTCGGCGTCCAGGCGCGGCGAGCGCGAGCCGCTTACCCGCAGCCGCTGCGCGGCCGCGCGCAAGGCCTCACCGACGGTCCGGGGCGTGTGGCTCACAGGTGGCACTCGACGTCACGCCGACTCATCACTCCACCAGCGCAACACCGACTTGGTTCGCGGCCATGCGCAGGCCCTTGTCGAGCGTGGCCAGCGGCACACCGAAGCGGCCCGCCAGCTCCAGATACCCGGCATCGTACGGGCTAAGGCCGGTCTCTCTGGCCAGCGGGAGCAACTCGTCGAAAGGCTGCAGGTCGGGCGACGCGCTGACGTTGATCGGGAGCCCACGGAGAAGCTCGAGGAATCTCGCACCATCGGCCTGCGTGAGACGCCCCCGACGCTCGGCGAGCAGGAGAACGTTGGCCACATCCAGCGGCCAGATGGCCGGGACCACGGCCAGCCCCGCGGTGACTTCGTCGAGGACTCGCTCCGTGAACGGAGTGAACTCCTCCCGGAACGTCCAGGTCATCGTCACCGAGCAATCGAGCACAAGCATCCCCATCAGCGCCGGCCCTCCTCGATCGCCGCGCGAATGTCGAAGTCGCCGCGACTGTGTGCCCTGGCGAACTCCTTGAGCGCCGCGGCGGCGGCGGCGGGGTCTCGGCGGGGGTACTCCCCGACGGGGACGAGTACCGCCACGGGCCTGCCGTGGCGGGCGATGGTGATGTGCTCCCCGAGCTCCACGCGCTTGAGCAGCTCGGGCAGCTTGGTCTTGGC
>JBAZPK010000273.1:0-2772 GCA_041648235.1 Thermoleophilia bacterium
GGACGCGGTGACGCCCAAGGACATGGGCAAGGTGATGAGCTGGCTCAAGCCCAAGGTCGCCGGCCGCGCCGACGGCAAGAAGCTCAGCGGCATGGTGCGCGAGAAGCTGGGAGGCTGACCGTGCCCGGCGCCGCGCGCGCGGTCATCGAGCTCGACGACAACGCCGCCGCCCTCGAGCTCGCCGGCGAGCAGGACGCGCACCTCAAGATCATCGAAGGCCGCCTCGACTGCCGGCTGACGCTGCGCGGCAACGTGCTCATCCTCGAGGGCGACGAAGACGCCGTGGCGCAGGCGCGCGCGGCCCTCGACGAGCTGCTCGCCGTGATCCGCTCCGGGCGGCCGCTCGACGCGGCGATCGTCGATTCGCTCATGGACATCGCCATCAACGCTTCCGGCAAGCCTTCCGAAGTGTACGGCGACATCGTCTGGACGCACCGCGGCCGCCAGGTCGGCCCACGCACCGTGAATCAGAAGCTGTACGTGGACGCGATCCGCCGCAGCACGATCACCTTCGGCATCGGCCCGGCCGGCACCGGCAAGACCTACCTCGCCACGGCCATGGCCGTGAGCGCATTCTTCCTGAAGCAGGTGGGGCGCATCATCCTCACGCGGCCCGCGGTGGAGGCGGGGGAGAGCCTGGGCTTCCTGCCGGGGACGGTGAGCGAGAAGGTCGACCCGTACTTCCGGCCTCTGTTCGACGCCCTCTACGACATGATGGACGGGGAGAAGCTCGCGGCGCTCATCGAGAAGGGCGAGATCGAGGTGGCGCCGCTGGCGTTCATGCGGGGGCGCACGCTCAACGACTCGTTCATCATCCTCGACGAGGCGCAGAACACCTCGCCCGAGCAGATGAAGATGTTCCTCACGCGGCTCGGCTTCGGCAGCAAGATGGTCGTCACCGGCGACGTCACGCAGATCGACCTGCCGCACTCACGCACCTCGGGGCTCGTGACGGTGCCCGAGGTGCTGGAGGAGATCGAGGACATCAGCATCGTCCAGTTCGACGGCCACGACGTGGTGCGGCACAAGCTCGTGCAGCGCATCGTCAACGCCTACAAGGAGCACGACGACAAGCTCGAGGCCGCGCGGGCACGGAGGGCCGAAGGATGAACCTCGTCGATGTGGTCGACCGCACGCGGGCCGGCGTGGACGGGGAGGCGGCGGCACGGCTCGTGGCCCGCGTCCTCCACGCCGAGGGCGTCGATGGGGCCGAGCTCTCGGTGGCCTTCGTCGGCGAGCGCCGCATCCGCGCCCTCAACGCCGCGCACCGCGGCCGCGACGAGGTCACGGACGTGCTCTCCTTCCCGCTCGAGGAGGCGGGCGAGTGGGACGCCGGGCCCGAGGGGGCGGCCCCGGGCACGGAGCCCGCGGGCAGCGGCGGCGCCGAGGTCGCCACGGCGGCAGGCCCGCCGCGGCTCCTGGGCGACGTCGTGATCTGCGCCCGCCAGGCGCTGCGCCAGGCGCGCGCCGACGGCCTGCCGCCGGCCTTCGAGCTGGCCGTCCTCCTCGCCCACGGCACGCTGCACCTGCTGGGCTACGACCACGAGGCCGACGCCGGCCAGATGGCCGTGCGCCAGGCCGAGGTGCTCGAGCTCGTCGAGTGGGAGGGCCTCGTTGCAGCGTCGCGGTAGCCTGCTCCACAGCTTCAACTGGGCCTTCAACGGCATCGTCCACGCGCTGCGCCACGAGCGCAACATGTGGGTCCACTTCGCGATCGCCGGCCTGGTGCTCCTCGGCGGCCTCTTCTTCGCGCTCACGCGGCTGGAGGTGATCGCCCTGCTCGTGGCGATCTCGTTCGTGCTCATCACGGAGATGCTCAACACGGCCGTGGAGCACGTCGTCGACCTGATCACCGACGAGGAGGACCCGCGGGCGCGGATCGCCAAGGACGTCGCCGCCGGGGCCGTGCTCATCGCCGCGGTCAATGCTGTCGCCGTCGCCTACCTGGTCTTCTACGACAAGATCACCAGCGTCCCGTACACCGTCCTCAGCAAGCTCCGCGCCTCGCCCATCGATGTGACCGTCGTCGCCCTGGTGATCGTGATCCTCGCGGCCGTCGCCATGAAGGCGGTCACGCGCAAGGGCACGGCCTTCCAGGGCGGCCTGCCGTCGGTCCACGCCGCCGTGGCCTTCGCCGCCTGGGTGGCGGTGACGTTCGTGGCCGCCAACAGCGCCTACGCGCTGCCGATCTCGGCCATCTCCCTGTTCCTCGCCGGGCTCGTGGCGCAGAGCCGCGTGCAGGCCGGCATCCACAGCCTGCTCGAGGTGGGCGTCGGGGCCGCGCTCGGCATCGTCGTCTCCCTCGTGCTGTTCCGCATCTGGTACCCGCTGTGAGCCGCGCCCCCGACCTCGCCGAGCGGCTGCTCTACGAAGAGGCGCTGACGCTCGCCGCGCGGGCCTACGCGCCCTACTCGGGCTTCGGCGTGGGCGCCGTGGTCACCGGCCCCTCGGGCCGCAGCCACCACGGCGTCAACGTCGAGAACGCCTCGTACCCGGCCGGCCTCTGCGCCGAGCGCGCGGCGCTGGCGGCGCTGGCGGCCTCGGGAGAGCGCGAGCTCCGGTACGTGGCCGTGGCCGCGGCAGGGGAGCGTGACTGCCTGCCGTGCGGCCTTTGCCTGCAGGCGCTGAGCGAATTCGGGGACCCGCACGTGGTCGCGCGCGCCGGCGGCGAGCTGCGCGTGACCAGGCTCAGCGAGCTGCTCACGGCCCCGTTCACTCTCGCCGAGCCGGCGCGCGGGCAGTCGCCGTCGGGCTCGGCGTCGCAGCCGGGCA
>JBAZPK010000274.1:0-2760 GCA_041648235.1 Thermoleophilia bacterium
GAGCGGTTGATCGCCGAGGGCAAGCCCGCGGAGACGCCGGCCGCCGTGATCGAACGCGGCACGACGCCCGGGCAGCGGGTCGTGACCGGCACCCTGGCCGACCTTGAGGCGCGGGTGCGGGCCGCCGGCCTGCACCCGCCGGCGCTGATCGTCGTCGGCGAGGTCGTGAAGCTCCGTGAGCAGCTCGCTTGGCACGACTCGCAGCCCCTCGCCGGGCGGCGCGTCCTCGTCCCGCGCGTGCGCCGCCGGCCCAGTGAGATCGTGCGCCTGCTCAAGGCGGCCGGCGCCGAGACCGCCGAGGTGCCGGCGCTGCGCTCCGAGACGCTACCGGCGCCGGCCGACCTTCTCGAGCGCCTCGCTGCCGCCGACTGGCTGGTGTTCACCTCGCCCGGCGGCCTCGAGGCGCTGCTCGAGCAGCTCGCCGGGCTGGGCCGCGACGTGCGTGCTCTGGGGCCCGGCCGCCTGGCGGCCGTCGGGCCGGCCACGGCCGCCCACCTGCGCCGCCACGGCTTGCAGGTGGACTACGCGCCGGAGACCGCCGCCGGCTTCGCCGCCGGCCTGCCGGCCGACGCCGAAGCCGCGCTCCTCCTGATCGGCGAGCAGAGCGGTGACGCACATGCGACGCACGGCCTCGCCGAGCGCGGCGCCACCGTGAGCGAGCTGCCCGTCTTCCGCCTCGGAGTGGACGAGCGGGCGCCGCTGCCCGAGATCGGCGAGTTCGACGCCGTGGCGTTCGCGAGCTCCAACACCGCCCGTCGCTTTCTCGAGGCCTACCCGGGCGGGCCCGCCGAGGGCCAGCTCGTGGTGAGCATCGGGCCGTCCACCACGGGCACGGCCGGCGGCCTTGGCCTGCGGGTGGACGCCGAGGCGGCAGAGGCTACGCCGGCCGCCCTCGTCCACCTGATCACCCAGCGGCTGGGGCCGGCGGACGCCTGAACCGCAGGCGGATGCCGCCGACCCGGCTCGCCCGCGGCTGCCCGCGACTACCCGGTTCGACGCCGCCCGCCCCCGCCCCCGGCCTCCACGTCGTTGACGTTCCTCGTCACCCCTTGAACCCGGAACGGCGGCCTGCGCAGAGTTCGACGAACGGGCGCAGGAGGTGGCGATGTCGGAGTTCATGAACGAGTTCCGCTCAGCTCTGCGCGCCCGCCATTACAGCCGTCGCACCGAGCAGGCCTACGGCCTCTGGGTCCGGCGGTTCATCCTCTTCCACGGCTGCCGCCACCCGGCGGAGATGGGCGCGCCTGAGATCAACGCCTTCCTCACCCACCTGGCCGTCGCAGAGCAGGTCAGCGCCTCGACGCAGACCCAGGCGCTCTCGGCGCTGCTCTTCCTGTATCGCCACGTCATCGGCCGCGCGGTCGGCGACATGGGCGAGGTGATCCGCGCCCGCAAGCCTGCGCGGCTGCCCGTGGTGCTGACGCAGGACGAGGCGAAAGCGGTGCTCGCCACGCTCGACGGCGACACGTGGCTGATAGCCGCGCTCATGTACGGCGCCGGCCTGCGGCTGATGGAATGTCTGCGTCTGCGGGTCCAGGACGTCGAGTTTGCGCGCCGCGAGCTGACTGTGCGCGACGGCAAAGGCGGCAAGGACCGCGTCACCATGCTCCCGGAGGCGCTCCAGCCGGCGCTGCGAGAGCAGCTCCGCAAGGCGAAACAGATGCACGAGCGAGACTTGGCTGACGGTTGGGGCCGGGTCCTGCTGCCGACGGCGCTGGACCGCAAGTACCCGAACGCGCCAGCCGAGTGGCGCTGGCAGTGGGTCTTCCCGCAGCAGAGGCGCTGGGTCAACCGGGAGACCGGCGAGCAGGGGCGCCACCACGTGCACGAGACGATCGTGCAGCGAGCGATGAGGGGCGCCGTTCAGCGCGCGGGAGTGGCCAAGCACGCCGGTTGCCACACCCTGCGTCACTCCTTCGCCACCCACCTCCTGGAGGCCGGCTACGACATCCGCACCATCCAGGAGCTCCTCGGGCACAAGGACGTGCGTACGACCATGATCTACACGCATGTGCTCAACAAGGGCGGGCGCGGGGTTCGCAGCCCGCTCGACGGCCGATGAGCGTCTTCTACAGACTGCGTTTCACCACCACTCCGCGTCGCGCACGACCGACCTTTCCCCTTGAGATGCAGGGCTTTCCCCACATCCGTCCGCATAGGTGGTAGGGTCTTATGCAGAAGGAAGCAGTCTGCTTCACGGCTCTACGCAGATGGAAGTCTGCATACTCATTGTTAGGCACAACGGAGGCGATCGGAACATGGAGTTGATCCTGCTCGTGGTCGGTATCGCCATCCTGGTCCGGGTGGCGTCCCTCGATGCCGCTGCGACCGTCTCCCAGGCTGAATTCCTCCAGTGCCTCGAAGGAACCGAGGCGCCGGCCGTGGTCGAGGTGCATCACCACCTCCTCTGGCTGCTCGGCGCCGCGCGCAACAGGTACATCCTTGTCTTTCGCGGCCTGCGCATCCACACGCGCTCCTTCCGGCCCCTGGAGCTGCCGCCGGAGGTAGCCGTGATCCAGACGAGGAAGCTGTAGGCGTGTGCCTAACCAGCGCGTCAACCTGACAAATCGAGGCCCCCAAGGTGGAGTAGAGTCCAAGCTGCACGAAGCCTCGCTTTGCAGGTTACGCGCCGGACGTTGATATGAGATGGCTTGTCAACGCCCCCGCTCCTACGGCGTCCTCCCCGGCCCAAGGAACGCTGCGAGCAGGCGGCACATGGGTTCGGCGTTCGACCATGCTGATATCCGCGGATCGGGACCG
>JBAZPK010000275.1:0-2753 GCA_041648235.1 Thermoleophilia bacterium
GGTCGCCCTGGCCGCCACCCGCGGCGTGCCGTGCCTGGCGCTCGAGGCGGACGCTCACCTCGGAGTCGCCAACCGCCTTCTGCGACCCTTCGTGCGCCGCGTCTGCCTGAGCTTCCCGATCGCCGGTCTGGAGCCGCCCAAGTACGTCGTCACCGGGCGGCCGCTGGGGCCGGCGCAGCTCTCCGCCACGGCCGAGGAGGGCCTGCGGGTCTTCGGCCTCAGCGCCGACCTGCCCGTGGTGCTCGCCTTCGGCGGCAGCCAGGGGGCGCAGAGCATCAACCGCGCCTGCGTGGCCGCCTTCGGCGGCCGGGACCTGGCGTTCCAGCTCCTGCACGTGTGCGGGCCGCGCAACCACGATTCCGTGCGCTCCGAGCTCGAGGCGAAGGGGGAGCGGTTTGAGCGCTACCGTCTGGTGGCCTACACTGACCGCCTGGCGGCGGCGATGGCCGCCGCCGACCTCGTCGTCGCGCGCTCCGGCGGCTCCGTGGCGGAGTTGGCGGCGCTCGGCCGCCCCGCCGTCCTGGTGCCGTACCCGCACGCCACCGCCGATCACCAGCGCAAGAACGCGCGCGGCATGGTTGAGGCGGGCGCGGCGTTGCTCGTGGACGACGCCGAGCTCAGCGGCGACCTGCTCGCGGAGCTGGTCGCCGGGCTGCTCGGCGACCGCGAGCGACTCGCCGCGATGGCCACGGCCAGCGCCGCGCTCGGGCGGCCCGATGCCACGCAGCGCGTGGTCGACGAGATCGAGAGGATCCTGAAGAGATGAGGAGACCATGAGCGACGCCCCGAGGAGCTTCCCGCAGCCCGTGCACTTCGTCGGGATCGGCGGGGCCGGCATGAGCGGCATCGCCATGGTGCTGGCCGACCTGGGCGTGGAGGTGGCGGGCTCCGATCTCAAGGCGTCGCGGTACACCCGCCGCCTCGAGGAGGCCGGCGTGCCGGTCATGCTCGGCCACCGGGCCGAGAACCTCGGCCGTGCCGCCCTCGTCGTGGTCTCGTCGGCGATCCCGGACGGCAACCCGGAGCTGCGCGCCGCGAGGGCCGCCGGCCTGCCGGTTCTGCGCCGCGCCGAGATGCTCGCCAGGGTGATGGCCATGCGGCGCGGCATCGCCGTGGCCGGCACGCACGGCAAGACGACGACGTCGTCCATGATCGCGCACGTGCTCCGGCAGAGCGGCCTCGACCCGACCTTCCTGGTCGGTGGCGAGCTCAACGACATCGGCTCCAACGCCGGCGTGGGGCAGGGCGAGTGGCTCGTGGCGGAAGCCGACGAGAGCGACGGCAGCCTGCTCGCGCTGCGCCCCGAGGTCGCGATCGTGAGCAACGTCGAGCTCGATCACCACTCCAACTACGCCTGCCTCGACGACGTCCACGACGTCTTCCGCCGGTTCGTCGCGCTGCTGCCGCGTGAGGGGCTCCTCGTGCTGGTCGCGGGCAGCGGCGGCGAGGGGTTGGCCGCACACACGGTGGCGGCGGTCGTCGTCGTCGGCCTCGCCGCCGGCGACCTGCGCGCCGCGATCGAGCGGGTCGACGACCTCGGCAGCGCCTTCACGGTGACCGAGGGAGGCGCCGAGCTCGCCCGCGTCACCCTGCGCGTCCCCGGCGAGCACAACGTCCTCAACGCGCTCACCGCCCTGGCCGTGCTGCGCCACGCCGGTGTGGCGCCCGCCGCGGCGGCGCCGCACCTCGCCGCCTTCAGCGGCGCCGCCCGCCGCTACCAGGTACTGGGGAGCCACGCCGGCGTGCTGGTCGTGGACGACTACGCTCATCACCCGACCGAGATCGCGGCCACGCTCAAAGCCGCCAAACAGGGCGCTCACGGCCGTGTGATCGCCGTGTTCCAGCCGCACCTCTTCTCGCGGACCCGCTATCTGCAGCGCGAGTTCGGCCAGGCGCTCACGCTCGCCGACGAGGCGATCGTCACCGACATCTTCCCGGCTCGCGAAGAGCCCGAGCCGGGGGTGACCGGCAAGCTCGTGGTCGATGCCTACCTCGCCGAGCGCCCGAGCGGCCCGGTGGCCTACTTGCCACGGCTCGGGGACGTGGTCAGGAACCTCACGCCGCGCGTGCGTGAGGGTGACCTCGTGCTGACGCTCGGCGCCGGCGACGTCCACACGGCCGGCGAACGCCTGCTGGCGGCGCTGGCTGGGCAAGGGGATGCCCCCGGCGCCGCCGAATAAGCACGCGTAGCGTTCTTCCCGCGAGAAGGTCCGGCCAGATGCCCACACGAGGCGGTGCCCGCCGTCTACGGTTGCGTGTTCTCCCGACGGTGCTGCTCACCGTCGCTATCCTCGGCCTGCCCGGGGGCGTGTACGCGTGGGGCCGGAGCTCATCGTCCTTCGCCATCCGTCAGGTCGACGCCACGGGGACGCGGATCACGCCGCCGCGCCGCGTCGCTCGCCTGCTGCGCCACGAGTTCCTCGGCCGCAACCTCTTCACGGTGACGGAGAGCGACGTCCGTCGCGCTCTGGCGCCTCTGCGCTACGTGGCCTCGGTGAGCGTCGACCGCGACTTCCCCGATGCCCTGCGGGTGACGGTCGTCGAGCACCGGCCCGCCGCCTACGCACTGGCCGGGGGGCGCTGGTACGTGGTCGCCGACGACGGCTTCGTCGTCCGCGAGCTGGTGCCGCCGGCGGCCGGCGGCCGTCCGGGCGCCGAAGGCGCCGATCTCGCCGCGGGCCCGCCGGGTGGGGACCTCCCGCTGCCGCGCTTCGCCGTCCCTGCGCCGGTCGCCATCGGGTCGCGGCTCGACG
>JBAZPK010000276.1:0-2721 GCA_041648235.1 Thermoleophilia bacterium
GCGCCCGGCCCCCGGCTCCTCTACCTCTCTCGCGCCGACCTCGCGCGCCTCGGCATCGGCATGCTCGAGGTGGTCGCGGCGGTGGACGCCGCCTGCCGCCTCAAGGGCCAGGGCGGCGTGGTGATGCCGCCCAAGCTCACCCTGCACGGTGAGGCGGGCGCCTTCACGCAGGTGCTGGCCGCCGCGCTGCCGGCCGGGGAGGGGCAGGGCGTGAAGTGGGTCAGCATCGTCCCGGCCAACGTGGCGCGGGGCCTGCCGGCGGTCAACGGCCTCGTGGTGCTGGCCGACCCGCGGACGGGGCTCCCGGAGGCCGTGATGGACGCAGGGCTCATCACGGCCTGGAGGACCGGCGCCAGCGTGGGCGTGGCGGCGCGCTACCTGGCGCGCCCCGATGTCGACTGCATCGGCGTTCTTGGCTGCGGCGCCCAGGGCCGCAGCGGCGTGCGCGCTCTGGCCGTGGTGTGGCCCGGTCTGCGCGCCGTGCGTTGTCACGACGTGCTGCCGGCGGCCGCGGCGGGGCTGCGCGCCGAGCTGGAGGCGGAGTTGCCTGACGTCGAGTTCACGGTCTGCCGGGCGGCTGCCGATGTCGCCCGCGGCGCTGGCGTCGTGGTCACGGCGATCACCATGGTCGAGGGCGCCGTGCCACCGCTCGGCGCCGGGCTCCTGGAGCCCGGCGCGCTGGCGGTGGCGCTCGACTACGATGCCGCCTGGAGCGCCGCCGCGATGGCCGCCTGCGAGCGCTTCTACTGCGACGATACTGCCACGGTACTCGCGACGCGGGCGGCCGGCGTGCGGCTCGGCGGCATCCCGGCGGAGATCGCCGGCGACCTCGGCGACCTGGCCGCCGGCGGCGTCGCCGGGCGCCGGGGCGCTGAAGAGCGGCTCTTCTGCCTCAATCTGGGGATGGCCGTTGAGGACGTCGCCACGGCCCGCCTGGCGCTGGCGCGCGCCCGCGAGCTGGGCGTGGGCCGCGAGCTGCCGCTCTGACCGATGCCGTGCGCGGCGCCGTTCAGCCGGCGCCGAGGCCGAACCAGCGCCGCGGCTGGTACATGCCGTCCTCGGCCTCCTCGAAGAGCAGCACGCGGTCGGCCCGCGCCGCCAGGGGCAGCTGCGGCGCCACCGCGGCGGTGAGCGCCGCCAGGGCGGCGGCATCCGGGTCGAGGGCGACGGTGAGGTGCGGTGCCACCTCGTCGAACGCCCCCCCGAAGGGTGGGCACTCGGGCCACTCCCGCCACACGAGCCGCGTGAGCTCCGCGAACGGTGCCGCCGGCTCGGGGGTCAGGTAGAAGGCGTCGGGGAAGCTGCCGAAACTCGTCAGCTGGACCTCGAACGGCTCTACGGCGGCGAGAAGGGCGGCCAATCTGGCTTCCACCTCGTCGTCGACGTCGTCGGGGGCGAGGAACGGCCACAGCACGGTGACGTGCGGCGGGAGCCCCCGGGTGCTCTCCGGGAGGAGGTGGCGCCACGGCTCGGCGAGTGGCCGCGCCGCCTCCAGCGGGACGACGAGGCCGGTGGCTCGCCGGCGCGTCATCCGACGGCCTCCACGGGCGCCGCGCCGGCCTCGGCCTCGGGGGGTGTGGCCGCGGCGCCCGGCGACTCGCCCACGCCACGCTCGGCGAAGGCGCGCAGCAGGCCGAAGCAGCCGCTCAGCATCATGTCGCCGTAGGGCGCCGCGAACTCGAGCGGCAGCCTGCTGCCGGCGAGCAGCCCGCGGCGCGGCCCGGTGGCGATGAGCGGCAGGCCGCCGGGCACGGGCTGGGCCAGGACCGCCCCGTGCCCGCCGTCCTCGCGGACCTCTTCGCTGCCCAGCTCCCCGGCCAGGAAGCGCCGCAGGCGCTGCTCCAGGCCGGGGCCGTCGAGCGCCGCGGTGTGGTGCTCGAACACCCCGGCCAGGCGCCCGCCGAGGGCCACCACGCAGATGGTGTGGCCGTTGCCGACATTGACCAGGACGGCGTCACCGGCGCCCGGCGGCAGGGCGCCGTAGAGCGCCGCCGGGCCGGTGTCGGCGGCGAGCACGGGCGCGCCGTCGGCGAGCTCGGCCGCCAGGGTGGCGGCGGCTCGCAGCCGCGTAGCCTGTACCGGCACGTCGGCGGCCGCGTAGAAGAGCTCGCCGATGCGCCGGCTCTCGCGAACCGCCGCCTCCCAGAGCGCGAAACGCAGGACGCGGTTGGAGCCGTGCGGGTTGAAGCCGTGGTCCTGGACGGCGACGGCCACGGCGTCGAATCGGGTCGCCGCCCCCAGCAGCTCCAGGGCCCGGCGCAGGCCGCCGGGGTCGAGGTCGCCGCTGCGCACCGCGGCGACCTGCTCCGCCGGGAGCCGTTCGAGCAGCTCCGCCGCGGCTCCGTCGCCGACCACGCGCGCCCCGAGGGCGCGCACCTTGTCGAGGTCGTCGGCGAACGTGAGTGCCGCCTCCTCGCAGGCCACGAAGGCGTGGCCGGCGCGCAGATGGGCCTTCATGGCGGCGCCGTCGGCGCCGCCGCCCATGGTCGGGCCCGTGAACACCACGGTCTGGCCGAGCCGCGTCGCCTGCCTGATCTCGGCCGCCACGACCTGGGTGCGCGACGGCACGACCAGCTTGACGGCGTTCTCGAGGGGCCCGGACGGCAGGGTGAGGAGGATGTCGGCGGTGCCGGCGCCGACGTCGACGGCCAGGATGCGGGCGCCGGGACCGCGGCCGGGCGGGGCGGCGCCTGCGGCGCCGCCGATCACGCCGGCCGCCTC
>JBAZPK010000277.1:0-2696 GCA_041648235.1 Thermoleophilia bacterium
CGACGAGCGCCGCGAGCAGCAGCATCGAGGCGAGCTCGACCCCCAGCACGTAGGGGCCGAACAGCTCCTGGCTGACCCGTTGCGGCCCGACGGCGGCGCCGGCCGGCGCGTGCTTCATGAGGCTCACCCCGTAGATCAGCTCGGCGAGGAGTATGCCCGCCAGGACCAGCGGGACCGCCCACGCCCGGGGGGCCACGCGCAGGGGCGTGTCGGCGTGGACGTTGAGCAGCATGACGGCGAAGACGTACAGCATCATGATGGCGCCCGCGTACACGACGACTTCGAGGGCGGCGACGAACGGCGCCCCCAGGGTGAAGAAGACGACCGCCACGGCGAACAGCGAGACCACCAGGTAGAGCAGGGCGTGCATCAGGTCGGAACGGGTGATCACGAGCACGCTGGCGGCCACGGCGACCAGAGCGGCGATGAGGAAGAGCGCGGTCACGGCAGGAGGTCTCGGATGTCCACCGGCGGAGCCTCGTGTTCGGCCTCGCCCTTGCCCTTGCCGCCGATGGCGAGGCCGGCGACGCGGTAGAAATCGTAGTCGTGGTACTTGCCCGGCCCGCCGATGAGCAGGTCCTCCTTCTCGTAGACCATGTTGGGACGCTCGTACTCGCTCATCTCGACATCGGGCGTGAGCTGGATCGCGTACGTGGGGCAGGCGTCTTCGCAGAAGCCGCAGAAGATGCAGCGTGAGAAGTTGATGCGGAACCAGGCCGGGAAGCGCCGCCCGGCCTCGTCCTCGGTGGCCTGCAGGGCGATGCAGTCCACGGGGCAGGCCACGGCGCACAGGTAGCAGGCGACGCAGCGCTCGGCGCCGCCCGGGTCGAGGGAGAGGACGATGCGCCCCCGATAGCGCGGCGGCAGGTAGACCATCTCCTCGGGGTACTCGACGGTGTCGCGGGCGTGGAAGGCGTGCCCGATGACGATGCCGAGCCCGTGGAGCGTGGAGACGACGGTGTGCACGGCGCGCGGCAGGGCACGCTGGCTGCGGCGCGCCAGGAGCCCGGCGCGCACGACGTCGCCGGTGAGCGGCGGGTGTGTGCGCGGCGACGCGTCCATGCCGCTGCCCGTCACTGGTGCCGCGCCACGACGACGGCGCCCGTCACGAGAAGGTTGATCAGGCTGAGAGGCAGCATCGCCTTCCAGCCGAGGGCCATGAGCTGGTCATAGCGCGGCCGCGGGAACGTGCCCCGCACGATGATGAAGAAGCTGATGAAGATGCCGGTCTTGAGGAGGAACCAGGCGAGGCCGGGGAGCCAGGGCCCCAGCCAGCCGCCGAAGAACAGGGTGGTGATCAGCGCCGAGATGAGCGTCACGGCGATGTACTCGCCGACGAAGAACATGCCGAACTTCATCCCCGAGTACTCGGTGTGGTAGCCGGCGACCAGCTCGCTCTCCGCCTCGACGAGATCGAAGGGCAGGCGCCGCGTCTCGGCCAGCCCGGCGTGGACGAAGACCACGAAGCCGATGAACTGAGGGATGACGTTCCACACGCCGCGCTGGCTCTCGACGATGTCGACCAGGCTGAACGAGCCGGCGATGGTGACGACACCGGCCAGCGACAGCCCCATGAAGACCTCGTAGCTCACCATCTGGGCGGCCGCCCGGAGCCCGCCGACCAGCGAGTACTTGCTGCGCGACGCCCAGCCGGCGAGCACCACGCTGTACACGGCCAGCGACGACATGGCGAGCACGAACAGCAGCCCCACGTTGAGGTCGGCGATCACGACGCCGCTCGCCACGGGGACGACGAGGAAGGAGAGCAGCGCCGTCACCAGCACGATCGGCGGCGCGATGACGAACACGCGACGGTCGGCGAACGGCGGCACCCAGTCCTCCTTGAAGAGGATCTTGAAGGTGTCGGCGAGCACCTGCAGCAGCCCCGCCGGGCCGACGCGGTTCGGGCCGAGGCGGTCCTGGACGAGGCTCAGCAGGCGGCGCTCGTACCAGATCAGGCCGGCGGCGATGGTCAGCACCACGATGAAGACGCCGAGGGCCGTGGCGAGCTGGCCCACCCAGGGCGGCAGGCCGGCGGCCAGCAGGAAGCCGGCGGGGGCCGGCCTCACGACGGCTCTCCCGGCGCCGCTGCTGGGGCGTCGGCGCGGGTCAACCGGGCCCGCGCCGGGAGCGAGATGAACGGCATGCCGGGCAGACCCACGGGCACGCCGGCGACGCCGGCCGGCAGCGAGGGTAGGAGCCGGCAGGGCGCCTGCGTGTCCAGCCAGGGCAGCCAGAGCGCCACCCGGTCGCCCTCGGCGATCCCGAGCCGCCCGGCGTCCGCCGGGTTGAGGCCCAGATAGGGCTCCGGCGCGCGCGCCGCCACCGCGGGCGCGCGCATGCTGAGGTCGTCTGACCCGAAAGCGTGGTGAACGGCGACGAGGAGGAAGTCCCCCGGATGGGCCTCGTGGCGGGGCGGCGCCGCGGTGGCCACCGGCTGCGCCCGGCCAGCGGCGGCCAACAGGCGCAGCCCGGCCGGGCCGCCGCGGAACGGCCCGTTGACCTCCTCCTGCAGCTTGTGCAGCCCGTGGCCCGAGTTCCAGCCCGGCGACCAGACGCGCGGCAGCAGGGCGGCGGGGGTCTCGGCAGAATCGAGGCCTTCGAGCGAGTAGGCCAAGGCCGAATCCGGGTCGGAGGCCGGTGCCGGCTCGTGCACCGTGACGGCTGCGTCGACGGCCGCACGTCCGCTCCAGCGC
>JBAZPK010000278.1:0-2682 GCA_041648235.1 Thermoleophilia bacterium
CCTTGAGCGGCGCCGTGAACCCGCGCACGGCGTCCGCCAGCTCCTGGCTGGCGACGTCGCCGCGTTCGATGAACGACACCAGCCCGGGGCAGGCCTGCTGGTACACCTCGGCCCCCGAGTCGAGGCTGCGGATCGCGCGCGGGTAGGCGTCGCTGCGCACCGTGGCCTCGGTGGCCAGGACGCCGATGCGGCGGTAGCGCGAGCTGCGCACCGCGGCGCGGGCGCCGGGGACGACCACGCCGACGACGGGCGTGGCGAAGCGCTCCTGCAGCAGCGGCAGCGCCGCCGAGGTGGCCGAGTAGCAGGCCACGATCACGAGCTTCACCGGTACCGTCTCGAGAAAGGCGGTGATCTGCTGCGCGTAGAGCTCGAGCTCCTCGCGGGACTTCTCGCCGTAGGGGAAGCGCGCCGTATCGCCGACGTAGGCGAAGTTCTCCGCCGGTAACTGGACGAGACACTCGTGGAGCACGGTGAGGCCGCCCATGCCCGAGTCGAACATGCCGATGGGCAGGGCAGCGAGCTCGCGCTTGTCGGTGGAGGGAGTGGCCATGGTCGCGGGGCGCCGGCGAGGCGCCCCGGTAGTATCCCTCACCGCGCGCGCACCTGTCCAACCTGCTCCTGGAGGCTCGGTCACGGCCACGACAGACGGTGTTGCCGGCGCTGACGACACCGGGGATAAAGCGCCGCCGCCGCGGTACCGATAGGTGTGCTGAGAGAGGAGGGCGCCAGGCGCGGGAGAGCCGGGCGGACCCATGGACGGCAAGGCGACAGACGACCGGATCGAGCTCTTCATCTTCCCCGACGGGACGACGGTGGAGATCATCGTCTTCGACCACGCGCCGGACGTGCCGCAGCCGGCGGCGCGGGCGCAACGCCCCGCCGAGGTCGCCCTCAGCGGGCCGCGGGCGCCAGGCGCGGAGCCACCGGGGCAGAAGGCGGCGCCGTCGGCGCCGCCCCAGGACCGTGAGGCCCACGTGTGCCCCCTCTGCGGCAGCCGCTTCGTCTACCCGCTGAGCTGGGAGCGCGACGGCGACGCCGCCTGGAGGATCAGCCTGCGCTGCCCCGAGTGCGAGGCGCGGCGCGACGTCTCCCTGGGCCGCCGCGGCGTGGAGGCGCTCAACCGCGAGCTGTACTTCGGGGCCCAAGAGCTGGCCCGCGAGGCCGACACGATCTCCCGGCGCAACTTCGAGGAGGAGGCGCAGCGGCTCGTGAAGGCGCTGCAGCGAGACCTCATCCTCCCGATGGACTTCTGACGGCGCTCCGGGCGCCGCTGTTGGCCAGCCACACCCCCGCGATGACGACCGCCGCCGCCACGAGCTGTGCGGCCGTGAACCTCTCCCCCAGAACCACGTAGGCGGCCGCGACGCCCACCACCGGCGTGGCGTTGACGAAGATGCTCACCCGGCTCGCGGGGATGAAGCGGAAGGCGTAGTTGAGCAGCAGGAAGCCGAGCAGCGAACAGCCCAGGGCGAGGTACAGGACGCCGATCAGCGCCCCGGAGGCGGGCTTTCGCACCCCGACGAGCAGCGCTTCCGCGAGAGCCAGCGGCGCCATGAAGAGGGCCCCGAACAGGTTCTGGTAGGCGGTCACGTACAGCGCCGAGCGGCGCACCAGAAGGCGCCGCGCCATAAGGTTGTAGACGGCGGCGCACAACGCCGCGCCCAGGATCAGGGCATCGCCGCTGAGGCCGCCCCCGCCGACCTCCGAACCCAACCCCATCAGGCCGGCTACGCCGAGGAACGAGAGAGCCACCCCCAGCCACTGCCGGGCTCCGCTGCGCTCGTGCAGCAGCAGCGCGGCCAGGACGCTCACGAAGATCGGGATGGTCGCCATCAGGATCGCGGCCGCGGAGGCCGTGGTGCGGGCGAGGCCGTTGATCTCCAGGGCGAAGTAGAGCGTCAGCGAGACGAGGCCCAGCGCCGCCAGACGCAGCAGGTCGGCGCGGGTGGCCCGCCCGCGCCGACGCCGGAGCCGCCAGAGCCCCCACAGGACACCCCCCGCCAGCGTGAAGCGCACGAGCGCAAGGAGCAGGGGATGGAAGCCGCGGAGGGCCTCCTTGGTGACCACGAAAGAGATCCCGAAGGCCACGGTCATGCCGACGGCGGCGACGTAGGCGGTGGCTGGCGGGCGGCCGTGCATCCGGCAACCCTATCGCAGGCCGGCGGAGAGCAGGCCCCGTCTGGCACTCGACTCGGCGACGCGCGAGGATATGCTCACCGATCTGAGACGACCAGGAGGGACGCACATGAGCGCCATCGTCATCGTGGATCTGCCCGCGGACTCCGGCAAGAAGGGTGAGCTCGAGGGCATGCTGCGGGAGGCCCTGAGGGACACCCGCAGCTTCGCCGGCTGCCGCGGCGCCTCGCTGTGCGTCGACGGCGCCGACGACGCGATGGTCACCATCGTGGAGCGCTGGGAGACGCTCGAGCACTATCTCAAGTACGACGCCTGGCGGGTGGAGACCGGCTTCATGGACAAGATCGGCCCGCTGCTCGGCGGCGATCCCGGGGAGCGGCACCTGGAGGAGATCGACGCCTGAGGCGCGGGCCGCGGGCGTCGGCGCCGGCAAGACCGCCCGTGCCGCCCGATCTCACCAGCGCTCGTACTTGACCAGCGCCTCCAGCGGCCGTCGCCGCTTGCCGCCGGCCTGCCGAGCGGGGTGGCCCAGCGGCGTGAAGGCGA
>JBAZPK010000279.1:0-2658 GCA_041648235.1 Thermoleophilia bacterium
CAAGGTGGCTTTGGTCGTCGCGCTCGTCGGGCTCGGGGCCCTCAACCACTTCCGCCTGGTGCCCGGGATGCAGAGCGACGACGGCGCCTACCGGCTCTTCCGCCTCAACTCACGCGGCGAGATCGCAGTGGCAGCGGCAGTGCTTGCGGCGACGGCGATCCTGGTGGGGCTCGCGCCGCCGCCGGGCGCCTAGACGCGCCGCCAGCGGCCCGCGGAGCGGGCCCCTCTCAGGCCTCCGAGTCCAGCACCGGCTCGAGGACGAGAAACCGTGGCATCGACACGTTGCCGGTGGCCCACCTGATCGCCTCGTGCAGCTCGAGCCCCTCGGCGTGCTCGCGGGCGTGCTCGGCCGTGTCGAACTCCAGGACGACTCTGACGTCGTTGGGGTGGTCCGCGACCCGGTAGACCCGCGCCCCCCTCGAGCCGCCTCGGCGCCGCCGGCCCTCGTCCTCCAGGAAGACCTTCTTGAAGGTCTCGAAGTCGCCGACGATGTGCTCGATGATCAGGAGCGCCATGTCCCCACCTTCCCCGGCCGGACGAGACAGGGCCATCGTAGGCGGAACGTCAGAGGGGGTAGAGCGGTGGGGGGAGAGGTGGTGCCCCCAACGGAATTCGAATGACGGTCCGTCGTCAGGACGAAGAGCCCGCGCTGGACGTCGCCAGCGTCGTTGTACCGAATGACTTCTGAGCGCTGCCGTAGGGTCTGGTGCAGTGTTACAAAACGTCGGTCATTCTTGACATTAGCCGACGTTTTGCAACAATGCAGGCATGCCACGATCATCCGTAGACAGCGCCCTGGCCTTCATACGCGAGAGAGGTGTCGTCCGCGCTCGTGATCTTGAAGCCGCTGGCCTCTCGAGGATGTGGCTCACCAGGCTGGGCCGTCTCGGACTCGTGGAGCGGGTGGGCCGTGGGCTCTACATGTCCGCGGATGCCCAGTGGACCGAACATCATTCGCTCGCCGAGGTCGCCGCCCGCGTGCCTCATGGCGTCGTCTGCCTGCTGTCGGCGCTCAGCCTCCACGGCCTCACCACACAGGCTCCCTCCGAGGTCTGGATCGCCGTCGATCGCAAGGCGCGCGCTCCTCTCGAGCCCGGCCTCCCCATCCGTCTGGTCCGCTTCTCCGGCACAGCGCTGACCAGCGGCATTGAAGAGCGCAGCGTCGAAGGGGTGACGGTGCGCGTCTACTCTCCCGCCAAGACCGTGGTCGACTGCTTCCGCTACCGCAACAAGATCGGGCTCGACGTCGCCATCGAGGCACTCCGCGACTGCTACCGGCAGCGCCTGGCTACTGTGGACGAGCTATGGGAATACGCGAGCAAGCTGCGGATGGCTGCAGTGATACGGCCATACCTGGAGTCGCTGGAGTGACGCGGCGACCAACCGACGTGGCGGCGTCGGCATTCAGCAGACTAAAGGCGCTTACGCGGTCGACGGGCCAGGACTTCAACCTCACCCTCACCCGGTTTGCCGGCGAGCGCTTCCTCTACCGCCTTTCCAGATCGCAGCACGCCGGGTCGTTCATGCTGAAGGGCGCGACGCTCTTCGTCGTGTGGGAGGAGGAGCCGCATAGGCCAACTCGCGACATCGACCTGCTCGGATTCGGCGAGGATTCGGCGAAGCGGCTGCGCGAGGTGTTCTCTGAGGTCTGCGAGGAGCCGGTCGAGGACGACGGCGTCGAGTTCTTGGCCGAAAGTGTGACAGTGAGCGACATCCGAGAGGGCCAGACGTACCAGGGCAAGCGCGTGCAGGTCGACGGGCTGCTTGGTACCGCCAAGCTGCGTGTTCAGATCGATGTGGGATTCGGCGACGCTGTGGGTGGGCGCCAGGGAGAAGCGGTCCTGCCGACGCTGCTCGACTCGCCGGCGCCGCGATTGCGGGCGTACCCCGTCGAAGCGGTGATCTCGGAGAAGCTCCACGCGATGGCCGAGCATGGCATGCTCAACAGCCGCATGAAGGATATCTACGACGTGCTCATCCTGTCGCAGCGGCTCGCCTTCGAGGGCACGGCTCTGACCAAGGCTCTGCGAATGACGTTCGAGCGCCGTGGTTCGCAGGTGAACCTGGCGTCGCTGGCGCCGCTCTCGCCGGCGTTCTCAGCAGACGCGACAGCCCAGACCCGCTGGCGCGCCTTTCTCACGAGAAACAGACTCGCCGTCATTGACCTCGCGGACGCATGCCATGGGCTGCGCCTCTTCCTGATAGAGCCGATGGTCGCGTTGGAGCGCGGAGAGACGTTCAAGTTGCGCTGGGCGCCGGGCGGCCCGTGGACGGATCGCAGTGGCGGAATCGTGACCTACGAGGTAGAAGACTAAACAGGACTCGGGGACTCCTGTTGCCGGATGTTGGCAGATTCCGGCTTGTGAGCGCGATCGCGCGCCACACCTACTCAATCCGAACTGGCGCTGAGCAGCCGTTTTCCAGTTCGGTGGGGTGAGACGAGGAGGCGAAAAGTGGTGCCCCCAACGGAATTCGAATCCGTGCTGCCGGCTTGAAAGGCCGGTGTCCTAGGCCGCTAGACGATGGGGGCACGCGTTGCCGCCGGGGGATTATACCTTGCGGCGCCCGGCGGGAACGCGGCGGCCCGTCGGGGCCCGTACGTGGCGGCGCGGCGGCCGCCGCAGGCGAGCCGCCGCGCACCCCGGCCGGACGGGTCAG
>JBAZPK010000280.1:0-2654 GCA_041648235.1 Thermoleophilia bacterium
CACCACGCCTTGGACGTACTGGCCGCGGACCGCGAACAGATCGACGCGGTCGGCGGGGATCGGGCGCACCGCCCGTAGCAGCTTGAGCTTCTCGTCGCGCACGGCGTCGGCGTCGAAGGCCACCGGGGGCTCCATCGCGACGAGGCTGAAGAGCTGGATGAGGTGGGGTTTGACCATATCACGCAGCGCCCCGGCCTCCTCGTAGTACGGGCCGCGGTGCTCGACCCCCAGGGTCTCGGCGGCGGTGATCTGGACGTGATCGACGAACTCGCGAGTCCACAGCGGCTCGAAGATGGCGTTGGCGAAGCGCAGGACGAGGAGGTTCTGCACCGTCTCCTTGGCCAGGTAGTGGTCGATGCGGTACACCTGCCGCTCGTCGAACTGGCCCGCGATGATGGCGTTGAGCTCGCGGGCCGTCGCCAGGTCGCGGCCGAAGGGCTTCTCGACGACGAGGCGGGTCCAGCCGGCGACCGGCTCGCCGCCGGCGTGGGCCGCATCGTAGGCGCCGTGGCGGGCCAGCCCCGCCGCCCCCAGCTGCCGGGCGATGACCGGGAACTGGCTGGGCGGCGTGGCAAGGTAGAACATGCGGTTGCCGCGCGCGCCGCCGCTGCGGTCGAGCTCGTCGAGCACGGCGGCGAGGCGGCGGTAGCCCTCGGGGTCGTCGAACTCGCCCTGCACGTAGCTCGGCGTCGTGAGGATGCGCTCGCACACCGCGCCGTCCACCTGGGCGGCGCCGTAGTAGTCGTCCACGGCCTGGCGGAGACGCGTGCGGAAGGCCTCGGCGCTCAGCGGCTGGCGGCCGTAGCCGACGATCGACGTCGCGAACGGCAGCACCCCGTGGCAGCCCAGGTCGTAGAGCGCCGGCATGAGCTTGCGGTGCGCGAGGTCGCCGGTGGCACCGAAGATGACCAGGCTGCAGGGCTCGGGGTGGCGCGGGCCGCCGAACGGCGAGACCTCGCCCAGCGCCCCTGCCGCGGGCGAGGCGGTGACGCGCACCTCCTCGTCGCGGCCGTACCCGTCCGCTTCGTCGTAGGCGAGGTGCTCGCGGGCGTGGCGGAGGTCGCTCACCCTTTCTCCTTGACGGCGTGGCCGCCGAACTCGTTGCGCAGCGCGGCCAGTACCTTGCCGCCGAAGGTGTCCGCCTGGCGCGAGCGGAAGCGCGTGAAGAGCGCCGCCGTGATGGCGGGCAGCGGCACGCCGTGCTGGATCGCCTGCTCGACGGTCCAGCGGCCCTCGCCGGTGTCGTCGACGTACCCGCTGATGTGTTCCAGGCCCGGATCCTTCCTGAAGGCGTCGGCGGCCAGCTCGAGCAGCCAGCTGCGCACCACGCTGCCCTGGTTCCAGAGGTCGGCGATCGCCGCCAGGTCGAGGTCCCAGGCGGTGGCCTCGAGCAGCTCGAACCCCTCCGCATAGGCCTGCATCATTCCGTACTCGATGCCGTTGTGGACCATCTTCACGAAGTGCCCGCTGCCGTGGCCGCCCATATGGTCGTAGCCGTGGCCGGGCGGGGCAAGCGTCGCGAGGAGCGGCTCGACGTGCTCATACGCAGAGCGCTCGCCGCCGACCATCAGGCAGTAGCCCACCTCGAGGCCCCAGACGCCTCCGCTGGTGCCGGCGTCGAGATAGCGGATGCCGGCCTCGGCCAGGGCCGCGCCGCGGCGGATGTCGTCCTGGAAGGGCGAGTTGCCGCCGTCGACCAGGATGTCGCCCGCGGCGAGGCGCGGCGCCAGCTCGTCGATCGCCTCCTGCGTTGTCTCGCCGTAGGGCAGCATCAGCCAGATGACGCGCGGCTGGGGCAGCGCCGCCACCACGGCGGCCAGCTCGCGGACCGGCTCGGCGCCCTCGGCGCCGAGCTCCTCCGCCTTGGCGTAGGTGCGGTTCCACACCACCACGCGATGCCCGCCGCGGAGCAGGCGACGCGCCATGTTGCCGCCCATGCGGCCCAAGCCGACCATGGCTACATCCATCGAAGACCTCCTCTTCCGCCCAGGCTCGCCGTGCGATGGAGCGCCACGGCTACAGGGCCTCGGCGAGCAGATTGGCCAGGCGGGCGAGGCCCGCCGGCGCGTCGTCGCCGAGGCTCACGCGAAGCGCCCGGCATCCGTGTGCCCGCAGGGCCGCGAGGTCGCCGCGCGCCTGTGCGCGTTTGAGGACGCTGAAGCCGTACGGCTGGCCCGGGATCTCGACGTCATCGGGGTCGTGCCCCAGGACCTGCAGGAACAGACCGCGGTTGGGGCCGCCCTTGTGGAACTGCCCCGTGGAGTGCAGGTACCGCGGGCCGTAGCCCACGGTGGTGGCGAGGTGGAGGCCGTCGCGCAGCCGCAGGCGCACCGCCTGGAGCTGCTCCCAGACGGCCGCGCTCGGGGCCAGGTAGGCCTGAAGGGCGACGTAGTCGCCGGCCGCACCCTGCGCCAGGAAGGCGCGCAAGGCGGCCGGCAGCTCTGCGTCGCCCACCGGGAAGGAGGTGCGTCCGAAGCCCGCGGGCAGCTCCTCGCTGAGCTCGCCGGCGGCGACGTAGCCGGCCAGGAGGCGCACGGTGTTGTCCTTGCTCTCCTGCACGTTGGGCTGGTCGAAGGGGTCGATGCCGAGCACTTGACCGGCGATGGCCACGGCGATCTCCCAGCGCAGGAACTCGCCCCCGAGCGCATGGACGT
>JBAZPK010000281.1:0-2648 GCA_041648235.1 Thermoleophilia bacterium
TCGGTTAGTGGGCCCGTCCGGCGCCTCGGCGCTCGCCACGATTCCCTCACGGCGACCTTTGTACGCCCACGTCTCAGGAAGAGCGACGAGATCGGCGCCGGCGCCGGCCGCCTCTTCCACCAGGGTGCGCGCGACCGCCACCGTGGCGGCCGTATCCTGGCGCGTGTTGAGCTGCACGCAGGCGACGCGGAGGTGGCGGTTCACGGGCGCCTCACTCCTTCGCCGGACGCTCGACCGCGATGAGGCAGAGGATCTCCCAGGCCACGGTGGCGGCGAGCGTCGCCGTGAGATGCGAGCTATCCAGGTCAGGCAGCACCTCCACGACGTCGGCGCCCACGAGCTTCAGGCCTCGGCAGGCGCGCAGCAGCGACAGCGCTTGCATCGACGTGGGGCCGCCGCACTCGGGGGTGCCGGTCCCGGGCGCGAAGGCCGGGTCCACGAAGTCCATGTCGAAACTGAGGAACGCCTTGCCGGCGGCACGGTCGACGGCGGCCGCCACGGCCCCGGAGCCCAGCTGCGCGAGGTCGTCCCACGGGACGATGGTAAAACCGAGCTCCCGGTCCCCGTCGAGCTCGTCGGCGCCGTAGAGCCCGCCGCGGATGCCGAGCAGCGTGGAGCGCCGCGCGTCGACGAGGCCCTCCTCCACAGCGCGGCGGACGGCTGTGCTGTGGGTGTACTTCTCGCCGAGGTCGCGATCGACGGTGTCCGTGTGCGCGTCGAACAGCACGAGGGCGAGCGGGCCGTGCACGGCGGCCGCGGCCCGCAGCTCGGGCAGGAGCACGCCGTGGTCGCCGCCGAAGCCGATGGGGATGGCCTCGGCGGCGTGTACGGCGTCGAGCGTTTCGCGCATCCGGTCGTAACTGCGGTCCGTGAACCCCGGGGCCACCGCCGCGTCTCCGAAGTCGATGGCGGAGAGGCGGTCGAACACCGACACCCGCTGTGCCGGGCTGTAGTAAGGGCGCAGGGTGAGCGAGCCCTCGCGGATCGCCTTGGGGCCGAACCGTGCCCCGGCGCGAAAGCTCACCCCGGTATCGAAGGGCAGGCCGACGAAGGCCACGTCCACACCGTCGAGATGCAGCGTGTGCGGCAGACGCAGAAACGTGGAGATGCCGGCAAAACGCGGCGACTGCCGCGGATCGGCCGGCCCGTGACCCTTCATTGGCGCCTCCTGGAAGGGGTTCTTCCCCGAGAATCGTAGTCTACTGTGTAATCGTTTCCGGTATTCCCGCCGATAGGTGCTGTGCGGCGAGCGAACGACTGCGCCGCACGTGACAGACGGGCGGAGGGATATGGCTGGCGAGCGGGCGCGCATCCTCGTGATCGACGACGACGCCGAGCTCACGACGACGGTGAGTGGCATCCTGGGGGCGCAGGGCTACGACGTGCTCACCGCCAACGGCGGCGACCGGGGCCTCGAGCTCGCCTTGACGCATCACCCCCACCTGGTACTGCTCGACATCATGATGCCCGGCATGGACGGCTATCAGGTGTGCCGAGAGCTCCAGTTCGGCCACACCAAGGACATCCCGGTCGTCTTCCTCACCGCCAGGAATCAGCTGGCGGACATGGTCGAGGCCAACCGCTCCGGCGCCTCCGCCTACCTCACCAAGCCGTTCCGCACCGAGCATCTCCTCGAGACGGTCCGGGACGTGCTGCGCGACGCCTCCGCGTACTTCGACGAGATCACCGGGCTGCCCACCCTGGCCAACGTCCAGGTCGAGCTGCAACGCACGCTGTTCGACCGCAGCCAGCTCGGCATCATCTACGTCACGCTCGACGGCGTGCAGACGCTTGAGCAGCTCCAGGGCTTCGATGTGGTGGACGAGGTCTACCGTTCGGTCGGCAAGTGCCTGTCGGACGCACGCGGCCAGCTCATCCGCAGCGAGGACTTCCTCTCGATCTCGAGCCTGAGCAACGCCTTCCTTGTCGTGTTCTCGCCCGCCCGGGACAAGGGGTACATCCTCGACGAGGACCTCCGCACCGTCAAACGGCGCCTCGAGGACCTGCTCCAGCTCCACCTGAAGACCGGCCTCAAGAAGGAGCTGTGCGCCAAGCTCGACCTCTACGTCGGCTACGCGCGCCTCGGCCACTCGCCCAAAGTGCGCTTCCGGCGTGCCCTGCTGGAGGCCATCGACCACGCCACGCGCGGCATCCAGTTGGAGCGCGGCCAGACACGGCATCGCCTGCGTAAAGAGTTCGATCGGGTCATCGAAGGGCAGAAGATCACCTGCGTCTATCAGCCGATCGTCCAGCTTGACGACTACGGTGTCCTCGGCTACGAGGTGCTGGCCCGGGGGCCCAAGCGCAGCGAACTGCACCTCCCCGACGCCCTGTTCGAAGTGGCCCGCGACGAGAACCGCGTCCCCGAGCTCGACCACGTCTGTCGCATGGCGGCGGCGTACGGGAGCGCGACGCTGCCCGCCAGGTATCTGCGCTTCATCAACACCGAGCCCATGAACCTCTTCTTCCATTCGCGCAGCGACACGCTGGTGCAGGAGTTCATCGACGCCACTCACGAGGAGCTGCGCGGCCAGACGGTCATGGAGCTCACGGAGACCAGCGTCATCGACGACTTCGCCCGCATGCGCGGCGTCGTGAGCCGGCTGCGCGAGCAAGGCTTCCGCATCGCCATCGACGACGCGGGCGCC
>JBAZPK010000282.1:0-2629 GCA_041648235.1 Thermoleophilia bacterium
GACCGGCGACGTGGCGCCCGCCATCGGCACCGTGTACACCTCCACGGGCACGCCGCGGGCGGCCGTGGCGGCGTGGAAGTCGAGCAGCTCGCCGTCGATCTTGAGCGGCGACGCCACGGTGAACAGGGTGCTGAACCGCGGCCGCTCGCGGAAGTCCGCCTCCCCGGAGGAGATGATATCGATCATGCGGATCACCGGATCCGCCTGCGAGGGGCTGTCGACGAAGGTCACGTGCTTGTGCGATTCGCAGAGCACCGCGTAGTAGCCGACGAGCTCGCGCACCTCGATCGGCACATCGTTGGCGGTGATGGTGGTCCACATCAGGTCGAGCGCGTCCGTCTCGTCGAGCAGCGCCGTGGCGGCCTGCAGGTCGGCGAGGGTCGAGGGGCGCCGCACGCCCGTCGTGTGGTCGAGCACGAAGGCGGCGCAGCCCGACGAACAGAAGTGCGCCGCCTGCCCCTCGTCGAGCACCACGTCGTACTCGGGCGCCACGCCGGCCATCACGACCCGCCGGGGGATCCGGGCGACCGCGTCCATGACGAGCTCCGGGGGGAAGTGCACGACGCCGGCGGCCTCGTCCACCCGCGCGCCGGCCGCCGCCAGCTCCGCCATGCGGCCGGTCCCGGCCAGGCCCACGCCCACGCGCTCGAGCAGACCCAGCGCCTCCTGGACGATGAGCTCCTTCTCCGCCTCGCTCAGCCAGCTCACGCGTGCCCGCATCAGTGCCTCCTGTCAGTGGCCCGCCGCGACGCCCCCACCGGGCCGGCGTCGGGCGCCGCCTCCGCGGGGACGATCGGCAGGGTGATCTGCGATGGGTAGACCCGGCTGTGGTGGACCTGCTGCCGGGCCACCTCACCACCGACGTCGTGCGCCGCCGGCCGCCCCGTGTTGAGGTTGCGGTCGTAGCGCCCGAAGATGCTGCTCGAGACCTCGAGCCGCAGCCGGTGGCCGGGCCCGAAGAGGTAGCTCGTGGCGGCGAGGTCGATCCTGTACTCCGCCACCGCGCCCGGAGCGAGGGGCAGCGCCGGCCCCCGCCCGTCGCCGGCGCCCGCGCGGACGATCCCCTCCTGAACGAGGTGCGCAGAGCCGTCGGGGAAGACGTCCACCAGCGCCGCGCAGAAGTCGGTGCTCGCGGCCGACGACGACGCGTAGAGCGTCATCGTGAGCGGCCCCGTCACCTCCAACTCCCCGGCCAGCGGCTCCGACGTGTACACGAGCACGTCGCCCCGCCGCTCCACCTCGCTACGGTCCCTGAGTGCCCAGGAGAGGTCCCAAAGGCTCTCGCCAAGCCAGGTGTCGACCGGGTCGCGGGGGTCGTACGCGAAGCGGTCGACGGGCTCCCCCCCCGGCACGCGGGAGCTCAGGCTGCCGTCGCCGGCGGCCGTGTTCGCGGCGCCGGCGCCGTGCAGGTAGTAGACCCGTGGGCGCGCCTCGGGCAGTGGCCACGTGTCGGCATCGCGCCAGCGCTCGGCGCCCATGACGTAGACGCTCACGCGCGGGGACTCGCGAAACGCATCGTCCTCCCCGCGCAGGTAGTGGTCGAAGAACCGCTGCAGCCGGTCGAAGGACCAAGCGCCGGCGGAGCCCTCCGCAGCCGCCCCTCTACCGTAGGCGGCCGGAGTGAGCGTGTGATCGGTGGGCCCGATCACGAGCCACTGGTCGCCGCACCTAGGCTCCGCGGGCCGGCCGGCGGCGGCCCCGTACCACCCGGCGAGGGTGCCGTGCAGCAAGACGTCGTACCAGCCTCCCCAGTGGAAGACGGGGATCCGCACCGCGGCCGGCGCGCGCCGCGCGTCGGCGCGCGCCCAGAAGGCGTCCCGCGTCGGATGCGCCAGGAGGTCCTGGAAGGCGGTGCTCGGCAGGCCCATCGCCGTGTCCATGGTCGCCAGCGGCAGGTGCCAGGGGTCGAAACCGGAGGGATCGGCGATTCCCCGCCCCTCCATGACGGAGGTCCACAGCGCCATCGGGAGGACGAAGGCGCCGCCCCGGTAGGTCATGCTGTACGGGTCCGGGGTCGCGTTCCCGGGCGCGATGCAGCGCAGGTTCGGGTGGCCCAGCGCCGCCACGGCCCACTGGGTGATGCCGTGGTAGGACTCACCGGCCATGCCGATATTGCCGTCGCACCACGGCTGGGCGGCGACCCAGTCGAGGGTGTCCCAGCCGTCCGCGGCCTCGTGCACGACCGGCTGCCAGCGGCCCTCGGAGGCGAACTTGCCGCGTACGTCCTGGATCGCGCAGGCGTAGCCCTTGCGAGCCCAGTACTTGCCGCGGGCCCACATCGTGGGGTGCTCGTCCTTGCCGTAGGGCTGCCTGATCAGGATCGCCGGGCCAGGCCCAGGTGGGGCCGGTGACGGGCGGAAGACGTTGGCGCTCAGGCGCACCCCGTCGCGCATCGGCACCTCGACGCCGCGCTCCACCGTGAATCCGGGGGAGCGGTCCGGCGTCGAGGTCGGCAGTTCCGTATCGGCGGTCTCAGGCCCTGCGCCGACGGCCAACCCGGCTCTCCCTCACCCCCGCCCCCCGTGCACACCCTCGAGCGAGGGCGTGTCGGCGAGCAGCTTCTTCGTGTAGGCGTGCTGGGGGTCGTCGAGGACCGCCGCGACGGCCCCGAACTCGACGATCCGGCCCT
>JBAZPK010000283.1:0-2628 GCA_041648235.1 Thermoleophilia bacterium
CGCGACCTTGGACGCGATGTCGAAGTATGCGTAGCGCTTGTTCGAAGCAGTCGTTGTCTCGGAGAAGAACGCGTGCTTGGCGATCTTCCTGCAGTAGTCACGAAGCTTGCTGTCTACCGAATTCAGCTTCTCGCTGCTGGTCAACGGGAGGCCCTCTTGCAGACGCTGGAAGAACTCCTTGACTTCCTCGTCGCTAGCGTCGGTGATCTCGTCGTACTCGATTTCGTAGTCGTCGAACGCATCAACGATCGCTTCGGGAAGACTGCCGTAGCGCTCACCGCCAAACCGGGCGACCGATTCCTCTGATAGAGCAAGGTCACCGTCCATGAACTCCCAGATTGAGCTCAATCGCTGTTGGCCGTCGACGACGTCGAATTCGTCGGGGGTCTCTGACGTCTTGAGGAAGTAGAACTTAGGGAGCTTCCAGCCACGGAGGATTGAGTCGATGAGGCGACGCTTCTTCTCAGCGCCCCACACCTCCTCGCGCTGCCAGTCTGGGATCTCATAGCGGTCGCGACGCTTGTAGATCTTGTCGAGAGCGCGCTGCTGCGATCGCATGTCCATGGAGCCCTCCAGACGGTGGTCACCCGTTACAGAGGCCTACGATATTCGACACGACGCATGTTGTCTCTCCATGTCACTCGGTTCAGACAAGGGGCTTTCTGGTCGCATGTCGCGGGGTCCCTCCGTGAGCCTCCCCTCAAGCTCAGCCGCCGCGTCAACCTCGTGAGTGTGACACTGGTGCGAAGTCATCCATACTCGACTGGATGTGACGAGATGCAGTGCGTCACGCGGCTGTGTACCGGTGTCAAAAGGCGAACGGGGCCCAGTCCGGTGACGACGTCGGCAGCATTGTCGGCTTCCGCCGCGGATCGAGCAGTCGAGTTGAGGGCCAGAAACGGCCAGATGCAGGAAGAAAGGCTTGGAGGCGGCGACCGGAGTCGAACCGGTGATGGAGGTTTTGCAGACCTCTGCCTTACCACTTGGCTACGCCGCCCCGGCACGGGGCCCCTCAACGACGAGAGGCAGACGACAGAGCACATCGCCTCTGCCTCTGCCTCGCCCCGCGAGGGGGGATTGGAGCGGGTGAAGGGACTCGAACCCTCGACCTTCTGCATGGCAAGCAGACGCTCTAGCCAACTGAGCTACACCCGCAGCAAGCGCGGATGATACCAGAGGCTCCGGATGGGGGCAATCGAGGAGGTGCCGCGCCCGGTCAGGCCAGCCAGAGGCTCGCCAGCGGGGCGGCCCCAGACGGTCACCGAACGGGAGTGAAGCCTCGCCCAAGTGGAGCACCACGCCAGCCGTTAGACCCGCGAGAAAGCCGACGGGGTCGCCGGCGGCGGCGGCCAGCGTAGATGGGTCGTCGAACGTCAGGTAGCGCGCGTCGTTCTGCAAATCAACCGTTCAGTGGGTAGTTATTACCCACCACATGGGTGATATGTGGAGCGCTACCACCCCGCGGATCTCAGAGCGCCAGGCTGGCCATGCCGAGCACAGGCGCCGTCAGGATCGCCTTACGCTCGCGGGACGGCGCGGCGGCGCGCGGAGGGAGCGGCCGCGCAATTCAGTCGTGCGCGGCGCTCAGCTGTAGCGGGCCACGGCCATCGTCGCCAGCGAGACGAGGAGGAGCACGGTGGCCACGCGGCCGGCGAGGATGCTGCGCTCGCTGTGGCGACGGAGCTCGGCGGTCTCGCCGGCCGTCGCCTCCCGTCCCTGCACGGAGCCCGCGAGCCGCGCCAGCTTCTTGCCTGCGGGCAGGTCCACGGCGACGGCGATGACGACGACGAGGATCGAGGCCACCGCCCCCACGAGTAGGGCCGTGCCCCAGCGAGTCGTTGAGAACGCGCCCGGGTGATCGGGGTGCAGCTGGACCATCATCGCGAGGCCGCTGACGATGGTCAAAACGGCGCTCGCGGCGAGCAGCGGCGACGTGACGCGGTGCAGCGAGGCGGTGACGCTCCCGAGGAGCGAAGCGTCGAGCGTGCGAAGCTGGGGCGCGACGACGAAGTGGAAGTAGAGGTCCGTGCCCAGCCAGATCGTGGCGAAGGCCAGGTGGATGAGCGCGACACCGATCGTCATGGATGCCCTCCCTCTCCGTGAGCGGTTTGAGCGCCCCATGGTACGCGCTATCCGGCCGGCGGGCGAGAGCTTCGTTCCGCCGCGCGCGAGGGTCAGCGCGGGCGAGGGCGCGCGGGCGAGACCGCGCGGGGGGCCGCGCGGGGGGCCGCGCGGGCGCTAGCGCGTCGCGGCGTCGATCGCCTCGTTCACGAGGGCGTCGGCGTGCGCGTTCTGCTCGCGGCGCACGTGCCGCACCTCGACCTCGTGGACCTGGTGCAGCAGGCGGAGGGCCTGCGCGTGGAAGGGCTTCAGGCCCGGCTCCTTGACCCGGTACTCACCGTTGACCTGGCGCACCACGAGCTCGCTGTCGAGGAAGACGGTGAGGTTCCGGACGCCGTGGTCGAGCGCCAGCTCGAGGCCGGCGAGGAGTGCGTGGTACTCGGCGACGTTGTTGGTGGCCACGCCGATGGAGGTCGAGAGCTCCTCGACGACGTCGCCGGACGCCGTCATCAGCACGGCGCCGATGCCGGAGGGGCCGGGGTTCCCGCGCGACCCGCCGTCGGTGTA
>JBAZPK010000284.1:0-2626 GCA_041648235.1 Thermoleophilia bacterium
GCTGGCCGCGCACTTGCTGTTCCGGCGCAAGGACGTGCTGAGCTGAGGCCGCGTCGCGGCCGCGACGAGCCGCGTATCGGCGTGCCGCACCCTGGTGATGCGTGCGGCATCCTGTGCTTCGTTGTATTTTGCAACGAGAATGAGGAGGGCGCGAGGGTGACACTCGCTGCCGGCGGGTGACGTTGATCTCCGGCGGATCTCGTCTACCGGGAGGAGGCGCGGAGTGGAGCAGATCCCCAGCATGATGAAGGCGATGCAGCTGGAGGCGCCGGCGCCCGTGGTGGAGGCGCCGCTCCGGCTCGTTGAGCGGCCCGTACCGACGCCGGGCTTCGGGCAGGTGCTCATCAGGGTGCGGGCCTGCGGCGTGTGCCGCACCGACCTGCACATCGTTGAGGGCGAGCTGCCGCCGCACCGCTCGCCCGTGATCCCGGGCCACCAGATTGTCGGCGAGGTGGTCGCTCTGGGGCGCGGAGCCGAGCTTGTCTCCCCGGGCGGCGAGCCCTCCGCGCGGCCGCTCAGCGCCGGCGACCGAGTCGGCGTGCCGTGGCTCTTCCAGACCGACGAGGAGTGCCGCTTCTGCCGGCGCGGCGACGAGAACCTCTGCGACGGCGCCCGTTTCACCGGCTACGACGTCGACGGCGGGTTCGCCGAGTACGCCGTGGCGCCGGCCGGCTGGGTGTACCGCCTGCCGGCCGGGATGGACGTGCTTGCCGCGGCACCATTGCTGTGCGCCGGCATCATCGGTTACCGCTGCCTGCGGTTGGTCGGGGTCGTCGGCGGCGAAGCCGAGCCGGCAGCGAAGGCCGGCGTGAACGGGGGGGCTATGCTCGCCGGCCCCGCCCAGCCCCGCCGTCTCGGCATCTACGGCTTCGGCTCGGCGGCGCACCTGTGCACCCAGGTGGCGCGCTGGCGCGGCTGGGAGGTCTACGCCTTCACGCGCGGCGAGGAGCACCGCGGCCTGGCTCTGGAGCTCGGCGCCGCCTGGGCCGGGGCCGCGGCGGAGGACCCTGGCGTGCTGCTCGACGCGGCTATCGTCTTCGCTCCGGTCGGCGAGCTCGCGGTCGATGCCCTGCGCCGGCTCGACAAGGGCGGCGTGGTCGCCCTGGGCGGGATCTACAGCACGCCCATCCCGCCGATCGAATACCCGCTGATCTACCAGGAGCGCGCCGTCCGCAGCGTGGCCAACTCCACTCGTCAGGACGCCCGCGAGCTGCTGCGCGACGCGGCCGCGGCGCAGGTTCACAGCCGGGTGCAGGAGTACGGCCTCGAGCAGGCCAATGAGGCGCTGCTCGACCTCAAGGAAGACCGCGTGCGCGGCTCGGCGGTGCTGCGCGTGGGCTGAGGCTGAGGTGCGCGGGCACGCCCGCGCCGCCGGCAGCCTCACAGGCGCTCGCAGAGGGCCGAGCCCTCGGTCCCGGCTGCCGGCGACGAACCCGGGTCGCCGGCGTGCCGCCGCCGGCAACGTACCCGGGCGACGGCCGCTTGACGCGTGGCGTCAGCCGCCGGCGATCGGCGGCATCAGGTCGAGCCGGTCGCCGGCGGCCAGCACGGTGGCTTTCGCCTCCGCCGGCGGCAGCTGCCGGCCGTTGAGCGCCACGCTCACCAGCAGGCGGTCCTTGTAGAAGATGCGCTGCCCGTAGCGTGGCGCATGCGCCACGGCAAGGTGCAGCGCCTCCCCCACGCTCGCGGCGTCACAGACGATCTCGGCGGGAGGCTCCGGTGCGGTGAGGGCCGAGGGCAGGATCACGGTCACGCTGGGCACGGCGCTCCGATCGAGAGGGGTTCGCAGGCACCCTGATTATCCCACGTCGAGCAGCCCGGGGCAGGCCGAAGGCAGTCGACCAGCCCGGGGCAGGCCGAAGGCAGTCGACCAGCCCGGGGGAGCAGCGCCTGTGGCTATTGTTGACATGTCTGATACGGTATGGTGAGTTCGTGAGGGAGCGAACCGTCAAGGTGACGCTCGAGTCCGGGATCGGGAGGCCGATGAACATCTCGTCCAAGAGCCGCTATGCCTTGCAGGCGCTCGTCGAGCTGCAGCTCCGCACCGGCGGCGACGCGCGCCCGGTACGCGCCGTGGACCTGGCCGACGAGCGCCGCCTGCCACTGCCGTTCCTGGAGCAGCTGTTCGCCACGCTGCGCCGCGCGGGGGTGCTGCGCAGCCATCGCGGCGCGGGTGGCGGCTTCACCTTCGCGAGCGCCCCAGAGCGCGTCACGGCACTCGACATCGTCTCTGCCCTCGATGGGCTGCCGGGCGCGGCGTCGCCGGGCGCGGACGGGGGCAGCGAGCCCCATGCCTCGGCCGGCGCGGCGGACGTGTGGCACGAGGCCGACCGGGCGTTCGCCGCCGTGCTGGCAGGGGTCACCATCGCCGATCTCGCGGAGCGCGAGCGGCAGTCGCGCAGCGGTCAGCCCATGTACCAGATCTGAGCCGATCACCACAATGAAGGAGACATCCGTGAAGATCGCCAACGACATCACCGAGCTCATCGGCGGAACGCCGCTCGTACGCCTGCGCGGCGTCTCGGAGCGCTCCGGCGCCACCATCGTGGGGAAGCTCGAGTCCTTCAACCCCGGCGGCAGCGTCAAGGACCGCATCGGCCTCTCGATGCTCGACGCCGCCGAGGCA
>JBAZPK010000285.1:0-2619 GCA_041648235.1 Thermoleophilia bacterium
CGGCGGGTGGGGCACCGCCTCCCGCCGCCGGCCGGGTGTTCACGCATTCTTTAGACGCGCCGCCGCCGACTTCACGCTCCCTTCTCATGCCTCGATGTACCTTCGAATCGTCAATCGAGCCAGGCATGAGGTCGGGAGGTGACCGCTCATGTGGACAGACGTCATCAACGCAATTGTGGTCATCGCGTTCTTCTCCGCCGTGGCCGTTGGCGTGAGCCTCGTCAGGCACTTGATGTAGGAGAGCGTGAGCTTGGCCTCCCGGGCCGAGCTCACGGCTCCGGTGCCCTGGACCTCAGCGCGACGCGTTCTCCGGCCCGGACGTGGAGAAGCGAAACCCGACGCCCGCCTCGGTGAGCACGTACCGGCGCCGACCGGGGCGGCGTTCGATCTTGCGCCGCAGGTTGCTCACGTGGGCGCGTAGCGTCTGCCGGTCCTGGGCCCACGCGGGCCCCCAGATCTCCTCGAGGATCGCCTTCTGGGTCACCACGCAGTCGGCGTTGCGGGCCAGCAGCGCGAGGATGTCGTATTCGGTCGGCGTGAGGACCACGGGCTCGCCGGCGAGGGTCACTCTGCGGCGGGCCATGTCGATGGTGAGCTCTCCGGCCGTGATCACGGGCGGCGGCGCGTAGCGAGTGGCCGCCCGCCGCAGGAGCGCCCGGACGCGCGCCAGCAGCTCTCCGGCCGAGAACGGCTTCGTGAGGTAGTCGTCCGCGCCCTCGTCGAGGGCCTTGATCTTGTCGGACTCGTGGGCGCGCACGCTCAGGATCAGGATGGGCGCCGTGAGCCAGGCTCTCAGCTCCCTGCACACGGCGATGCCGTCGAGGCCGGGCAGCATGAGGTCGAGGATCACGAGGTCCGGCGGGTCGTCGATCGCCGCGACGAGGGCGGCTTCGCCGGTCGCCGCCTCGCTCACCCGGTAGTCGCGCGTGCGCAGGATCGACCGCAGAGCCCGCCGGATCTGCTCCTCGTCGTCGACGACGAGCACGTGGACCGGGCGCTCGGGAGTGCCGTTCATCGCCGCGGCTCCCCGGAGTCACCGCTCGGGTGGGCGCCGGTGGGGAGCACGATCTCGAAGCGCGCTCCGCCGGCCGCGGCGACGCCGACGCTGATGCTCCCGCCATGCATCGCGACGATCTCACGGGCGATCGCCAGCCCCAGGCCGGTGCCCGAGGGCACGCGGCCGCTCACCTGGCTTCCGCGGAAGAACTTGGCGAAGACCCGTTCGCGCTCCTCCGGCGGGACGCCGGGCCCCGAGTCTTCCACCCAGATCTCGAGGCGGTCCTCGAGAGCCGCGGCCGCCACCTTCACCTCGCTTCCCGGGGGCGAGTAGACGAGCGCGTTCTCGATGAGGTTGCGGAGCACGCGCACCCACTGCTCGAAGTCGACGTGCAGCGGCTGCAGGTCCTCCGGCACGAAGAGCCGCACGCGCTGCCGGGAGGCGGCCGGCAAGGCGTCGAGGGCGGTGTGGATGAGGTCGTCGAGGTCGTACCAGTCACGGAGGGGAGCCCACGCGCCGGACTCGAGCCGGGAGAGATCCAGGAGTGAGGTGACCCCGTTGTTGAGGCGCACGACGTCGGCGACGATCGCCTCGAGCTCGGCGCGCGCTGTGGCCTCGTCCCAGGCCATGTCGCTCTCCAGGAGGTTGCTCACCGTAGCGGTGAGCGCCGCGAGCGGCGTCTTCAGCTCGTGAGACACCGAGGAGAGCAGCGACGATTTGAGGAGGTCGGCCTCCCGTTCGGCATCCGCGCGGGTCACCTCGGCGAGGAGAAGCTGCCGCTCGAGGAACGCGGCCATGAGGTTCGCGAGGGACGCCAGGAGGTTGCGGCGTGAGACCGCCGGCGCCGATCTCGCTCCTCGGGCGAGCAGGACGGAGAGCACCCCGTGGACGCCCTCGGCTGTGTGCAGCGGGACGTACACGCTCTCCCGGTCGAGCTCGCCGTCGGGCGCGGCCGGCTGGGCGCCGGCGAGGGGGCCGTCGGGGTCGTCGTGGTCGTCGGCGAGTGGCGGGACGCCGAGTGCCTCATCGTGAGCCAGCACCCACTCGGCTGCCGCGAAGACGGCTGCCGGCGGGTGCGGCGCGTCGTCGGGCGCGGCTCCGGCCGCCTGAAGCCGGCCGCCCGCATCCGGGAGGAAGAGGAGGGCGCGCTCGGCGCCGAGGAGCCGCACGGCCTCGCGCAGCAGGGTGTCTGAGACCGTCGAGGTGGAGACCTCCGAGACGAGATAGGCGCTGAGCTTGCCGACCGCGGCCGCCTCGCGCTCGCGAGCCACCGCCCGGGCTTCCCGCTCTCTCAGGCGCCCCGTCTGTACTCCCATGGCGATGGCCACGGCGAGGAAGGCCAGGAGCGAGAGCCAGTCCTGGCCCGCGCGGATGCGCAAGGTGTGCAGCGGCGGCAGGAAGAAGAAGTTCCAGCAGAAGAACGAGAGCGCGGCGGCCAGGACGGCTGGGCCGATGCCGCCCGTGCCGGCGACGAGCACGACCACCAGGAGATACAGGATGGCCCACTGGCCCTTGGCGAAGACGTCACGCCCGGGCAGGAACAGGAGGGTCGAGAGGCACACGGCGGCCACGGCCAGGAGGTAGCCGTGGCGGGAGAGCCTGTCAGTGATCGGAGCGAGCAT
>JBAZPK010000286.1:0-2618 GCA_041648235.1 Thermoleophilia bacterium
GAGCTGTACTACGACTTCGGCCCTGAGATGGGCTGCGACGACCCCGACTGCAAGCCCGGCTGTGACTGCGACCGCTTCCTCGAGTACTGGAACCTCGTCTTCGTGCAGTACGAGATGGACGAAGCAGGCGTCCTCACGCTGCTGCCCAAGCCCAGCATCGACACCGGCATGGGCCTGGAGCGCATCGCGGCGCTCACGCAGGGCGTGACCAACGTGTTCGAGAGCGACCTGTTCGTGCCGCTCATCCTCTTCGGCGCGGAGCTGGCCGGCGTGGAGCCCGCGGCCTCGCCGGCCGTCACTCGGGCCCTGCGCACCATGGCCGAGCACGCCCGCGGCGCCGCCTTCCTCATCATGGACGGCGTGCTGCCCGGCAACGACGGCCGCGACTACGTCCTGCGCCGCATCATCCGGCGCGCCGTGCAGCAAGGGGTGTCCATCGGCCTCAAGCGGCCCTTCCTCGCCGCTCTCGCGGGGGAGGTCGTCGCGCAGATGGGGGCGGCCTATCCACAGCTGATCGGCGCCGGCGCAGAGATCCGCCGCGTCGTCGAGGACG
Source organism: Thermoleophilia bacterium (assembly GCA_041648235.1). Classification (GTDB taxonomy): domain Bacteria; phylum Actinomycetota; class Thermoleophilia; order UBA2241; family UBA2241; genus CAIXSE01. The sequence goes on from JBAZPK010000286.1 coordinate 554, forward strand.
AGGAGGTGCGCTTCCGGCGCACGCTCGAGCAGGGCATGGGCATCCTCGACGAAGCCCTGCGCAGGGCTCGGGACACCGGCGCCGAGCTCCCCGCCGAGGTCGCCTTCGAGTTGCACGACACCTACGGCTTCCCCTTCGACCTCACTCGTGAGATCGCCGCCGAGTGGGAGATGAGCGTTGACGAGGAGCGCTTCGAGCACCTCATGGAGGAGCAGCGCGAGCGCGCTCGGGCGGCTCAGAGGGAAGGCGCCTTCGCGGCCGGCCCCGGCGAGCTCGAGGACTTCCAGCGCGCCTCGGCCGACCTGCCGGTGGACTTCGTCGGCTACGACCGGCTCGAGGTGCACACGGTGATCCGCGCCCTGCGCACCCTGGCCGACGGGCGTCTGGCGGTCAAGCTTGCGGAGTCGCCTTTTTACGCGGAGGGCGGCGGCCAGGTGGCCGACGGCGGCTGGATCCACACCGAGTCGGGCAAGCTCGAGGTGGATGAGGTCGTGCGTTTCGAGAACGACCAGGTGGTCGTCACTCACCTCAGCGAAGGCGCGGTGGTCGAGGGCGAACGCGCCAAGGCGATGGTCAACGCCGTGCGTCGCCATCAGACCGCCTGCAACCACACCGCGACCCACCTGCTGCACAACGCCCTGCGCATCGTCCTGGGCGAGAACGTCCGCCAGGCGGGATCCATGGTCCGCCCCGAGCGTCTGCGGTTCGACTTCCACGTGCGGCGCGCGCCGGCGGCCGAGGAGCTGCGCCAGGTCGAGGACCTCGTCAACCGGCGCATCGTCGAGAACCACCCCGTGCGGCCGTTCGTGACCACCAAGGAGTACGCCGCCGAGATCGGCGCTCTCGCCTTCTTCGAGGAGAAGTACGGTGCCTTCGTGCGCGTCCTCGAGATCGACGACTTCAGCCGCGAGCTCTGCGGCGGCACCCACGTGTCGTCGACTTCGCAGATCGGCCTCTTCAAGATCACCAGCAGCCAGTCGGTGGGAGCCAATACGCGGCGCATCGAGGCCCTCACGTCGGCCAAAGCCATCGATCACTATCGCGACCTCGAGCACGCGTGGATGGGGCTCGCGGACGAGCTGGGGGTGAAGCCGGACCGCCTGGCGGCCGCCGTCCGGAAGCTCACCGGCGAGCGCCAGGAGCTCGAGAGGATGGCCAAGTCCGTGCAGAGTGGGGAGCTCCGCGGGCACCTCGACGAGGTGCTGGCGCACGGGGCGGACATCGGCGGCGTCGCGGTCGTGGCGGCGCAGCCGCCGGCGGAGTCGGCGGACGACCTCCTCGCCATGGCCGACGAGGTCCGCGCCCGCCAGCCTGAAGCCGCGGTGTTGCTCGCCGCCGACGTCGGCGGGCGGGCGGCTCTGCTCGTCGCCTTGAGCGACGCCGTCGTCGGCCGCGGTCTGCACGCCCAGGACCTGCTCCGGGCGATGGCGCCGGCCGTCGAGGGCAAGGGCGGCGGTAAGCCCACTCTGGCGCGTGGCGCCGGCCCCAAGGTCGAGGGCATCGCGGTCGCCCTCGAGGCCGGCCTTGCCAGAGTGCGCGAGGTCCTCGGCGCCTGAATGCGCGTCCTGGCGCTCGATCATGGCGCCGTGCGAACCGGCGTCGCCGTCTCCGACAGCTCCGGCACGCTGGCGCGGCCGCTCACGGTCCTCGCTCGTGTGGACGGCGAAGCCGGTTTTGCCGCCCTCCTCGAGCTGGTGGCGGCCGAAGCCCCAGCCCGCATCGTGGTGGGGCTGCCGGTGTCGCTCGACGGGCGCGAGCACGCGCAGGCGGCCCGCGCCCGGGCCTTCTCCCGGCGCCTGGCGGCTGCCGTCGAGGCCCCCGTGGTGCTGTACGACGAGCGCTTCACGTCGAAGCTCGCCGACCAGCGAGGGGGGCGCGCCGGGCGCGACGCACGCGCCGCGGCGACGCTGCTCGAAGACTACCTGAGGACTCTGGATGAACAGCACCCCTGAGGACCCGGGCGGCGGTCGGCGCCGCCCGCGAGGCTCCGGCCGGAGGCCGCCGCCAGCTGCGCGCGGCGACGCGTGGGCGGCTCTCGAGCCTTCGTTCGTGGCCGACCACAGCG
>JBAZPK010000287.1:0-2608 GCA_041648235.1 Thermoleophilia bacterium
TCAGGGCGCGGCCAGCTCCCCCCTGCCGGCCAGGTCGCGCACGGCGGCCAGGGTCTCGGCCAGTCGATCCACGACGGCGTCCATCTGCGTCTGGCTGATGACCGCCGGCGGCTCCAGGCGGAAGGTGTGGGCGTTGAAGAGCGTGCCGCCGACGAGCACGCCGCGGCTGAACAGCTCCTGGCTCACGGCGTACCCGATCTCGGTGCTCCGGAACTGCAGGCCGATGAGGAGTCCGAGGCCGCGGACCTCAACGAAGAGGTCGTCGTAGGTGGCGGCAAGCTCCTCAACGCGGCCCTTGAGGTAGGCGCCCTTCGCGGCCGCCTGGCCGGGGATGTCCTCCTCCAGGGTCGCGTGGAGGGCCGCAATGGCGGCCGCCGTGGCCATCGGGTTGCCGCCGAACGTCGTGGTGTGGATGTACGGGTTCTCGTACATCGTCGAGAAGACCTCTTCGGTGGCGATGAAGTTGCCGGCGGGGATCACCGCGCCGCCCAGGGCCTTGCCCATGGTCATGATGTCGGGCGGCGCGTCCCAATGCTCGATGCCCCACAGGGTGCCGGTGCGGCCCATGCCGGTCTGCACCTCGTCGGCGATGAACAGGATGCCCCACTTGTCGCAGATCTCGCGCACCGTGGGGAAGTAGTCGTCGGGTGGGATGATGGCGCCAGCCTCCCCCTGGATGGGCTCGGCGATGAAGGCGGCGATGTCGAAGCCGACCATGTCGCAGATCGCGAGCTGCTGGTCGAGTGCGTCGGCGTCGCCGTAGGGCACGAAGCGCACCCCCGACATGAGCGGGTAGAAGGGCTCGCGGAACTCGCCCTTGCCGCTCACGCTCAGCGAGCCGAAGGACTTGCCGTGAAAGCCGCGCGTGGTGGCGATGATGCCCAGCGTGTGGTTGGCCTTCTTGCGCCGCGCCCACAGCTTGGCGAGCTTCATGGCGCCTTCGTTGGCCTCGGTGCCCGAGTTGCAGAGGAACGAGTACCGCAGGTCGCCGGGGGTGACGGTGGCCAGGAGCCGGCTGAGGTAGCCGCGCATGGGGTCGAGCAGCTCCTGCGAATGCAGCGCCTGGTGCTCGAGCTGGTCGCGCACCGCCTTGACCACCGTCGGATGCCGGTGGCCGAGCATGTAGATGCCGAAGCCGCCGAGGCAGTCGATGAACTCCTTGCCGTGGATGTCGTAGAACACGGAGCCCTCGTCACGCCATTCCACCGACGTATAGTCGCTCGACACCGACTTGCGGTACTCGAGGATGCCGGGGTTGACGAAGCGCTCGAAGTTCTCGACGCAATCCCGGACGACGGCCTCCTGCTCGGCGGGCGCGAGCTCCGACCTCGCCATGAGATCCAGTGCCTTGCGCGATTCCCGCAGGGCCTCCTGTTTGACCTTGTCCAGCATTCGTCCCCCTGTCAGCGATGTGGTGCGGTACGCAGATCACCGCGTTTTGCGGTATAGTTCGTACAGCCGACCGAATCACGGGGCGACTCTACCTCGGATCGTGCCGGGGCGCAACAGCCCGGGCCGTCGTCGCCGGCTCGAGTGGGGACGGCGGAGTGACCGGCGGGGGAGGGTGACGATGGACAGCAGGGACCGGCCGGGGGACGACCCCACGGCGCAGCTCTCGCCGACGGCGCGGCGGCTCGTGGTGGCCGCGCGCAAGCTCCTGGCGCGCGGCGGGTACGGAGCGCTCACCGTCGAAGCGGTGGCGGCCGAGGCCGGCGCGTACCGCGATTCGGTGCGCTACTACTTCGGCAGCAAGGCGGCCTTCATCGCCGCCGTGGTCGACTCGCTGTCCCACGAACAGAGCCTCAGCGCGTACAACGAGTCGCAGGCCCTGCCGGCCGGGGCCCCCCGGGTGCACCGCCTCATGGCCAGCGATCGCCAGCTCGTGGAGGAGCGTGACGGCTTCCGCGACTTCTTCGCCATGCTCCCGCACGTGCTGCAGGACGAGGAATTGCGCCTGCGGGTCGCGGCGCTCTATGACTGGTACCGCGACCTGTACGTCAAGGGCATGGGGGAGGCGGACGGCGAGGGCGACGCCGAGCGCCTGCGCGGCCTGGCGTCGCTCATGACGGCGATGGCCGACGGCCTCGCCGTCCAGAAGCTCCTCGACCCGGCCGGCACCGACCTGGAGGCGCTCTTCGCCCTGTGGGAGGGCATCCTCCGGCGCGAGCTGCTGGGGGACGAGCGCTAGCCTCCCTGTTTCCCCGCTCAGGCTCATTTACAGCGCCGGGGGGTGTGGTGTACGCTGCCGCCGTGTGTGCGGCGCCGCATGGGAGGCTCCGTCGGCCGCAAGGCCAGCACCTTTTCTGTCCGAGGAGGATTTGCTTTGTCGCAGGGGACCGTGAAGTGGTTCAGCAACGAGAAGGGGTATGGCTTCATCGAGCGGGAAGATGGTGAGGACCTGTTCGTCCACTACTCCGAGATCACCATGGACGGCTACAAGACGCTCGTCCAGGGCCAGCGCGTGGAGTTCGAGATCGCCGAGGGCGACAAGGGGCTGCAGGCCTCCACGGTGAGGCCGCTCGCCTGAGACTCGCTCGCGCCCGTGAAGGGGCCCGCCGGCTGGTGTCCAGCCGGTGGGCCCCTTTTCTTGTCCCCCCACAGAGGCAGG
>JBAZPK010000288.1:0-2577 GCA_041648235.1 Thermoleophilia bacterium
CCCGGCCGCGCTGGGGGCCGACGCCGGATTCATCGGCGCGGCGGCCCTGGCGCTCGCCGAGCTGGCTCCGGCCTCCGGCCCGTTCTTGACTTCGCCGCCTCCATATCGGTAAATGAGAGTTGAAATCCCGCGCGTTCTGCTCTCGCAGCGCGCCAACAGGAGGTGACGACCACCACATGGCCTACAAGATCACTGAAGAGTGCCTCGCGTGTGGCGCGTGTCTCGACGAGTGCCCCAACGAGGCTATCTCCGAGGGCGACGACATCTACGTCATCGACCCCGAGAAGTGCGACGACTGCGCCACCTGCGTCGACTCTTGCCCCAACGAGGCGATCATCCCCGAGTGAACCGCGTCGAACAGGCGTGACGCTCACGGGGCCGGCTCCGCAAAGAGCCGGCCCCGTCGCGTTCGGCGGCGGCGCGGGCGCGCCACCCCGTCACGTCTCCGCCGCCTCCAGGCCCACCAGCTCGGGCTTGTCCCAGGCGAGACGCCGCGCCATGACGCGCACCGCCTCCGGGTTTGAATCCACGAGCAGGTAGCCGCGGCCCAGCCGTGCTGCGGCCTCCCCGGTGGTGCCGCTGCCGGCGAAGAAATCCACCACGAGGTCGCCCGGGTCGGAGTGCACCCTGACGATGCGCTCGAGGATCCGCAGGGGCTTCTGCGTCGGGTAGCCGGTCTTCTCCTTGCCGGTCGGGCTGACGATGGTGTTCCACCACACGTCGGTGGGCGTCTTGCCACGCGCCGCCTTGGCGGCCCCGACGAGCCCCGGGGCCATGTAGGGCACCCGGTCGATGTCGTCGTAGCGGAACACGTAGCTCCCCGGGTCGCGGGCGTACCAGAAGATCGTGTCGTGCTTGGCCGGCCAGCGGCTGCGGGGCCGGCCGCCGTAGTCGTAGGCCCAGACGATCTCGTTGAGAAACGAGGCGCGCCCGAAGACCTCGTCCAGCAGCACCTTGCAGTAGTGCGCCTCGCGGGCGTCGATGTGGAAGAAGAGCGAACCGTCGGGAGCGAGGATGCGCCGCGCTTCTTCGAGCCGCGGCGCCAGGAAGCCCAGGTAGTCGTCGTAGGCGTCCCGCCAGGCGGCGCTCCCGAGCACCTCCGTGCGGTAGCGCCGCCCCTGGAAGCCGGTACGGTCGCCTGCCTCGTCGCGCGTGGTGCGCAGGCGCCGGCGCTCCTGGGTGCGGCCGGTGTTGAACGGCGGGTCGATGTAGACGAGGCGGGCGATGCCGTCGTCAAGGCGGCGCAGGACGGCGAGGTTGTCGCCGCAGACGATGCGTTTCACGGCCGGCCGCCGGCGACCGGCCGGCCGGGGAGGTGCCCAGGGTCCATGGTGCGCAGTGTATCGCGCGCCGCGCCTGCGGTGCCGACGCGGCCTGGAGACCGCCCAGTCAGCTCGACGCTACCGCTTAAGCGGCGTGGCGGACGATCCGGACGACCGCGCTGTGCTCGTGCGGCAAGACGGCGGCGTGGACGTTCAGCGCCCGGTCCTCGAGCGGCTCCGCCGTGAGCGTGACCGTGCCACAGAGAGGGCACACCATGGTCGCGCTCGGGTTGGCCGTGAAGAGGTCGTCGTCGAACTGCGCTCCACAGTCGCTGCAGATCAGGCTCTCCAGCTTCATGTTCCCTCCTTCACAAGGATAGAATACCCCTCTGCTGTTCGAATCGCCGCATGAATGCTGAGAAAATGGGGTGAACGACCCATCTCCTCCGGAGAGGGTTCTGCCTGGGAAGGTCCGGCGCGAGCTCCCCGGCAGCTACGCGCCGCGGTACAGTAGTGGGGCGATCACGGCCGGCAGCGTAGCCGAGGCCGGCTTGCCGGTGGACCTCGTCGGATGGGAGATCATGGTGGCGATGTGGAAGCCGGCAGCGTGAGCGGCACGCTCTATGTCTGTGCCACCCCGATCGGCAACCTGGGGGATACCACGCCGCGGGTGCTCGAAGCCCTGGGCGCCGTGGAGCTCGTGGCCGCCGAGGACACGCGGCACACGCGCAAGCTGCTCAGCCACTTCGGCATCCGCACGCCGCTCACCAGCCTCTTCAAGCACAACGAGGTGCAGAAGACGGAGGAGGTGCTGGCGCTGGTGCGGGCCGGCAAGGACGTGGCGCTGGTGAGCGACGCCGGCATGCCGGGCGTGCAAGACCCGGGCATGCGCCTGGTGGCGCGCGCTCTCCACGAGGGACTCTCGCTCACCGTGCTGCCGGGCCCCTCGGCGGTGCTGACCGCGCTCGTGGCCGCCGGGTTCGAGGGCGAGGGCTTCCGCTTCGTGGGCTACCTGCCGCGCCGGGCGCGCGACCTGGACGAGGCGCTGCACGGCTGGCGGCGGAGCGGTGGCATCGTGGTGGCCTTCGAGAGCGGTCAGCGGCTGGCGCGCAGCCTGGCGGAACTGGCGGCGGCGCTGCCGCAGGCCCGCGCCGCCGTGTGCCGTGAGCTCACCAAGCTGCACGAAGAGGTCGTGCGCGGTGAGCTGCTCGAGCTGAGCGAGCGCTACCCCGTGCCCGGCCCCGGGGCGGGCCCCAGGGCGGCGGTGCGCGGCGAGATCACCCTGGTGCTCGACCTGGGGCCGCCGCTCGACGAG
>JBAZPK010000289.1:0-2574 GCA_041648235.1 Thermoleophilia bacterium
CACTGCTCATGATCGGCGGGGTCGCCACAGGCCTCGCCGTGCGTCCGTTGTCGGCGCTGCGAGAGTTCACGGTCAGCTACCTCGGCCTGGTGATCGTGCCGTACGTCGCGCTCTTCGTGCGGTCACGGCGTGACATCAGCCGCGTGTTCATTGGCGTTGCGCTGGTCGGCGTCGGCGCCCCCCTGGTGCTCCTGCCGCTTGTGGGCGAGCTCAAGGGGTGGGGCATCGGTCCGGAGACGCGTTTCTACCCGTCGACCGTGCACATGGGGATCGTGTACGGTCTTCTCTGCCTCTACCTGCTGTGGGCCCGCGGCCGCGCGTGGCGCCTCGTCTTCGCCGTCGTCCTGATCCCGTCGGTCTTCCTCATCGTCGTCGACAGCCACCGTTCGGTGTGGCTGGCCATCAGCGTGTCGCTCGTAGTGCTGACTGTCACCGGCAGGATCAGGCTGGAGCGGTTCTGGAAGTGGGGGTTCGTCGTCGTGCTGGTCGCCGTCCTCGCCGGGACGGCCCTCGCGGCGCTGGGCAGAGACCCGATCGGCTACGTTGCCTCGCGTAGCGTCGCCTTCAGCGACCCCAACGCCGATGCCACGTCGGCGTGGCGGCTCGCTCTCTGGGAGGGAGCGATCCGGCAGGGGCGGCAGCATCTCGTGTTGGGCGAAGGCTTCGGCTCGTACTACGGCTTCCGCACCAGCCTCGGCACCATCACCGTGTCGCCCCACAGCCTCTACGTGCAGACATTCCTGAAGGTCGGGCTCTCCGGCCTGCTCACTTACGTTGCCCTGACGGCTGTTGTCATCGCCGCACTCGCGTCCGCCTGGCGACGAGCGCGGCGGCCAGGTGACCGGCAGATGGAGCCGGTGCTGCTCATGGGCCTGGCGGCGGCGTGGGCTTCCGTCGCCTACAGCCTCGTGTACTCCTTCGAGGTCTACTCCATGTTGTTCGTGGGGATCGGCCTTGCGGCGGCGCTCAGAGCCGCGGATCGGAGCGCTGCTTCCCGCGCCGCCCGATGATCTGCCACAGGAGCAACGCGATGAAGCGGGGGTCGTGCCGCGCATGCCGCCTCCAGAGGCGCCTCGGCTCCTGCACCAGCCGCCACGCCCACTCCAGGCCGATGTCTCTGGTCCAGCGTGGCGCCTCTTTCGTGCGGCCGCCGAAGAGATCGAAGGCCGCGCCGACACCGATCATCACGCACGAGAGGCGCTCCCTGTGCTCCGCCATCCAGCGCTCCTGCTTGGGGCAGCCCAGGCCGACCAGCAGCAGCCGAACGCCGGCAGCGCTGATGCGCTCGACGACCTCCGCATCCTCGTTCGTGGTGAGTGGGCGAAACGGTGGCGCCCAGGCGAACGGCACCCGGAGGCTCGGCCACTGCTTGGCGAGCGACGCCATGAACTGAGGAAGCGTCTGGTCGCTGCCGCCGTAGAGGCCGACCGCTGAACCACTCCTCTCGGCCTCGGCAAACAGCCGCACCAGCAGGTCCGGGCTCACGCGCACGCGACGCCGCTGCGGCACGCCGAGCCAGCGCAGTGCCCAGACGAGCGGCTGCCCGTCGGGGACGACGAGGTCCGCACCGTTGATGATCGCGCGATAGCCGGGGTCGTCCCAGGCTTCCATGACCATGTGGACGTTGGCCGCACAGACCATGCGGCCCGCCACGGGCGAGCGCGGCGCAGCCCAACGCCCGACGATTCTCACGACATCATCGAATTCAACCGGGTCGACCCGCATGCTGAGAACGAGCTGGCTGGCCGCCTCAGGTGCCGAGCGGGTGTGAGGAGCGTCATCGGTCATACTGATCCGCAGTCGTGGTCCGGATTGCAGCAGCCGCGCAGTGGCCGCTTCGAGAGGTCGGTGGGACAAGTTCATCCTACCGCAAGAGTACGCGGGGGGGCGTGGCGGGATCCGGACTGACCTGACTGCGGCGGAGGTCCGCGTTGCGGTTGCACCGTCAACCACGTAGGGTCTTTGCATGCCAACGTTGCGAGACTACTTCGACGCCAAGTATGCGGTGGAGCCCGCCCGCACGGCCGGCCTCACTCGCGTCACCGACCGTCCGAGGGACCGCTTTGAGGCCGTGGTGAGCCTGGCGTGGCCTGGGGGCGACGCACTCCTCGAAGTCGGCGCCGGCTCCGGCGCGGTCCTTCGCACGCTGCGGCCGCGGTACCGAAGGTGCGTCGCCACGGAGTTGTCACATCCCCGCGCAGAGTACCTTCGCGAGCTGTTCAAAGGGGACTCGACGGTCGAGGTCTGCGAAGGGCCGATCGAGGAAGGTCCGCCGCCCGATGGCCCCTTCGATGCGATAGTGCTCAACGCCGTGGTCGCCCAGCTGGTGGATCCGATCAGCGTCCTGAAGATGCTTGGTGAGCGCCTGACGCCCTCGGGCCGTCTCATCGTGACCACGCCGAATCTGGCCAAGTGGACCCGCAGGGTCAAGCTCGGTGTCGGGCGCTTTCCTTCGATAGGTTCGCGAAACGAGGGTCTGACCGATTACGACGGCCGCCCGACGTTGCTCTACGACGAAGGACACCTGCACTACTTCACGTATCGCTCATTGACGATGATACTCAGGGACCGCTG
>JBAZPK010000290.1:0-2553 GCA_041648235.1 Thermoleophilia bacterium
GCGGCTGGTCACGCTGCGCAGTTGCGGGGAGGTGAGGCGCCTCATGCCGAGGCAGACTTTCACGGCTGGTGAGCCTGAGGGGCTCGCACAACTCGTCAACTACGAGGCCCTCACGGGCCTCCCCGACCGCACCCTGCTCGTCGACCGCCTCGAGGCGGCGGTCGCCCAGGCGCACCGCTTCGAGCACCTCGTGGCCCTCGTCATCATCGAGTTGAACACGAGCACCGAGATGCGCGCCGCCCTCGGCTTTGAGGCCGGCAAAGAGCTCACCCTCATGGTCGCCGACCACCTGCGCCGCTTCGCCCGCAAGTCAGACACCCTCGCCTACATCGGCAGCGACCTCTTCGCCATCGTCATGCCCCGGGTGCACGACCTACCGCAGATCCTGAGCCTCACGAAGCGCCTCGTCGAGCTCTTCGACGGCCCTTGGGAGCTCGCCGGCCAGTCGCTCCACCTGGTGCCCGGGGTGGGCATCGCCTACATCCCCGAGAACGGCACCGAGCCGGCCGAGCTGGTCGCTCAGGCGGTGACCGCGGCCAGCTACGCCGCCCGGGAGGGCGACCATCGCCCGCATCTCGCCCATCGGCTCGGCTACGCGGAGGCCCGGGGGCGCCTGGCCCTGGAGGCCGACCTGCGGCAGGCCGTCGAGAAGGAGGAACTTCTCCTCCACTACCAGCCGCAGGTGAACGCCGCCAACGGCTGCGTTGCGGGCTTCGAGGCGCTCCTCCGCTGGCAGCACCGCGAGCGCGGCCTCCTGCCGCCGCACGACTTCATCTCCTTGGCCGAGGAGACGCGCCTCATCGCGCCGATCGGCTCCTGGGTCATCGCCGAGGCCTGCCGCCAACTCGCCGCCTGGCGCGAAGCCGGCCATGCGGACGTGCGCGTCGCCGTCAACCTGGCCGCCGAGCAGCTCGCCGGTGACGGCTTGACCGCCGAGGTGGGGGAGGCGCTCGTACGCCACGGTCTCCAGCCGGGTCAGCTCGAGGTCGAGGTCACCGAAAGAACGGCGATCGCCGACGAGGCGACCATGGCCGGGGCGCTCGCGGAGCTGCGGGCGCTCGGCGTGCGCCTCACGCTCGACGACTTCGGCACCGGCTACTCCGCGGCCATGCTGCTCGTGCAGTACCCCTTCGACACGCTCAAGATCGATCGTTCCTTCGTCATCCGGGTGCTCGACGGCGAGCGGCAACGCGCGGTCACCGCGGCCATCATCAGCCTCGCGCATGCCGCCGGCCTGACGGTGGTCGCGGAGGGCGTGGAGACGCGGGAGCAGCTGCGCGCCATGCATGAGATCGGCGCCGACGAGATCCAGGGCTACTACTTCTCGCAGCCGGTGTCGGCGGCTGCGTGCGGTCCGTTCCTGACCGGGCGCTGCGCCGTCGAGACCGGCAGGCTGGCCTAACCGGCGCGCCGCCGGCCGCAGGGTCAGTGCCGCTGGCCGAGCAGCTTCTCGAGGTCGATCCAGGCTACGACCTCGTCGAGAGGCCCACTTTCCAGCCAATCACAGTCGAGCGGATCGCGGGACTGTTCGGCGGTCGTGATGCAGTACACGCGGACCGAGCCGGGGTCGCGCTTCTTGGCGCGGCGCTTGTACTTCTTGCGCAGCGCCGCGGCCAGGGCCTCGGCGCGCGGGCGGCTCATCATGGAGCACTCCATGGCTGCCTTCGGGGTCGCGGGGTCTACCGCATCTGCATCGGACGCGCCGGCCGCAGGCATGAGCGCGCGCCCCGACCGTCGCAGGGGGGCGTCGGCCCTGCGTCGGCGGTGCCGCAGCAACGCCTGCAAACGGCGCGTTCTTCGCTGCCAGACACGTCATGGAGACCTGTGACTGGATCGTCGGTTCATCTACCCGGCGAGGCGACCGCGCCGCGCCCGTGGACCTGCTGCCGGCGCCCGGTCGCGGACGTGGTGTCCGTCTGCCTGGCAGCGTGGGATCGCCTGAGCGGACTCGGGACAACTCCAACTCCGGAGTCCGTGAGAGCGGCCCGGTCGGGTTTCCCCGCCCGAGGGATGGGCACAGCCTAGTCGCGGATTAGAAGGTTGCGGGCGTCAGCGCCCATACCACCTCCGCCTCATCTGGTCCGGGGTTGCTTACCGAGTGGGCCAGAGTTCCCGAGAACGTCAGCGCATCGCCGGCCTCCAGCCGGTACTCTTCGTCACCTACCGAGACGTGGACCTGGCCCTTGAGCACGAGCGCGACTTCGATTTCCGAGCCGTGCGTGAATGGCTCGCCGGTTCCGGCGCCCGGCGCGAACCTGCTGTGGAGCAGCTCGAGCCGTTTTGTGGCGTCCGATGAGACCACCTCGTCACGCACGCCCGACTCCCAGCGATAGACGGCCCTGTCGGCTCGGCGGACGACTCTTCCGCGGGCGACGGATTCGGACAGAACGTCGCCAACGTCAGCGTTGAGGGCAGCGCAGACACGCACGAGAGTGGCCACGGATGGCATCACCCGTCCGTTCTCGATATGCGAGATGAAACCGGAAGTAAGCCCGATCCTTCTTGCGAGAGCGCGCACTGAGACCCCTTGAGTCATCCGTAGCCCCCTCAGCC
>JBAZPK010000291.1:0-2553 GCA_041648235.1 Thermoleophilia bacterium
GCCCCCGCAGGAGCGCCACCGCTTCGGGGTGCGCGTACTCGAGCGCCTGCGGGTCGGCGGTGCGGCGGTAGGCGGCGGCGCCGGACCAGTCGTCGTCGGCCGGCGCCCCGGGCGCGGAGCCGGGGGCGGCCGCGGCACCCGCCACGGCCGGTCTCAGGCGCAAGGTGTAGCGCGTGTACCGGGGGCGTTCGGGGAGCGGCTCGGGTGCGGCACCGGTCACTGGCGGAAGACGGCCCGGACCTTGTCGAGGAAGCTCTGGTCGGGCTCGTAGTTCCGGTCGTCGGTGAGCAGCGCGAGCTGCTCGAGCAGCTCGCGCTGCTCGTCCGAGAGGTGCCGGGGCACGAGCACGTTGACGACCACCTTGAGATCGCCGCGGCCGTAACCCTGCAGCACGGGGACGCCGCGGTTGCGGTACACCTTGACCTCGCCCGGCTGGGTGCCGGCCGGCAGAGTGAGCTCGAAGTCGCCGTCCAGGGCCGGCACATAGCCGGTGTAGCCCAGCGCCGCCTCGACCATGGTGATGTCGAGGCGGTAGATGAGGTCGTCGCCGTCACGCATGATGTGCTCGTGGCCGGCGACGGCGATGGCCACGTACAGGTCGCCGGAGCGGCCACCCTGAGCGCCGGCGCCGCCCTGCCCGGTGAGGCGCAGGCGCTGGCCGTGAGCGATGCCCGCCGGCACCTCGACGCTCACCGTGCGCGTGCCACGCAGGCGCCCCGTGCCGCGGCAGTGCTCGCAGGGCTCCTTGACGATCGAGCCCTGGCCGCGGCAGACGCTGCAGGTGCTGGTGCGGATGAACTGGCCGAACCCGCCGAGGCTGGAGACCTCGCGCATGCGGCCGCTGCCGTGGCACTGCGGGCAGGCCTCGCGGCCGGTGCCGGGCTTGGCTCCCGTGCCCGTACAGACCTCGCAGGGGGCGTCGGCGCGCACCTCGACCTCTTTGGTGAGGCCGAACACGGCCTCGGCGAAGGTGAGCTCGAGGGTCACCTCCACATCGTCGCCGCGCGGCGGCGGCGGGCTGCCGGTGGCCGCCCCCCACATCCCGCCGCCGGCATCACGAAGCACGGAGTCGAACATGCCGCCGCCGAAGAAGACGTTGAAGAGGTCGCCGAAGCCGACGTGCTCGAAGTCGGTCATCGGGCGGCCCTTGAGCCCGTCGAACCCGTAGCGGTCGTAGGCGGCGCGGCCCTCGGCGTCGCTGAGCACCTCGTAGGCCTCGGCGGCCTCCTTGAACTGAGCTTCGCAGTGCGGGTCGTCCGGGTTCACGTCTGGGTGGCACTCGCGGGCCAGCTTGCGGAAGGCCTTTTTGATGTCACTCTGCTGGGCGTCCCGAGGCACGCCGAGCACATCGTAGTAGTCGCGTTTCACCAGATCTCTTCCAGGTAGGAGCTGAGGCTGTCGGCGGTGGCGCGCACCGTGGCGATCACGCCCTGATAGTCCATGCGAGTGGGCCCGAGCACGCTCACCGTGCCGAGGTTGCGGTTGGCGACGCCGTAGTTGGCCGCCACGAGGGAGCAGCCCTGCAACGTCGGCGAGGCCATCTCGTGGCCGATGCGCAGGTAGACGCCGCGGGCGCGGATCGCTTCGGAGAGCAGCTCGAGGAGGTTGTAGCGGTGCTCGAGCATCTCGAGCAGCTCGTCGAGGTGGCCGGCGCCTTCGCGAGTGAGGTTCTCGAGCAGGCGGGAGGCGCCGCCCAGGTGCAGGCCCTCCACGTCGCCGCCGGCGAGAGCCTCGAAGGCCGGCCGCACGGTGTCGAGGAAGGCGCGCTCCTTGGCGCGCAGCTCCGAGCTCTCGAAGACGGCGGCCACGCGCCGCGTGCCCAGCTGGGCCCCCACGAGGCGCTCGTTGAGGTACACGCGGGCGAACTCGGCGAGGCCCTCATCGACGGGGTCGAGGAGGTGAAAGATGCGTTTGCTGACCTGGCCCGAGCTGGTGATGACGACCACCATCACGAGGCGCGGCTGCAGCGAGAGCACCTCGATGTGGCGGACCGTGGACGTGGTGACCGCCGGAGCCGAGACCACGGCCAGCAGCTCCGTGACCCGCGACAGCGCCTCGGCGGTCTCGCGCAGGGCGTCGTCGATCTCGCTGCGGGCGCGGTCGCCCTCGAGCGGCAGGGCCGAGGCGGCCTCACGGTGCTCACCGAGGATCACGTCGACGTAGTGCCGGTAGCCGGCGTCGGTGGGGACGCGGCCCGCCGACGTGTGCGGGTGCGCGAGCATGCCGAGGTCTTCGAGGTCGGCGAGGTCGTTGCGGATCGTGGATGCCGCAGCGCCGAACTCGAAGCGTTCACTCAAGTATTTGGAACCGACCGGGGCGCCCGAGGCGATGTACTCCTCGATGACGGCCCGCAGCACCCGTTCCTGACGTGGCCTGAGTGCCAACACCGCCCCCTTAAACGTCAAGCGCGAAACAGGCGTACGACCACCGCGCCGGCGACGTACCGCCCCTTTCGCGTCACCCGGATTGTACCACTGTGCAGGGAAACCAATCCAGCCGCGGCGAGCGCCGCGGCGGCGGCCTGGTCAAGCACCGGGCCCACCTCGCTGAGCG
>JBAZPK010000292.1:0-2552 GCA_041648235.1 Thermoleophilia bacterium
CCGTGCGGGCCGCGGAGGGCAGCCTCGGCTACTTCGGCCCGGTCAGCGAGCGCCCGCACTTCGCACAGGCCCTGGCGGCGACCTTCACCGACCTGCGCCAGGGGCTCGTCGCCCCGGGCGCGGCGTGGGCGCGGGCCGCGGCCGGTGATGCCGCCGCGGAGTCGGCCAAGGCGGGCGACCTTCAGGCACTGTACGCGGCCTACTGCGAGGAGCTGGATCGCCGGGGGGTACTCGACGACGCTGAGGTCTACCTGGCCGCGGCGCGCGGAGCAAGGGGCGGGCGCGAGGCGGGGAAGACCATCCTGTACGGCATCTACGACCTCAACCGGGCGCAGGAGGTGCTCGTCGCCGAGTTGCTGGCCGCCGGTGCCGACGTCCTGGTGCCTGTTCCGCGCGAGGGCGCCGGTGACGGAGCGGTGACTCTCGACGTCGCGCGCGCCGCGGGCCTCGGCGAGTCGTGGCTGGCGGTGCCCGCGGGCGACGGCGACCTCGCCCGCCTGGCAGCCGTGTGGCGGACGGTGCGCCCGCTCGAGGGGCCGGCGCTTTCGCTTGCCGGCGACGCTTCGCTGTACGTGGTCTCGGTGGCCGACGAGCGCGGCGAGGTGCGCGAGGCAGTGCGCGCGCTGCTCGCCGCGGCGGGGGACGGCGCCGCCTTCTGGGACTGTGCCGTCGTGGTGCCGCACGGCGACGACGTAGAGCGGGTCGCCGCCGGCCTGGAAGCGGCCGGCCTGCGGCCGGCATGTGGGCGCCCCGACCGGTCGCTCGGGCCGCGGGTGTTGCTTCGCCTCGCCGGCTGCCTCGCTCCCCCTGCCGGCGAGCCGTTCAGCCGGCGGGCGGTGATCGACCTTCTCGCGGCCGCGCCGCTGCGCGGCGCCGGGGCGTCTCCGCGTGAGGTGGCTCTTTGGCTCGATGAAGCCCGCCAGGCCGGAGTGGTCGGCGGGCTCGATCAATGGGCCCAGCGCGTGAGCCGGCGGCGGCGCGGCCTCGAGCGCCGGCTGCAGGAACTGGAGGTGCGCGGGCCAGGCGGCGGCGAGGACGACGACGAGCTGGACGAGAGGCTCGATCTCACACGGCTGCGGCTCACGGCGGTTCGCGGGCTCGAGGCCGCTGCCGGCGCTCTGGGGCGAGCCTGCGGCAGCCTCCCGGGCCGCGCCTCCTGGGGGGTCTGGGCAGAGGTACTCGCGGTGGTGGCTGAGGAGCTCTTCGAGGCCGCCGCCGCGGCCGCGGTGCGCGACGCCGCGGGGGGCCTCAAGGCTCTCGGCGTGCTCGGCGAAGACGTTGATGCAACGGAGATGGCGGCCGCGCTGCGCGAGCAGCTCGCGGGCGCCCGCGTGCCCGTCGGCAGGGTCGGGCGTGACGGCGTCGCGGTGCTCACGCCGCTCGAGATCCGCGGCTTGGACTTCCACACCGTGGTCTTCATCGGCTTTGCGGAGGGTGGCTTCCCGGCCCGTGGCCGCCCGGACCCGATCCTCGGCGACGCCGAACGGCGGCGGCTGGGCGAGGCGTTCGACGTTCGCCTGCCGCTTGCCGAACAGCGAGACGCCGAGGCCGAGCTCCTGTTCGCCTTCGCCTGCGAAGCGGCGCGAGAGCGGCTCACGCTGCTCGCGCCGCGCACCGACGCCGCCAGCGGGCGCCCGCGGCTGCCGTCGCGGCTGCTGCTGCGGCTCGCTTCGCTTGCCGCCGGCCGCCCCGTTGGGCTGGACGAGCTCCTGACCGGAGCGCCCCTCGCCGCCGTGTGGCGCCACGTCGGCGGCTCTCCGGCGTTTGGCGACGACGCCGCATCCGTGTGGGTCGACGCGCGCGAGCGCGACACGGCCGCGTTGCTGGCTCTAGGCGAGGGGGGGCTTGGCGGGGGCGGCGGTGACGGTGGTGACGGCAGAGGCGGTGGTGACGGTGAGGTCGCCGGCGCGGGCGGCCCCGCGGCGGCTGAGTACCTGGCGGCGGTCCTCCAGGATCGGGAAGCCGCGCGCCGGCGCCTCGGCCAGTGGAGCGCCGCGCGCGGCGTGGTGCCCGGCGCGTGGGACGGCCTGCTCGGCGGCGAAGCCCGTGCCGCGCTGGCGGCGCGGCATCCCTTCGCCGCCGAGATGCACCCCACGCGGCTCGAGCGCTACGTGAGCTGCCCGTTCGCCTTCCTCCTGCGCGACGTGCTCGGCCTTGAGGCGCCCGAGGAGCCCGGCGACAGCCTCGAGATGGAGCCACGCGAGTTCGGCACCCTGGCGCACGGCATCCTGCAGCGCGCGTACGAGACGGTGATCGCCGCGGCTTCTTCCGGCGGCGAGGGGCGTCCCTGGCGGGACGCCGCCCTGGCGGCGGTGCTCTCCGCCTGGGAGCTTGGTTGCGCCGAGGCCGAGCGGCGCGGAGTGACGGGTGCCGCGCTCGCCTGGGAGGTCCGCCGGGCGATGCTGCTCGAGGACCTTCTGGAGACGGTGCGCCGGGACCCTGTCTTCGCGCCCGGAGACGGCCGCCCCATCGGCGTCGAGTGGCGCTTCGGCGAAGCCGCAGGGCGGCCGGTCGCGCTCGAGCTGCCCGGCGGGCGGCGGGTGCGCTTCGCC
>JBAZPK010000293.1:0-2525 GCA_041648235.1 Thermoleophilia bacterium
CGGCGCGCCCGCCCAGTGGCGCTCCAGAGGCGGTCAGAGGCTCAGGTTGAGCGCTGCCTCCCGCAGGAGCCAGCGGCGCAGCTCGAGGCCACGCGGCAGGCTCACCCGGAAGGAGAACGCCTCCCGGTCGCCGGCCAGGCTGGCCTGGCCGGCCTGCAGGACCTCGATCCAGCCGTGCCAGCGGCCGGCGAGCGTGAGTGGCCATTCGGCCGAAGCCTTGAGCGACTGGCCCGGCGCCAGCACGAAGGGCTTGTCGGAGACCATGTCGGCGCGCCCCCCGGCCGGTCCGCGGACACTGAGGCGGATGCCGTCGAGGCTCACTCCCTCGTCGCCGCGGTTGACGATTGCGAAGGAGGCCGTGATCTTCTCGCCCACCTCGCGGGCCCCGTCGCCGAGAGCGACCGAGCCATCAAGCGCCACCAGCCCCGGCTCCGTGGACGGTGGGCGCGCGGCGGCGGGGAGGCGTGTGTCCGCCGGGTCGCCGCCGAGCTCGAGCATGAACGCGCTGACGTTGCCGACCCAGGCGGCGGTGCCGTCGGGGCAATAGCGCGGCGCGATGGCGTCGACCGCGTTGAGGCCGGCGCCGTAGTACAGCTCGCCGGCCAGGCCTTCGGCGACGGCCGCGATGCCCTCCTCCCAGGAGGCGAAGTCGCTCGCCGGCCACGTGGGGCCGTAGAACCAGTTGAAGGCGTTGTAGGTACACTGGTCGCCGTCCTGGGAGTACAGGAAGCGCCCGAAGCTCGTCTCGGCGCCGGCGATGGCGACGAGGAAGGTCGGATCGACGCCGTGTTCCTGGCCCTCGGCGATGAAGTCGGCTCCGCTGCCCAGCAAGGGCGAGCCCTGTAGGGCAAGGTACGCGTCGATCTGTGCGGCCTCGGGCGTGGCAGCGCCCGCGGGCGCCGCCACGCCCATCAGTGCCGCGATCACGAGCACGACGAAGACCGCCGCTCGCCGGTGGCGGTTCGGAACGCTATCCGTCGCACCGCTGGTGACGCTCACGCCGATGGTCCTTTCGCTCCACTCCCGAGTGGCGAGTATAGAGGAGTATCGGCCACCGGCCGACCCGCCGCCGATCACGCGGTAGGATGAGCACATGGATGGAGCCTTCGATCACCGCTACGCCTGCGACGAGCGCTTCCCCGGGCGCCAGGCGCTGCGCCTCGTGCGCCGGGCGATCGAGCGCCATCGCCTCGACCTGACCGGCCTGTGCGTGCTCACCGAGGCCGGCGGGGGCCACCGGCGCGTCACGGCGGTGATCGCCGCGCTAGCCGGCGCCGACGCGGTGTACGCGGTGGGCCGCGACGGCCCCGGCGCGGACCGCCGGCAGGCGGAGGAACAGACCATGTACCTCGCCGCGCTGGCCGGCGTTCAGGACCGCGTGCACCCGCTCACCACCCGGCTGCAGGCGCCGTTGGGCGTCGTGGACATCGTCACCGACCTCCCCGGGGTGCGCCCGATCGACGAATCGGTGGTGCGGATCGTCGCGGAGAGCGCGGCCGTGAGCCTCATGCGCGGCGTGGTGCACTGGCGGGCCGCCGAGCTGGACGTCGCCACCTGCCGCCGGCGCGGCATCGCCGTGGCCGGCGTGGACGAGGACGCCATCGACCTGCACCGCTACGCGCCGATGCAGGCTACCTGGGGCCTCCTGCAGCTCGGTGTCGAGGTGGTGGACGCCACGCTGCTCCTCGCCGGCGACGGCCCGGCCTACGCCAAGGTCGCGCGCGGCCTGGCGCAGGCCGGCGCGCGCGTGCTCGTGGCGGCGCCCGAGAGCGCCGGGCGCATCAGCCTGTACGGCGGCCTCAAGGTGGGCGACGGCCTCGGGGAGGCGGGCGCGCGCGGCCGCCTCGGTGAGGCCGACGCGGTCGTCCTCTGCCCGGCGCGCCCCGACGAACGCACCGTGGCGCCCGGCGGGTGGATCGACGCCGGGGAGCTCGCCGCGGCGGCGCCCCATCTGGGGGTCGTGAGCCTCTCCGGGGAGCTCGACCGCCGTGGCCTTCAGGCGGCCGGGCTCCGCTGCTGGCCCGGCCCCACGGACCCGGCGCCGCTCGACCTCCTCCCCCAGCCGCTGATCGACCTGTACGCCGCGGGCTTCAAGGTCGGCGAGGTGCTCACTCGAGCCCGGCGCCGCGGCTCTTCGCCGCTGGCGGCGGAGCAGCTCGCCGCGGCCGAGGCCTGCGCCGAGCTGTTGCCGAAGGACCTCGGCGCCCGCCGCTAGACCGGCTCCGCCACCTGCGACCTTCAGAACTGGAAGTAGAGGAACGCGCTGGGCTTGCTCAGGGCGAGCAGCGAGGCACCCAGCAGCAGGCCGAGGATGAGCGCGTGCCGCAGTTTGGGCGCAGGCTTGATCTGCCACGTGTTCGGGGTGAAGTTCACCCACAGCAAGGCGCCGAGGATGAGCCCGGCGAGCGCCGGCGGCAGGGGGGCGAGGCCGGCGCCGTGGGTACCGCGCAGACCGGTCATCGCCACCAGCACGTCGAGGGCGGCGCGCAGCGACGAAGCGCGGAAGAACACCCAGGCCACCGTGG